>NZ_CAJYDP010000004.1:0-305273 GCF_913757945.1 Methanoculleus sp. 10 | reverse complement strand
TGGACGAGATACGGGCATTGGCCGGTGGTCTGCGCAGGCAGAACGGGTCCGTCCCGGGTGATCTCGATTTCACCGTTCCCATCGGCTGGGAGGAGCGGATCGGGCATCTTGACGATCGGCCCATCAGGCGATTGATCGTCTTCCTCCGCTCCACGGGTTGCGAGTGGGTTGAGAAGACCGGGGGATGCACCATGTGCGGATTTTATTGTGCGACGTCCCGGGGCAGGGCGGTCTCGGCGGAGGAGTACGTCGCACAGTTCGAGTACGTGATGGACGCCGTCGATCTCGGGGACTACCCGGTCGTCTCGATCTACAACGACGGAAATATCTTTAACGAGCGCGAGATGCCGGCTGCCGCTATCGAAAAGATCTGCTCATACATCGACGGCTACAAAAACATAAAGAAGGTGGTCGTCGAGTCGAGGATCGATTATTCGCCCGACGAGCACGTGCAGAAGATGAAGAAGGCCTTAGGCGGGCGGCAGCTCGAGGTGGCGTTCGGGTTTGAGTCCGCAGACCCGCAGGTGATGAACCTCTGCATCAACAAGGGGTTCTCGGCCCATAACTTCGATCTCTTCCATTCGAGGATGCGGGGTATGGGTGTTCTGACAAAGCCGCTCCTTCTCGTCAAACCCCCGTTCCTCACCGATGCGGAGGCGGTAGACGATGTCCTCAGGACCGTGGCCTACTGTGTCTCCCGTGGGATCGAGTATGTTGACCTCGAGGTGACGACGGTCGAGAAGAACACCGTCGTGCACGAACTCTGGAAGAATAACCTCTACCGGCCGCCGTGGCTCTGGAGCCTCGTCGACCTCCTGCAGGAGTGCCGGGAGCGGTTCGGGGACCGCGCCCATGTCTATGTCAGCCCCTGGACCTACTCGGTCGAGTCTCTCGACTGGGCCCGGAACTGCGGGAAGTGCGATGCCGAGCTCGGCAAAGCGATCGAGCGCTACAACTGCCATTTCGATACGGCGGAGTTCGAAGGGCTGGACTGCTCGTGCCGGGATGACGGGTGGCGGGAGGCCGTCGAGAGACAGGACCCCCGGACGATCCCGGAGAGGATCCGCGAGCAGCTCGCGTACGTGCGGAATGCCCGGCTCTCGTCTCTGTAAAATCTTCTCACGCCCATATTTTCATTGCAAGCCTCCCGCTGAGCCGAGGGTATATGAGGCCCGGACTCTCCCCGGTTGCGATGTTCTGTAAGGAACGGAGTTTGAGATGTACGAAGTTCTTCGAGAACGCGAAGGGGACGCCAACGATCGCAGCTAAAATAGGCGATGTCCGGGAGTGTTTCAGAGCCCGACCCGCCCGAGATCGATCTCTTTAGGCGCGCCGGTATCGATCGACTCCCACGCTTGAAACGTCGCAAGCGTCGTCGCGACGCTGCCGGCGAAGTCCGCCTCCTCTCCCTTCACGAACGCCAGGAGCTCCTCGGCAAACCCCTTCTCCTGGGCGAGCCACCGCCTCTCCCTCGATACCTTCCCGCCCCGCCGGAGTTCGAGGTCGCGGAAGTCGGTGATCCTCCCGACGGCGTTGTCGCAGAAGACCTCGACGGTCTCCTTTGAGTAGGAGCGGTCGCCGAGCGTCGTGTAGGTGACGGTGCCGAGCGACCCGTCGTCGAACGCCAGCGTCGCCTGGAAGTTGTCGTACTTCCGGAGGTTCCCGGTCGGCTCGATCGCCCGGGCGTAGACCTGGACTGGTCGTGCCCCGGTCATGTACTGCATGAAATCAATGAAGTGGCAGCATTCCGATATCAGCATCCCGCCGCCCTGCTCGTCGTCGTGGACCCAGTGTCCGGGCGGGATCTGCCCGGCGTTGACCCGGTAGTGCAGGACCATCGGCGTCGCCCGATTGCCGAAGAACTCCTTCATCCTCCGCGCAAGCGGGGAGAAGCGCCGGTTGAACCCGACCATCAGCCGCTTTCCGGACTCGTTGTATGCCCGGACCACCCCCCGGAGCCCGTCGATCTCCGTTGCAAGGGGTTTCTCCACGAAGACGTCTTTGCCGGCACGCAACGCGTCGATTGCCATGGGGGCGTGCAGGTCGTTTCGGGTCGCGATCAGCACCGCATCGATCCCGGGGTCGTCGAGGATCGTGCGGTAATCGGTGGTGCAGTAGGCAAAGCCGTACTTCTTCGCGACCGAGTGCGCCGAGAGCCCCGTCGCGGTCGCGACTCCGCCGAGGTTCACCGGGAGCCCCGGGAGGTTCGGGTAGAGGGCGCTCTGGGCGTGGACCCCTGCGCCGATACACCCGATCGTCCGCGCCCCGGCCGGCGCCTCCCGCCTCCGGGCCTCCGGCTCCGCGAGGCGGGTGACCGTGCCGGCGGCGCCCGCGCCGTTCGGGCTGTACTGCAGGAGGACGCCGATATACCGCTCTTTTCCGGTACTGATGAGATTGTAGGCCTCCGGTGCGCTATCGAGCGGGAAGGTGTGGGTGATCAGGTGGTCGAGGTCGATCTTCTTCTGCTGCACGAGATCGAGAAACGCCTCCATGTTCCTCCGCTCCGTCCACCGGACGTAGATCGGGTAGTCGATCCCCCGCTCCTCGTAGTTCCGGTCGTAGCGCCCGGGGCCGTAAGACCGGGAGACGACGACCTCCGCCTCCTTCTCGTAGAAGACGTCGCGGGGCACGTTCATCCCTACGTTCCCGACGACCACGACCCTGCCCTTATCCCTGACCAGGCGGCCCGCGGTCTCGACGGGGGCGCTTGATGGGGTGGCCGCGGTGATGACGACCGCGTCCGCTCCGAACGGCGAGAAGACCTTCATCCTCTCCGTGAGGCCGTCGTAGTTCGAGATGGCATCGGCACCAAGTCGCGCCGCGAGCGCGAGTTTCTCCCGGTCGATATCGATCCCGATCACCCGGCACCCCGCGGCTTTGAGGATCTGGACGGTAAGGAGTCCGATAAGCCCGAGCCCGATTACCGCGACGTTTTCGCCCACCGTGACCCGGGCGTTCCGGATGCCGTGCATCGCGATCGACCCGACGGTCGTGAACGCCGCCTCCCTGAAACTGACGCCGTCCGGAACCCTGACGCAGAGGTTCTTTGGGACCGCAACGTACTCGGCGTGCACCGCATACCCGGCCCCGGCGCAGGCGACGCGGTCGCCGACCTCGAAATCGTCGGTCCCGGTCCTGACCACGGTGCCGGCACAGCTGTAGCCGAGCGGTTCAGGCTTTGTGAGGCGGCTCATCGCCTGCCGGTATGCCGGGAGGGGGCCGTCCGTCCCGATCTTCTGGAGAACCTTCTTCACGTCGTCGGGGCGCGACCTCGCCTTGCCGACGAGCGACTGCCCTGCAAGGTTGATCAGCGAAGACTCCGTGCCGGCGCTGATGAGGGAGTAGGCGTTCTCAACAACGACTCCTTTCGTTACGGCGGGGACGGGAACGTCCTCCACCTCGATGGACCCTGATTGCAGGTCGAGTAATACCTGTCTCATCTCTTTTCCCCCCATATCCCTGACTGGCTGAGGCAATCGAGCATCTCTGACGTCATGAAGAGATCGGGAAAGTTCCTCGATGGCTCCACGGTCGACGGCCTGATCCCGAGCACCCGGCAGAGGGCCTCAAACGTTCGCGTCTCCGCAGTCGAGCTATGGCGCCTGCGGGCGACCTCCCGGTACATGCCGTAGCCGAACCGGAACGCCCGGTGCCGGAGCGGGTATCCCCCAAGCGACGCGGTCTTTGCCGCCGCCGCGACCGAAAGAGGGAGATCGCTCCAGGAGCCCGGCTCCCACCGGGGCGCAAGACCACGGACGTTCGCATCGAGCCAGTTGAGGCAGAGGTCGGCGTGCTCCCGGTAGCGGCCATCCAGGCGGGATGCGTAGGCAAAGGAGGCCTGGGCAAACGCGTACGCCCCGCTGAGATAATAGGCGAAGGAGAGCCCGCTTCCCGACCAGTCGAACCTGCCGTCGGGGCGCTGGGCGGCCGCGAGCCACCGGGCCCCCTCCGCGATGCTCCGGTCGATCCGGTCGTCCCGGAGCACGTCGTTTATCTTTGCCAGGTAGTAGATCGTCACCCCCTGGTAGTGGATGCAGGGGAGGTCGAAGACGTAGGCGTAGGTCCCCTTATCGACGGCATAGGGGTAGACACCACCCCGCTGGTGGGAGACGACGTTCTCCGCCGCCCGGAGAGCAGCCGCACGGGCGTCCCGGTCATCATACCGCTCCGCGTACCGGGCGAGGAACGCCCCACAGGAAGCGTCGACGTTCAGGTGGTCGGCCGTATATCCCGCGGATTTCAGGAAGTAGCCTGGACGCCTCTCGGATGCGAGGACGAAGTCCCGGGCCTTCTCGACCGCCTCTTCGTGGCGATACCGGTCCGCCGCCTCGAGGAGCGCGTCGCCGATGATTGCGGTGATCAGGGCTGAGGGTTCGTTGTAGTTGACGTGGACCTCGTTCCATGACCCGTCAGGGTTCTGGCAGGCCGTGACGTAGTTCAGGATCGGGCCCACCAGCGGGTCGCCGCCGGAACGGAGCATCGCCTTACAAACCTCAGCGTGCACGCGGTTCCGGACGACCGGAAAGACCGGGTCGCGGATGTACGCCGTCTCGCCGTCGACGACTAAAAGCTCCCGGACCGTCCCGCCAACCCGGGAGAGAAGCGACGTCAGGCGCCCGTCCATGTCATCCTCTCGATATGCTGCTTCAGTTTCAGGGCGATCGCTCTGCGGTTGTAGTGCTCTGCGACGTACTCCCGTCCCCGGCGGCCCATCTCCTCCATCCTCCCCGGGTCGTCAAGGAGCGAGGAGAGCGTCGCGGCGATAGCCTCCGGCGTGTTGCCGGCGATGACCCCGGCCCCCGACTCATGCGCGAGGTGGGCGATCTCGCCGTCCCCGCAACCGAGGAAGGGCAGCTCGCACGCCATATATTCGTAGGCTTTGGTGGGAGCGGCGTACTCGAGGTTCGCGAGCCTCTTCAGGGGCGCCACCCCCACGAGCGACTCGGAGAGCAGCCGCGGGATCTCCTCGCGCGGGAGGATGCCTGTGAAGATGATCGAGTCGGTCAGGTTCTCGGTCTTCACCATCTTTTCCAGGTACTCCCGTGTGTCGCCGTCGCCGACGATGAGGAATTTCAGGTTGTAGGTGCCGTTCATCGACTTGACCGCGAGAGCCACCTTATCGAGGTCCTGGGCGTGCCCGACGTTGCCGGCGTAGATGATCTGCCGCTTCTTTTCGCCGTTCGTGGGGCGGAAGAGATCGGTATCGACGCCGTTCGGCATCAATTCCATGGGGGCCGTGACCCGGTAACGGGACGCGATCCTCCGGCCGAGTTCTTCCGTCGTGACGCCGACAAGGTCCGCCCGCGAGAGGCAGAGCTGCTCGAACCTCCGGCTCAATTTCTCGGAGATGCTCCCCTCCTTCAGGAATCCAAGACCGATCGATGCGTCGATCCAGAGGTCGCGGATATCGAGGATCCACTTTGCCGACGACGTCCGTTTCAGGGCATACCCCGGGAGCCCGGTGAAGAGAGGGGGTGCGGACGTGACGATCACGTCGAACCGATCCCGGGCAAAGAGAAGCCAGAGCGCGGCGTGGAGCGGGAAGAGGAGGTAATACGCCATCCTGCTCAGGAACCCGGGGTCCCCGGATGCCGGTTGCCACGTCCAGAGACGCACAACCCGGACACCGCCGACCTCCTGTACGTCGGATCGACGCCAGGTACGCTGGAACGAACCGGTGGGAAACGTGGGATGGGGCGCAAGCACGGTCACGTCGAAACCCAGGTCTGCCAGGTGCGCGGCGGTATCGTGGATACGCGATGCGTTTCCTGATTTCTCCGGTGGGAAGTGCTGTGATACGATGCATACCCGCTTCATGGAACTCCTCGTGATGTCAGATTGTATTTGCAAAGACGGATTGCGGCTCCCTCCCCCGCCGCTCCGGGCGGGGGGTTAGAGGAACCCCTCCCGCCCGTTCGGAGAGAGCAGAGAAATAGATGGCGGTGACGTGGGTGTGATCGGCCGCGCCGGGTTCGCTGGGTACAGGCCCGCCGAAGGCATAACCTCGCCGAGCGGCACCGGCTGCACCGATGAACCGTCACCCAGCACCCTGACGGCAAAACCCTGATCGGCCCACTTCTCGTGGTCGAGTATGTTCCTCGCATCGATGACAAGTTTCGTTCGCACCCGGAGTCTCGCAGGATCGATCGTGCGGAAACAGTCATGATCGGCGAGTACGACGATGCAGTCGCTCCCGGCAGCCGCATCCGCCACATCCATAAGTGGGTGCGGGAACTCCCCCACGTGGGGGTCGTGGCACCTGATGGCGTACCCCTCGTTCTCGGCGAGCTGGATGAACTTAAACGCCGGGCTCTCCCGGGTATCGCTGATGTTGCCCTTGTAGGCGACGCCGAAGATGGCGATCGTCGGATCCCTGGTGCCGGCAAGCAGGTTGCGGGCGACATGCAGCACGTAGTTCGGCATGGAGTCGTTGACCTCCCGTGCCGTGGAGACCATCCTGCACCGTGTAGAGTTCTCGGTCAGGAACCAGGGGTCGATGGCGATGCAATGCCCTCCCACCCCGGGGCCGGGGTTCAGGATGGAGACCCGGGGATGTTTGTTTGCAAGAGTGATGGCCTCCCAGACGTTGATCCCGCACTCCTCCGCGAGCTGGGCGAACTCGTTTGCGAGCGCGATGTTCACATCGCGGCAGGTGTTCTCCATCAGTTTGACGAACTCCGCCGTCCTCGTATCGGTCTGGTAGATCTGCCCGCGGACGAAGGCCTGATAGATAGAGATCGCCCGGTCGGTTGAATCCCGGTCGTACCCGCCGATGATGCGGCTGTTCTCCGTCATCTCCTGCAGGGTCCGCCCGGGTATCGCCCGCTCGGGACAGTGGGCGTAGAGGAAATCCCCGATGGATATGCCGCTCTTCTCGAGCCTGGGGATCACGACCCGTTCGCTCGTTCCAGGCGGGACGGTCGATTCGAGGATGACCAGGTTCCCCTTGGCGAGGTGGGGGGCGATCGAGTCGGCCGCTTTCTTGACGTATGAGAGGTCGGAGACCTTTGTTGCCTGGTCCAGGGGTGTCGGTACGGCGATCAGGAAGACGTCCGCGGCCTCGGGCCTGGTCCTCGCGACGAACCGTCCTTCTGCCTCACGGTACAGGTCTTCGAGCCCCGGTTCCCTGAACGGGAGGTTTCCGTGGTTCAGGTAGTCCACCACGCTCTGTTTCACATCGACACCCACAACATCCGCCCCGTGAGCGGCGAACAGCAGCGCGGTCGGCAACCCGATGTATCCTAATCCCAGTACACAGATCTTCATGTGCATTATCTCCTCGTGCGGTTATTGGGACCGTGCTGCCGCACAGACCATGACGATCATCTTTCCGGCAATACCATCCCCGTAGGGGTTCTCCCAGCCACGCTTCCGGGTAGCCGCCGAGCGAACCCCCTCAAGGATCTTCCCTGAGTCGGCACCGACCAGGATGTTCGATCCCACCTCCAGCGTCTCGGGCCGCTCCGTGTCGTAGCGCATCGTCGCGCAGGGAACGCCGAGAATACAGGTCTCTTCCTGGACGCCGCCGGAATCGGTCAGCACGACCTTTGCCTGCGACTCTAACTGCAGGAATTCAAGGAACCCGAAGGGTTTGGTGAGGTTTAACCCATCGACGCCGATGCCGAGCTCCTTGATCCTTTTTTCGGTCCTCGGGTGAACCGGGAAGACGACCGGCAGGGCGAACTCCTTCTGCACCCCCTCAAGCCCTTTCAGGATCCCCTTGAGCCGTGCCCGGTTGTCCACGTTCTCCTGCCGGTGGGCGGTGACGAGGAAGTATTCGCGGGGTTCGAGGTCGAGGTCTTTGAGGATGCTGACCTTCCTCCTCGATATATCGAGGTTCTGGTAGACCGCGTCGACGACGGTGTTGCCGGTCACGCAGATCTTCCTGTCCGCGATGCCCTCCGCGAGGAGGTTCTCCCGGGCGTTCTCCGTCGGAGCGAAGAGGTAATCCGATATATGGTCGGTAAGCACCCGGTTGATCTCTTCCGGCATCCAGCGGTTGAAACTCCGGAGACCCGCCTCGATGTGTCCCACCCGCACGTGAAGTTTCGACGCGGCGAGAGCCCCGGCCATGACAGTGTTCGTGTCCCCCTGCACCAGGACGAGGTCGGGCGCCTCCTTCACGAGGACGTCCTCGACGCCGGTCATGATCTTCGCTGTCTGGCCGGCCTGACTCCCGGAACCCACGTCAAGGTTGTAGTCGGGGTCCGGGAGTTCAAGTTCCTCAAAGAAGAGCCGGTCCATCTCGTAGGTGTAGTGCTGTCCTGTATGAAGGATGAAGTAGTCGAGGCCTCTCCTCTCGCATTCCCTGATGACCGGAGACATCTTGATGATCTCCGGCCTTGTTCCGAGTATTATTCCAATCATTCTCCGCTCCTCCCCTGTATCGTATCTCATCTCCCCTCCTCACTCCCGCAGTCGTGCAATGAGAGCGAGCATCAGGCCTACGATGAGAGCGACGGTCCCCGGGATCAGGAAGAGAGATGCAAGCATCCCCTGCTCGATCGCGATGAGACCCGTCTCATTGAACCCCTGGAAGAACTGAAGAAGGAGAAACACGCCAGCGAGGATCGCGGCAAGTCCGGGGAGCCCGATATGCAGGAGGGGTTTTCTCTCCACGGCGAGCCAGAATATCGATCCGAGCACCTCTATCGCGTGGGATACGGGGTTCTTTGTGGACGTACTGAGATCGCCGCCGTACTTACAGTTGATCGGCGTCTCCCCGACGCGCAGGCACTTTTCCTGGGCTGTTCTGAGCATCTCTGACTCGGTCGAAAAATCATCCTTTTTCAGTCCGTTGAGCATCGCCTCCATGGTCGTCCTGTTCAGCGCACGGAACCCGCACTGGGAGTCGGTGATCGAACTGCCATTGCTTGAGGCGATGTCGAGCACGGCCCGGCCGAACCTCCGGTAAAAGGGCATCTGGTCGAAGGTCCGAAAGCCGATGACGAGATCGGCGGTATCGGTGAGGATCGGTTCGACCAGGAGGGGTATCTCCCTGGGGTTGTGCTGACCGTCTCCGTCCATGAAGACCAGGCAGTCATAGTCGTGATCGACCGCGTACCGGAGAGCGCTCCTGATCCCCCGCCCTTTTCCCATCTGGGCCCCGTGCGAGATGACGGTCGCTCCGGCATCCCTGGCGACCTTTGCGGTGCCGTCCGTGCACCCGTCATCTATCACCAGGACTTCGTCAGCGTGCAGCCGGGCCATCAGGACGACTGACCCGATGGCGATCTCTTCGTTGAAACAGGGGATCGCCGCGAGGGTCCTCATCCCGCCTGACCGGCGGGATGGGATGGCGGTAGTATCAGCGGTTTCGTCCATCACCCGCCGGTACCCCGGGGCCGTCGGCATCCTCAGCGGGTTGACCTGCTCCTGGACCTCGCAGCGGAGAGCGGGGATATCCATCGCGCTCCCCTCTCCGAGTTCCCGGGGTATATGCCGTTCGATCCATCTGTCTGTCTCTGCATCAATGAACTGCGGCAATGGCACAGTTGTCTCTTCGGCGAACCACCCCTCATGGTGAGCGGGTGGTCTCGCCCGAACCGGATCCTTGTCGTACATCCACTTTCCCCTCTTGACGTACTGAAACGGGACTGTGCTGGCATATATTAATAGGTTATTATTAAGCTTTAATCCTTAACAAAACGGTAAAATAAGCTAATTTTGCTTTACAATGGGGGCCTTAAGGGGCCGCCGGACTAGTTAAATGCTTCTGTCCTGAGGCCGTGACTCATGGCCACGTATCGATCGAAGATTGCAGGTCCTTATGCCACGATTCCGGCGGCACCGGGCTATCGCATGTTTTGTTATCCGGAAGGCTTAAGGTTAGCTTTCCCGGGTAACAGGGGGAAAGCCCGATTTACCCTGCCGCACCCCCTTTAGGGGATTCGCTGTCTGCGGTCGGATCCTTTTTAATCGGCGGTGATGAGAAGGACTCGTTTCCCGGTAGCCTCTGCCCTCGGTTTGCCGCATCAGGAATGTTTATATCTGTGCTTCGGCTGCCGCCGAGATCGGCGGGGGCGGATCACCCCGGCGGTTCCCCTCCCGGCACAAGGCATGTGGAGACCTCCGCCATGAGCGTGTGGTAGCGGTGACGGCCGACCGGGTACCGGCGGCTCTTCTCGTCGGCGGGAAGCGGCGTAAAGGAGATCCCGTACTCGATCTCCCAGAGGATCAGCCCCTCCGGGGGAGCGGCAGGGAGCCTCTCGTCTGCCGGTCCCGCAAGGAGCCGGGCGATCTCGCCTCGGCCCGCCTCCTCCTGCCCCACCCGTTCGAGCGCCGTTGCCATGCACCGGACCATATTCCAGAGGAAGCTCTCCCCGGTCACCTCAAAGACGGCAAACAGCCCCTCCTCAAAGACCCGCGCCGCAAGGATCCGCCGTTCGGGGTTCCGGTCGCCGGCGCGAGAGAACGATGAGAAGTCGTGCAGCCCGACGAACTCCTGCGCCGCTTCGTGCATGGCAGCGGTGTTGCCGGGCGCGGGGAAGAAGTAATAGCGATAGGTCCTCGATATGGCGCTGTACCGGGGGTGGAACCCCTCCGGCACCACAGCCCACGCTGTGCACCAGATGTCCTCCGGGAGCACCTGGTTCAGCCTCTCCACCGCCCGCTCCGGCATATCGGTCGCAAACGAGCAGACCTGACCGCGGGCATGCACCCCGCGGTCGGTGCGGCCGGCGGTGGCGAAGTTTGCCGTCCGACGGTCGTCGAAGAGATGGAGGCGCCTCGCCGCCGCGATGAACTCGCCCTCCACGGTGCGGAGGAGAGGTTGCACCTGCGAACCGAAAAAGTGGTCCCCGAAGTACGAAAAGCGGAACGCCAGATTCATCGTTGTACCGTTCGCCGAATCCGCTGGAGAGCGCCCCTGAGGGACTGGTGGGTGTAGGTGTGCAGCGGGGTCATCCTCCCTCCCGCCATCGTCCGCCCCTCCCGGATCGCGGAGAGGATGGAGGCTGCATCGGGCTCGGCCGTGACGTACGTGACCCCGAACCCGACGTACCGGGCGTTGTGGGCGTCACTTCCGGCAACCCCGGGTTTCCCGAATCTCCGTGCAATGACCGCGGCCTTCCGGTTCGCCGACCCGGTGATGTAGCGGCTGTTGAAGACCTCCACGGCATCCACCGCCCCGATACCGGCCGCAAGTTTCCTCCCGACGCCGTGGCGCCAGCGGTGGTAGGGGTGCGGGAGGATCAGCAGGGCTCCCCGGGCGCGGGCGAG
The DNA here is from genome assembly GCF_913757945.1 of Methanoculleus sp. 10. Lineage (NCBI taxonomy): Archaea > Methanobacteriati > Methanobacteriota > Methanomicrobia > Methanomicrobiales > Methanomicrobiaceae > Methanoculleus > Methanoculleus sp. 10. The sequence continues at coordinate 294,053 of NZ_CAJYDP010000004.1, read as the reverse complement.
AGTGACGGTTTCGAGGAAGTCAAGTCCTGCCGGCAGGGGTTGCGTGACCCCGAGAGCGAGCAGGTGGCCCTGCCGCGTCGATACCTCGGTCCCCGGGATCACGGTCACGGGGGTGCTGCACCGGAGGGCGTAGCGGGCGCCTTCCACCGTGTCGTGATCGGTGATCGCGACGGCATCGAGACCGACTGCCTCCGCTCGCTCCAGGATTTCCTCGACACTGCTCTCTCCGTCCCTGGAGAACCTGGTGTGGACATGCAGATCGCACCGCAGCATGAGATCAGATTATTTGTCACCCGCTGAATAATAATTGAAGTGTATGCGCATCCTCCTCCCGACCGGGTTGGCAACGGTCGCAATCGTGAAGGCGGCGGCTGAGCGTTTCCGCGGCCGCTACGAGATAGACGTGGTGGTTACCGGCGAGATCGCATCGTTCCTTACGCCCGGCGACCTCCTGAGGCTGCTTTCCGGCCGCGACTACGATATGGCGGTCGTTTCCGGGATGTGCACCGCATCCTTTGCCGATGTCGAACGGGAGACCGGCGTCCCGGTCTACCGGGGCCCGCGGCATGCCGCCGACCTCCCGCTGGTCCTCGGCGTGCTCGATCAGGTCAGTCTCTCAAAGACCGTCCCCGCCGACGACTTCCTTGCAGAGACGCGCCGGAGAGAGGCCTGCCGCCAGGTGGCGCTCCGGGAGGCCGAGGCGGACGCCGATTTCATCATCCGGGGCAGAAAGATCGGCGGAGGCTCACGGATGAAGGTGCTCGCGGAGATCATGGACGCGCACAGGCGCGACGATCTCGTCGATGAGGTCCGCCGGTTCTTTGCCGACGGGGCCGATATCGTGGACCTGGGGTTCGGGTTCGACGCGACCCCGGGGGACGTCGAGCGGTGCTTTACAGCCCTTGAGGAGATCGAAGGGCCTCTGGCGGTCGATACCCAGGACCCCCGCCTCATCGCTGCGGCGCTCTCCCGCGCTGACCTGGTCCTCTCCCTGCACGAGGGAAACATCCCCGTCGTCGGGGCGGCGGTCGCGGATGCCGGGGTGGCGGCGGTCGTGGTGCCGCGGGAACGGACGCTTCAAGAGAACCTGGCGGCGGCAACGGAGGCCGGGATCTCCTGCCTGATCGCCGACCCCCTCCTCCAGCCGGTGGGCTCCGGGCTCACCGGCTCGCTCTCCGGTTTCCCGCATCTCCCCTGCCCGCTCTTCTTCGGGGCGGGAAACGTCGTCGAACTCCTTGACGCCGACTCCACGGGTGCGAATGCGCTGCTCGCGGGTATGGCACACGAGGTCGGCGCCGCCATCATCTTCACGAGCGAGCACAGCGACAAGACCCGGGGATCGGTGGCGGAGATGCGGCGGGCAACCGATATGATGGCGCTGATGACCGACCGCCCATACCCCAAAGATCTCGGGCTCGATCTCCTGGTCCTGAAAGAGAAACGGCGGCGGCGCGAACCCCCGCTGGAGTACGGGAGCGTCACGGACGCGTATCCCGCGCCCGACGAGATCGTCTACGACCCTCTCGGGTGTATCCGCATCGGCATCGAGGAGGATTGTATCGTCGCGGTCCACCGGGGCCGCGCCGTGCGGGGGAGGCATTGGGAGGACGTCTTTCACACACTCCTCGCGAACGGGAGCCTCTCCCGGCTCGACCACGCCGCCTACCTCGGCAAGGAACTCTTCAAGGCGGAACTTGCCATCCGGCTGCGGCGGAGCTTCGAACAGGACGGGCCGTTCTGAGCAACCGGATCCCGTGTTTTTTCCCTGGTGGCGATGGCCGGACCCGGTTGGAGGTTCCGGCAGTTTCCCCGAATATAATAACTATTATATAATATGCCAATTATTTCAAACCCCGTGCAGCGGTGAGCGGCACGCTCGCCGGAGACCGAAGGCCGCCGGGCTTCATCTCCGGGGATGATCGGTTGCTCTCCCTGTCAGGATTCATAAGCGTGGTGAAAACTGCATGAGAAGAAATCCAATCATACTCGGGCTTGTAACGGCCCTGGCCATCAGTCTCGTCGCCCTGCCTGCCCTGGCGGCGACTGCCGGCGTCGAGATACTGGGCGGATCGTACCATCCCGCCTCACTCACCGTCGAGAGCAACACAACAGTAACCTGGACGAATCACGACCCCATCAGCCATACGGTCACGAGCACGGACGGATTCTTTGACTCCGGGCCGATAGAGCAGAACGAGACGTTCAACTACACCTTCACCGATACGGGGACCTACCCCTACGGCTGTACGCTCAACGTCTCGCAGCAGCGGACGCCCATGCAGGGCGTCGTCATCGTCGTTCCGGAGGGGATGGCGGTCGGCGCGGATGGGAACAGGACCCCCGGGGGGGAGCCCGGGAACGTGACGCTTGCCGATCAGGTTGCCGGGAATGAGTTCCTGACCGCCTTCGGCGAGGCTGTCGGGAAGGCCGGTCTCACGCAGACGGTGCTTGCCGCCGGCGGGCCGTATACGGTGTTTGCACCGGACAATGCCGCCTTTGCGGCTCTCGGCAACGAGACCGTTGCAGCGCTCTTAAACGACACGGAGCTGCTGGATACCCTGCTCATGCACCACGTGGTGAGGGGGGCCTATACCGTGGAAGACCTGATGGCGAGGGCGAATGCCACCGGGAACGAGACGGTTCTCCCGACGCTCACCGGGGATAACCTCACCGTCAGCACGGCCGACGGCAACCTCACGGTAGAGAACGCCACGATCGTCACACCCGATATCACGGCCTCAAACGGTGTCATGCAGATCATCGATACGGTCCTCGTTCCGCCGGGTCTCGTGCTGCCGGAAAACCTGACTCCGGTAGAAAACCAGACTCCAGTGGAAAATCAGACCCCGGTGGAGAACCAGACTCCGGATGCCCCGCCGCCGGGACGGGTCATCCCTTAAACGCCCCCTTTTTTCCTCCGGGTTCCGGACGGGCCGGGTGCTCCGGCCGGGTATGGCATATGCCGGACGCGAGGGCTTATGTTTACTTCCCCCAAACTATTCAGTAGAATGGCTATACGCGGGATCAGCAGGGATCTGCTTGCGATGCTCTTCGAGCTCGGGCGGGAGCATCACCCAAACGAGTTTGTTGCCGTGTTGCGGGAGCGGGACGGCATCATCCGGGACCTCGACCTGGTGCCCGGCACCATCGTCAGGGAAGAGAGCGCCTCGTTCTTCATCGACATGCTCCCGCTGGACATCCACCAGGCCGGCAGCGCTCATAGCCACCCGAACGGCGTCCTCTCGCCGTCGCCGGCGGATCTACGGTTCTTCCCCACGGTAGGGCGGTATCACATCATTGTCGGGTATCCTTACGGGGAGCGGGACTGGCGGAGTTACCGGGCGGACGGTCGCCCCGTCCGCCTCGAGGTGGTCGGATGATCCGTGTGGTCGCAACGGGCACGTTTGACATCCTCCACCCGGGGCACCTCTACTACCTTGAAGAGTCCCGGAACCTCGGCGATGAACTCTCCGTGATCGTGGCGCGGGATGCGAACGTGAAGCATAAGCCAAGGCCAATCCTCCCGGAGGACCAGAGGCTCCGGATGGTCCGGGCATTAAAACCGGTCGATCGTGCGCTCCTTGGCGACCTCCACGACATGTTCAGGCCGATCGCGGAGCTGGAACCCGATATCATCACGCTCGGGTTCAACCAGCACTTTGACGAGGAGAACCTCCGGCAGAGGCTCCGGGAACGGGGACTCGGCGCGGATGTCGTCAGGATATCGGGGTATCCCGGCCCGCTTGCGAGTTCCTCGAAGATTGTCGAGCATATCCTGAAGACCCGGGGGCCCACCCCTCCCGCCGGCGGAGAGGGGTGACCGGGGGAGTTCCGGGCGGCGGTTCATGCGGCAGACCGGCGTATGGGGCGACGACGGGGTTGACGACCGGGCGACCCCGCTCGCGATCTCGGTCCCGTTCCTGCTCTGCGGGGTTTTTCTTGCCGCTGTCGGGCTTTTCCTCCCGGCGGAGCAGTGGTTGCTGCTCGTCGGGATGATGGTCGCTTACATCGTTCCACCGCTCGGTCGGGAGACGATCATCCCGCTCAGCATCCTTCTTGGCATCCCCTGGTGGCTGATCGCGCTCACCCTGGCGTTCCTGGACTTCGCCGGCGGGCTCTTCATGGCCTGGAACTTCCCGCTGGTCCTGCGCGTGCCCTATGTCGGCCCCCGGGTCCGGCGGTTCGTGACGGCGGGCCGCGCCTACCTGGACCGGCGGCCGTGGCTCGAACGGCTCTACTTCGTCGGGCTCATCGCCTTCGTGAGCCTCCCCTTTGACGGGTCGGGGAGCATCGTCGGTTCCATCCTCGGGAGGATGCTCGGGATGACGAAGACCGAGGTCCTCTCCTGCATCACCATCGGCGGTATCATCGGCAGTTTCACCATCGCCCTTGGGATCGACTATATCGTGAACCTCGTCCCGGCAGGAGCCGGGACCTGGGTGTCGGTTGCCGTCTTCCTCCTGATCGGGACCGCGCTCCTGGTGATGTACCGGAGCTATTCGCGAGGGTGGGGGGCGAACACCTGATTGCCTCCCCCCGGCCGAGAGCTGGCAGTCCTCTCCCCGTCGCCTGAACATGTGCCCGGTGGCCGGGAGCACGATCGCGGCCGCGGATTGCCGGAACTCAAATGGAAAAAATGATATAGTGCGAGGGATTGATCATCCTATCCGCTCCGGGCAGGAGATCCGGAGCGCGGCAGCGTGCGGCCCCATCCCGGGAGGGAGGGACTCGCGATCCCGCGGGCCGCCCGGGACGATCAGGACATGGAACCGCATACAGTGAAGAGTTTCGCGGCCGGCGAACCTCGAGGACGACCGGTGGGCGATCAGGACTCGCAGAGAGGCGAGACTCCCGTCCCCGCCGGGGACGTTACCGCTGCGGTGCTGCAGCAGGTGGCCGAGACATCGCTCTCCGGGACCTGCATCGCCGACCGGGAAGGGCGCATCGTCTTCGCCAACGCTTCACTGCTTGCCATGTGGGGCTACGACCCTGAGAGCCTGGTCGGAAAATCCGTAGATATCCTCTGCCCCTCCCCGGGGGAGTGGCCGGACTGGACCGGCCAGGCCCTCTCTGCCGGCCGGTGGACCGGGACGGTTTCCGCCCGGCGGGGAGACGGGTCGCTCTTTGACGTCCGGGTCTCGATCAGCACTGTTCGTGACCCCGGGACGGGGTATCCCTGGCTCCTCCTCTCGTGCCCTGACGTTGCCGCGCAGCAAAAACCGGAGGACCCGCCCGGTCAACGCCGCAGCCTCGAGCGTGCCGTCGCGGCGATGCCCGCACGCTTCATGGACCCCATGCAGATCGATCCGGCCATCGACGACTCGCTCCGGGACCTCGGCCGTGCGTGCGGGGCATGCAGGGCCGGCCTCACCCTCTTCAACGACGCAAGGACGCTCCTTGGCACAACGCACGAGTGGTGCGCGCCGGGGCAGAGACCCCGGCGGGGGGAGTTCCAGAAGATCCTCCCGGGCGATCTCCCCTGGTGGGCCGGCCGGGTCCTGAACGGCGAGACGGTGTATGTCGACGGAGCGCCCGGGGAAGGGCGGCCGCGGAGAGAGGAGCGCGAGTTCCTGAAGCGGCACGGTGTCACCGCGGCGCTGATGATCCCCCTCCGGCTGAACGGGGTGGTCGTCGGCTTTGTCGGATTAGACCGGAACACCGGCGATGCCCGGTTCGTGAACGAGGATATCGCCCTCCTCCATGCCGCCGTCCACATCATCGCGAGCGCACTCGACCGGAAGCAGTCCGAGTACATCTTCAGGGAGTCGGAGAACCTCTACCAGATTGTCCTTGACGCCATCACCGACGCCGTCATCGTCGTCGACACCGGGCTCACCCTCCTCCTCGCAAACGACGCCTTCATCGCCTGGTGCGAAGAACACGGGCTTGCGACGAACGTCGTCGGGAAGGATATCTTTACCGTCCTGCCGTTCCTCCCGCCCTCCGTGAGGCAGCAGTACGAGCGGGTCGTGCGGACCGGGCGGCCGCTGACGTCTGAGCGGTCTCTCAGGTTCGGCGATCAGACCGTGACTCTCCGGGAGATGCGGATCCCGATCATCGAGCACGGCGAGGTTGCGCGGATCATCACCGTCGTCCGGGACATCACTGCCCAGAGGGAGGTTGAGGACCTGAAATCGAAGGCCTATGCTCAGGTCGAGCGGAACATGGAGCAGTTTGCTCTGCTTGCCGACCATATCAGGAACCCGCTCCAGGCGATCATGGGGCGCGCAGAACTGCTCGACGACGCCGGGGCGACGGAGAAGATCCGACAGCAGGTGCAGCGGATCAACGCGATCATCGACCAGCTCGACGAACGCTGGGCGGAGTCGCGCAAGCTCTCCATGTTCTGGCGGAAGTACTCCTGAGGCAATCCTGCCGGGGCCCTTCGTGCGCCGAACCGCCTTCATCTGCGCGTAGCGGACCGGGGCACCTGAGTGTCCCTGCACACCCCGTGGTGTGCAGGATTATGAGATATTCGGGGGCATTAGCCCGGGACCTCCCGCCCGGCGCTCTGGATCGAGCCCCAGACCCGGTTTCGTTCGAGGATGACCCAGTAGCGCCGGAGCTCGCTCTCCGCTGCCCGGTACCCGGGGTAACGGTCGCCGACGAGGAGCCAGAAACGCTTCGAATGATTCCGCTCGCGGAGGTGGGCGGCCTCGTGGACGACGATGTACTCCCGCAGGGGGTCGGGGAGGGCTACGGTGCGCAGGTTGATGTTCAGGTTGCCAAGCGACGAGCAGCTCCCCCACCTTGTCTTCTGGAGTTTCACCATGATCCGCCCTGGCCACGGATCGGTAAGGTCTGGATAGGCCTTGAGCCGGTCCAGGACCTCCTCCTTCAGCATCCCGGAGAGGCCCCTCCTGAGGGCGGGGACGGACGGGAACGCGACGGTCTCCCGGGTCTCGTCGATCGCAAACCCGGCGCCGGGGACCGGGCGGTAGAACCGCCCGTGCAGGAGGAGCCGGTCCTCCTTCCCGCGCCCTTTGGCGGCCAGCCGATCGAACTCCTCGCGCCGCTCATCGATCCAGGCCGCGTTGCGCCGCAGGAATCCCCCGACGTCGAACGACGGGGGAGCGACCACCCGCAGGGTCCCGTCCGGCCGCACCTGGAGGCGGGCGGACCGCACTGCCTTCCGGATGATGGTCGTACCCTCCGGGACGCTCCCCTCTCTTCCCCGGTTCATGGTACCAGTACTTGGGCGGCGGCCGGAAAAATCCCGCGATCCGGCACGCTCCTATATCTGATGGCACCAAAAAAGTACGGTAGGGCTCCCGCTCGCGGGAGGGCGGGTGCAGAGGATGGCAACAATGAGGGAGAAAGAACTCAAGATCGGCGATATCGCATACCTCACCGGGATCTCCGAGCAGGACGTCCGGACGCTCATCCGGACCTACGACAACCTCTTCACCTACCGGACCATCGGCCCGGTCAGGCTCTTCCCCGAAAAAGCGGTCGCAATCGTCCGTGAAATCCTGGAACTCTCCGGGAAAGGCCTCGCGCCCGGGGAAATCGCTGAAGAGGTCGGCACCGGCAGGAGACCGGCCGCACCGGAGGAGCCGGCGGAAGAGGTCAGCAGGACCGGCGTAGCGCTCCCGCCGGGGGTGGTGCTCGACCTCCCGGTGATGCAGGATACACTGGCCCGTCAGGAACGCCGGATCGCACGCCTGACGGACGAACTCGAGCGGGAGCGGGAACTGAGGAAGGAGGAGGTCGCCCGGCTCCAGGAGGCCGTCGATCGCCTGCAGGGGGACCTTGATGGGCAGCAGGAACAGCTTGCGGTCGTCGCGGAGTGGGTGGCCTACTTCGACCGGCAGATGGATGAGGTCTCCCGCCCGGTGCTTGAGCGGATCCGGCGGACGCTCAGGAAGTGAGACGATCCCGGGCGGTCACCCGGGGTCTGCGTTCCGGGCTTTCGGGTGCATGGCCGCCGGCCGTTCACCACTCCTATAGAGCGTCGATAACATAATATAGCACTCAATAGCAAGAACTTAGCAAATTTTATATACAATCCCCGCTACCGGCACGCGAGGTGATCGAGATCCATCAGCAGAAGATGGCCACTGCATTGACTGTTGCCATTCAGGTCCTTGCCCTTGCCGGGTTCGTTGCCTGCATCGTCGTCGGACCACAGGACCGGCCGTCTCCCATAGGTATGCCGGACTTCACGGTCAGGCACGTAGAGGACCGGCCGGAGAGCACCTTACCGGCTGTATACCTGATTGTCGGCCACCCGGTTGAGGGCGGGCCGCCGCCGGGTACCGGGGTGGTCGGCCGCCCCGGAGAGAACACTCTCTCTTTTTAACCCATAACGATCTGCATCGCCGTCGGATACCTGTTCATGATTGCGTACACGAGAGGTTTTGCTATCCAGAGTCTCCCACCCTGCATCCTCCGGAGGGGGCTGATCTCCTCGAGGCTCTGGAGGGCCTGCATCGCAGCCTCATCCGCAAGGAAGAAACTATCCGGGACCGTGGAGTCAAAGTAGAAGAGGATCGGGAGCCGGAGCCGTCTCTGCAGCTCCGCGGGGAGGGCCTGCTCCAGCCGGAGGAGGACGTCACGGTCGAACCCGTACTCGCTGCCGCCCTTCGTGACGGACGATGGGTGCTCCTCCGAGAGGAGTCCGGAGAGGCGTTTGCGCTCTGAAACGACGCCGTCGTTGATCCTGCCGATCTCAAGCCGCATCCACTTTAAGAGGGTCGACTCGTCGCCTGCTGATGGTCGATCGGGCATAACATATACTCCGGTGATGACCCGTTCCCGGCCCGGGTACCCATCAGTCATCGTCATACGGTATATACCTCTGGCCCGGGGGGGTCCTCCGGAACCCGGGAGGTCTTCCCGAACTGCCGGAATAACGACATACCTCCAGTCGTCCGGAGCAAATACGGCTGAGCTCCCGGATCTCACCCCTCTCGTCGTCCGGGCGAAAGTATATGTATTATCGCTCCCAATCCGGCGTCTTTGGTGTGATCCTTCATGGGACGCGATCTGGCGCGCGACCGATACCCCCGACAGCATGCCCGTCCCCGGAGGGTGTTGCCCTGTGCCCTGCTGCTTGCCTGCCTGGCCCTCTTCCTCACGGCCGTTCCGGTAGGCCTCACCGGCGCACCCCTGGGACGTGGACAGCCTGACCCCGCTATCGCGGAGATCATCGGGGAGGTCAACGAATCCGAACTCCAGAATACGACGTATGACCTGCAGGCGATCCCGACCCGGGAGTTCGGGTCGGAGGGTAACCGGGAAGCAGGGGAGTACCTTTATGCGAGGCTTGCCGGTATCCCCGGGCTCGAGGTGGAGTCCCAGGGAGGTGAACTCAACAACGTCATTGCCACGCTCCCCGGGGACGGCAACACCTCTGACGATGTCGTCATCGTGGGGGCGCACTACGACAGCACGTCGTCGGACCCGGCCCGGGCGCCCGGGGCTACCGATAATGCCTGCGGGGTTGCGATCGTCCTGGAACTCGCCCGGGTGATGAGCGGGCATTCGTTTGACCGGACGGTGCAGTTCGCGCTCTGGAACGCCGAAGAGGAAGGCTCATACGGCAGCGTCGACTATGCGGCGCGCGCCGCGGATACGGGGGTCCCGGTGGTGCTCTACCTCAACTACGACTCGGCCTGCTATGACCCGGAGAACCGCTCCGTCCTCGATATCATGTACGACGAGCGTTCCGCGGATATTGCAGCGCTCATGGCGGACCACAACACCCTCTACGCCACAAACTTCACCCTGACCCGGAACAGGCACACCTGCGAATCGGACCATACATCCTTCCAGGCCCGGGGATTCCCGGCCTTGATGACGCACTCCGAGAACCACGGTCCGGCCCATACCCCGGACGACACCATCGACCACGTCTCGTTTGAGTATGCGGCGAGGAACGCCCGGCTCGGCCTCTCGGTGCTCGCGAAGGTGGCCGGGCTCCGGGGGGATGAGGATGGTGCCGCCATCCCGAAGGCCCCGGTCGCCGGATAACGGGTGCGTCATCACGGCCGGCACACCCGCCCGGGATCGGCGGGGTTGCCGCCTCCTTCCCGGAGACGGGTTCCGTCAATGAATATATGATAACAATTGGTGTTTTAAACCGTGTTTTTATTAACTCTCCCCTGCTACATAATGCATGGTCGGATCAGGCGGATATGATGGGATAGACTGGAATGAAGTCTGGCGCTCCAGGATGGAGGTGAGCACCGCCCTGAAACGGAACAGGGGATGTTCGGACTTCTGGAACAATCGCGAAAGGGCCGGGAGACGTGCCCCCTCTTCTGCCGGGGACGACGACTGTGAACGGGTCCGCTGGGTCACCTCCTCTCTTCCGGTCACCCCGGGGTCCCGTATCCTCGATATCGGGGCCGGTACGGGCGCGATCGCGATCCCCCTCGCCCGGCGGGCGGCGGCGGTCACCGCGGTCGAACCGGCGCAGGCGATGCGGGAAGTGATGGAGCGGGCGGTCAGGGAAGCGGGGATCGAGAACATCACCATCGTGGGCAGGCACTGGGAGGAGACCGACCTGCAGCGCGACCTCGACCCGCCGTACGATGTCGTCTTTGCGTCGTTCTCTCTCGGGATGCCCGACCTCAGGGGAGCGATCGAGAGGATGAACGAGGCCTGTTCGGGTACCGTTGCCGTCTTCCATTTCGCCGGGCTGCCCTACTGGGAGCAGATCATGCTCGATCTCTGGCCGGACCTTCACGGAGTGCCGTATCTCCCGGGGCCGAAGGCCGAGATCATCTTCAACCTCCTCTACCGGATGGGGATCTACCCGGACGTCTCGGTCTCCTCGTACGAGCACAGGCTCACCGTTCCCGACCTCGATGCCGGGGTGGACGCACTCAGGGGGAGGCTCCTTGTCGAGACCCCGGAGCAGGAGGGTATCCTCAGGAGATACCTTGCCGCCCGCCTCATCCCGGGAGGCGACGGGCTGGTGCTCGGGCACCGGGTGCACCGTGCCTGCCTCAGGTGGGAACCGCACCGTCAGGGAGGCGGGCTCCGCGCCGTCTAAATGTTCCAGGAATCCCGTGCCGCTCCTTCGCGATCTTCGCGGCTCTGCACACCGGACGGTGGAGAAGCAGCGGCAGGCCTCACGCGAGGCCGCGGAGGCTGTGCGGTCCTCGGCGGCCCGCCTCAGGCACCGAGACCTCTGAATAAGCGCCGAGACCTCTGAATAAGATGGCGCGATGCATCGAGCCCCCTCGAAGACCGGACCTGCCGGGCCCGCTGTTGAATCGGTGTTATTCATCGCGCGGCACGGAACGGGTGCGTTCCGGGGGCTGCCCGTACCCTGCATCCGGGGTAAAATCCTGCCGCCGACCCGGGTGAAGCCCGGGGTTCCTCTCGAGCACCGGAAAACCCTGGTCTTCGATTGGAATGGTGCGCGGAGGAGAGTACGCTTTTTATACGGCTGAAACCAACGTTAAAAAAATATGAGAGATTCTGAGATCCTGATGAACCCAAGCGATCTGGTCTGTTTTCTCAAGAAGGATCCGGCGGAGTTTACCAGGGAGGATATTATCCGGTTCTGCGAGACGAACCGGATTGAGATGGTCAACTTCCGCTACGCCGCCGAAGACGGCAAGCTCAAGACCCTCAACTTCGTCATCTCCTCAAAGGAGCACCTTGACACCATCCTTTCAGACGGCGAACGTGTCGACGGCAGCAACCTCTTCTCGTTCATCGAGGCAGGAAGCAGCGACCTCTACGTGATCCCCCGCTATCGCACGGCATTTGTCAATCCCTTCGCCGAGGTCCCGACACTCGAGATGCTCTGCTCCTTCTACGACAACGACGGCAAACCGCTCGAGAGCTCGCCCGAATACGTGCTCCGCAAGGCTGACGAAGAGTTCACCCGCCGGACCGGGTGCACCTTCAAGACCCTCGGCGAGCTCGAGTACTACGTCATCAGCCCGCGGGGGGACCTCTTCCCGGGCCGCGACCAGAAGGGCTACCACTCGGCCGACCCCTTCGTCAAGTTCGCGGACCTGCGGGATGAGGCGATGCGCCTCATCGCCCGGGCCGGCGGCAGGATCAAGTACGGCCACTCAGAGGTCGGGTGCTTCTGCAACGGCGACACCTACTACGAGCAGCACGAGATCGAGTTCCTGCCGATGCCGGTCGAGCAGGCGGTCGAGCAGGTGATCATCGCCAAGTGGATCCTGCGGATGCTCGGCAACCAGTACGGCGTCGAGATCAGCTTCGCCCCGAAGATCACCGTCGGCAAGGCCGGGAGCGGCATGCACTTCCATATGCTCGTCGAGAAGGACGGCCGGAACCTGACGGTCGAGGACGGCAGATTAAGCCCGCTCGCCCGAAAGATGATCGTCGGTATCCTCGACGCCTCCGACGCCCTGACCGCCTTCGGGAACAGTATCCCGACCTCCTACCTCCGCCTTGTCCCCCACCAGGAGGCGCCGACAAGGATATGCTGGGGGGACCGTAACCGCTCGGTCGTGGTCCGCGTGCCCCTCGGCTGGATCGGCGCGGACGGCATGACACACGATGCCAACCCCTGTGAGGCCCACAGCCGGGAGGATCGGCCGTCGAAGCAGACGTTCGAGTACCGGGTTGCCGACGGTTCGGCCGACCCCTACCTGACCGTCGCCGGTCTCGTCATCGCGTCGCTGCACGGGATCGAGATGCCCGGCGCGCTCGAGGCGGCCGAGAGGCTCTACGTCAGCGGGAACATCTTCCGGCCCGAGTTCAAGGAGCGTCTCGCGGAGTTTAAGCACCTCCCCGCCTCCTGCGTCGAGTCGGCCGAGGCCCTCGAGGCGAAGCGGGCGATCTTCGAGAAGAACGGGATCTTCCCGGCGGGTATGATCGACAGCCGGATCTCCACCCTGAAGGCCTTTAACGACCGGGGGTTGAGCGAGAAGATCTACGGCAACAACGAAGCGATCCGGGAACTGGTCGAGCAGTATCTTCACGTGGCGTGAGAGCCCGGTCTATCCGGGCTCCTGCGGAATACTTTTTTGACGACCGGCATCGGCCGGTATGGTTCGGTGCCCCGTTCTCCATCCGTGCAGCATGAGGCTACGCCGCGTGGAGTCCTGTCCATGCTCTCCGTCCCGGCACTCGCGGGTCCGGTATGGGTAAGGTATTATTAGGAGGGGATCCAGAGGGGGTGGCTCTCCGGGGTGAGGCGGGGTCCTGGTCCGGGGGAGGAGACGGCCCCAATGAATAGCGGGAGGCCGTGCAGAACCGCGGGGATCCCGCCCGCCCGGGTGGCGGAGGAATGCATATGAAAGGTGGAGCAGAAGAGAGGATGTCAGGAGAGCCGGGACCGGTCACGTTTACGTGCTACCGGATCACCCCTGGTGAGGAGGAGGGTGCACCTGGAGAGGATATGAGCGCCTACAGCGTCGTGGTGCTGCTGCCCGGCGGGGAGTTCAGGCACCAGGTCGTCTGGGCAGGGGCCCCTGAGGATGTGGGTGATGCAATCAGGGTCCCTCCCGGTTCGAGGGTGATCATGACCGAGATGGCGAACGCACTCATCTGGGACAGCGGGCCGGCGGAGGCTGAGGAAGCGGCCCCGGAGGCCGCGCCGGCTCGCTGAACCCTTTTTCGGCCGTCTCACCCCGTTCCGGGGACCAGGCCGGGATACTCGTACGTGTACCGGGCGCGAGGGGTATGGCAGGAGGGGTTATGATCTCCGGTTCGCCGCGATGGCTCCATCCATGAAGGCGTTCGCGTTCACGAGGAAGATCTCGACGTAGTCCGGTGTTGGGATCAGGGGCTCTTCAAGGCGCTGGCCGGTCTCCGGCGAGATCCGTCCCTCTCTGACGACCTCTGCACCGGCCCGCCGCAGCAGGTCCCGATAGGCGTCGACGAACGGTTTCAACTCTTCGTCCTGGAGCAGGCTCCCCGCTCCCCGGTAGATCTCGCCGACGAACTCCGTATGGTAGTTCCTCGCCATCCTCCTGGTGAGGAGACGGAGCACCTGGAAGTGGCTCTGTTCGGGGAACCCGCAGTTTGCGATCATGACAAATTTCGGTGCAGGTTTTCTCCCCCGGGCATGGCAAACCTCGCCGTTTGTGTCCTTCTCGAAGTGGGGGTCGCCGGCCGGCAGGAGGCGGTCGATGAAGTTCTTCATGAGTCCCGAGACGTTGTCGTTATGGAGCGGCGTGGCAAATACTGCCACGTCGGCGGAGAGGTACTTCTCCAGCAGCTCCTCCATCCCGTCTGCCTGGATGCAGGCTCCGGGGGTCTTCAACCAGCAGGAGAGGCAGCCCAGGCAGTGCCCGATCTTTTTTCCGGCGAGAAAGACGTTCTCGACCTCCGCCCCCGCACCCTCTGCCCCGGCGAGGAACGCCTCGACCATGACGTGCGTGTTGCTCTGCTCCGCACGGGGGCTCCCGTTAAAGGCTATAATTTTCATCGGGCATCCCTCTGCGATAGAGCCCTTAAAGTTATTGGGGTGGGATGAGACACGGGCGGATAAAGGTACTGGCCGGGTCCGACACTTCTGTTCCGGGACGGCCCTGAGGAACCCCTGCCGGATCTCCTGGTCCCTCTTTCCGGGAGGATGTGCAGCCCCCGCATACCATTAAATATCCCGATGGACCCTGGTGAGTCCGAACGTATACGACGTTCTACTGAGGATAGGATATGGTTGCTGATGAAGTAAGGAAGGCCATCGATACAAATAACAAGAGATTTTCTGAAGGATTCCTGAAAGGGGATGCCTCGATAACGGCATCTGTCTTTGCCGAGAATGCTGTAGTCTTCCCCCCGGACGCTCCCATGGTCGAGGGCAGAGGGGCGATCGAGGAGTTCTGGAGAGCGGTCATAGCATCGGGCGTGAAGGGGGTAGAATTAACCACGATCGAGCTCTCCGGGATCGGCGATTGTCTGCACGAGAGGGGAACGGGCATCCTCAGGATCCGTCCCCCGGGTGGAACGCCTGCCGAGCAGAAGATTAAGTTCGTTGTCGTGTGGAAACATACAGCGGATGGCTGGAAGAATATGTGGGACATCTGGAATACCTCTCCCTGACACGAGGAATTTTCGAGTGTTACAGGTTTTTTGCGGTATTGCCGGTGAATAATAGCCGGGATTAGGGCCGCAGTCTCAGGGCCGAAAAACCCGGGATGCTCTGGTTACCAGGGGTCTCCCTCCCCCGTCAGGAGATATGCGACGCTCCGAAGCGCAATCGAAGGGGGTGTGAGCGCAAGCCTTTCGACGTGTGGTTATACAGAACGGCAACAAAATGCCGGAACACTATAACTATGGAATCCCCACCACAACCGATCGATATTACACCTTTTTGAGCTCGAGGATCGTGGAGCCCACCCCGATCAGGGAGACCACGACGATTGCGAGTATGACTATGTTGAAGTGCTCGGATATCACGGGGAGGTTCCCGAAGAAGTAACCTGCCAGAACGAATCCTGAGACCCATAACGTTCCCCCGGATACATTATACACGACGAACCGGGAATAGTCCATCTTCCCTGCTCCAGCAAGGAACGGCGCCAGGGTCCGGATGAATGGGATGAACCTGGCTATAACTATCGTCTTCCCGCCGTACTCCTTGAAGTAGGCCTCGGTTCTTTCGAGGTATTGTCTCCTGACGAAGGGGATGCCTCTCGATATTGAGCGGACACCAAAGGACCTCCCGATCCAGTAGTTCATGGTATCGCCTGCAATTGCTGCGAGAGCAAGCAGTGTGGTGGCGAGGAGGACGTTGAGGTCTCCGTGTGCGGAGATCGCGCCTACGAGGAAGAGGAGCGAATCGCCCGGGAGGTAGGGGGCGATGACGAGCCCCGTCTCGAGGAATACTATAAGGAAGACAAAGAAGTACGCGAATAACCCGTACTCTTCTATGAATAGAGGCAGGAAGGCATCGAAGTGTATGGCGGTGTCGATGATACACTGAGCTTGCTCAAACATTCGATCCCTGTTCACGCTCACATCTAAAATCTTTGCTGTGC
The DNA here is from genome assembly GCF_913757945.1 of Methanoculleus sp. 10. Taxonomy (NCBI): domain Archaea; kingdom Methanobacteriati; phylum Methanobacteriota; class Methanomicrobia; order Methanomicrobiales; family Methanomicrobiaceae; genus Methanoculleus; species Methanoculleus sp. 10. The sequence goes on along the minus strand of NZ_CAJYDP010000004.1, from coordinate 278,127 downwards.
CGGTACCGCCGGACTTCCTTTGAGCCCGCTCCCGGACTGCCGGGGTAGGATCTGCCCGTTCGGGGATTCGACGGCCCCCCGGGCCGGGTAGTCGGGGAGCCGACGCCCTCCGGGAACCGTCCCGGGCCGGCGAAACTGGACCCCGGTCGGCCCGGCGTGCCCATGCGGACCACGGGGTTCATCCGGCGGCCCGGTGCCTGCCCTGCGCGGTTCGGCCCATGCAGAAGTATATGTGGGATGACGTCCTCCCGTGCCCGGGTGATCAGATGGCAGATGCAACCCAGCAGATGGCGAAAGATACGAAATACAGTGCGGTCAACCTGTTGAAGGATGCCGGGGTGGATGCAGGGCGATGGAACCGGATGCCGGACGACGCGACGATCGAAAAAATGGTTGAGGCGATCGAGGCCCGGAACATCAGGGTGATCCTCGTGGATACGGCCGAGGAAGCGCTCCGGGCCGTCGTCGACCTGCTGCCCGGGGGCGCCGAGGTGATGTACGGCTCCTCGACGACCCTGGCCGAGATCGGGTTTGACCGGGTGATCAGGGAGAATCGGAAAGGGTGGCGGGATTACCACGCGGTCATCACCGCCGAGAACGATACGGAGAAGCGGCATGCGCTCCGCCGCAAAGGCGTGGCCGCCGACTACTTCCTCTCCGGCGTGCAGGCGATCACCGAATCGGGCGAGATCGTGGTGCGATAAGGGCGGGAGCCGGATGGGGCATGGCCCCACGCCGCGGCCCACCTCGTCCTCGTCTCAGGCGTGAACAAGACCGTGCCGACCATCGACGACGCGCTCCGGCGGTGCCGGATACGCTCTGCCTCTTGAGGACCAGCGTTCTCGGCGCGTCTACGGCACCCCAGTGCGATCGGCAAGATGCGATCCTCGCCAGAGAGTTCGAGGATGGGAGGATAACCCTGGTCCTGGTCCGGGAACAGCCGGTTACTGAACCGGGCGGCCCGTGCATTCAGCCGCCAGGTGTGCAATCTCTGGAGCAAGCGGCATCCCTGCGACGGGATAATCCCGCCTCCCTTTGAAGTGCGGATTTGATCATGATCACGACGCCTGTCCGGTGTGCCCCGGCGCTGCGAAGATCCTGCCGCACCCCGGTCTGACCCTGCGGTGGGGTGCAGACGTGGCTATGGCGATGCTCCTGTCCTTTCGCCCATCCGGCCGTGTAGTATTATCTGATCTGCCACGCCACTTTTCAGCATGGAGATCGTAGATATCCTCAACACTACTACCATTCCGCTCTCTGAGATTACACTTGAAAGGTCATCCTCGCCGTGATCGTCGCCGTGATTGGGTGGATCGTTGTGAGGGTGCTCATCTCTGCCTTCACAAAGGCGCTCTCCCGGGCTTCACACCTGCCCGAACTGGTCATCGAATTTCTTGTCCGCTTCCTCTCGGTTCTGCTCTACGTGGTCCTCGTCCTCGTTGTCCTCGCGACGCTTGGGATCGACGTCTCCTCTGTGGTGCTCGGGCCTCGGCGGTGATAGGGCTCATCCTCGGCTTCGGCCTCCAGGACACCATCACCAACCTCGCCGCCGGGGTCTGGGTGGCGGCTCTCCGCCCCATCGACAAGGGCGAGTTTGTCGAGATCAAGGGCATCTCCGGGACGGTCACATCTGTCGGGATCATGGCGACCGAGCTCGTGAAGGCCGACAACACCTACATCACCATCCCAAACTCCCTTGTCTGGGGAAGCCCGGTGATCAATTCCAGCCGGATGGATACCCGTCGTGTCGAGGTCAAGGTCGGGATCGCCTATAACAGTGACCTTGACCTGGCAATCAGGGTCGCCACCGACCTGATGGCAGCCCACGAAGCGGTACTCCCATCGCCAAAACCGGCGGTCGTCGTCAGCGAACTGGCTGACTCTTCGGTGAACCTCTCCCTGCGGGCATGGACAGCAACGCCGGACTTCTGGCGGGTGCGGGGTGACCTGACCCGTGACGTCCTCCGGGCATTCCGTGGGAATGGGGTTGAGATTCCCTTCCCGCAGGTGGACGTTCACCTGGATAGGATGCAATAGATCTCTTCTTTTTTGCGAATTCGCTACCGGGGTCCTCTCGGTCCGGCGGGACCTCCCATGGGCATCGTCTCCGGGATTTGAGGGGTCTCTCTCCCTCCAGGCAGGGGTTCTGACGACCCCTGTTCCCGGTATGGAATGCCTGTCACCGGGACATTATCTGAACAGGTCCATTCCTGCCTGCTTTGTGGGATGACGGACCGGGTTCAGGGTGCGGCGACCTGGACACCAAGCCGGGGCTGAAAAAACCCCTGGTCGCCCCCGGTGTGAGGGGGTGAAGTCACATATAGTTCCGTCTTCCAAAAGTTAAGCAGGCAACACCTGTTAGGAAAAGGAGCAATAATATTTGTTAAATTATCATAAAATGCTCTAAATTTATTTAATTAAAAGGAGGTTATTTATAGTGAAAAGGTGTAAATAGGTATAATAGAGGTAGATTTGTGGCAATAACCGCGATAATGAACATAATCGGTGGACTGGTACTGTGTGCAGGAATTATAGGGGCCCTGCCTGTTCTCGGTGGCTTCCTTGAGAAGGCAGGCAAGTTCCTGGGCGGTTTCCAGGTCATCATAGGGATTATCATGATGATCCTCGGACTGCTGGGGATCGCCTCACTGCAGGGCATAGTTGCCTTCCTGGTAGGGGTCATCCTCCTGACTGGTGCGTTCCACGTGATCCCGGGTCTCGGTGTGTATCTCGAGAAGTTCGGTACGTGGCTGGGCGGCTTCCAGACGATCATCGGTGTTATCGCAATAATCATCGGTATCCTGGGGCTTCTCTGAACGGTTCCACCTTCAGGAGTAGAAGGGGGCAGGGCGGGAACTCCCCGGGCTGAAAGCCCCCGGTTGAACGCTAAACCCTCCTTTTCGTATGAAAATGCCCCACCCTTTTTCATCCGGTATGCATGTGGCCCTGTGGGCATCATGTGGTTTTTTCAAGACCGGCATCGTCTTTGACGCTATTTTCTTAGTAGATCTAAATGGAGTGCCGGTCTTGAAGAGAGATGGGACACTATCATCGTGAATACTCGCCGCCCGGCCCCGACCAGGCCCCGGGAGGCCCCTCCCTCACCCGGCGCGTTCGAAGTCGATGAACCCCCGGTACGGGTCCGTCGCCACCAGGCGGACCCGCACTCTCTGGCCGACCCGCAGCTCGTGCTCGCCGAGCACGACCTTCCCTTCCGCCGGCGGGTCGATCAGCCTGACGTAGGTCCCCTTCTCCGAGGCACCGGTGACGAAGGCCTCGAACGTCTCGCCGATCCTGTCCCGGAGCAGGACCGCGGCGGCTGCCTTCCGGACGAAACGCTCGACCTTCTGAGAGGCTTTCTCGCGGTCGGTCATCCGGAGGGCGAGGTCGTCGAGTTCGGCGGGCGTGTAGGGCGGGTAGCGTTCTTTGCCGACGACCGATTTTATCAGTCGCTGGATGATGAGGTCGACGTAGCGCCGGTTCGGGGCGGTGCCGTGGGTATAGTCGGTGACGGCGAGGGCGAAGTGGCCGACCGGGATATCCCCGGGCCGGAACGCCACGTACTCGCCCGCCCCCATCAGTTTCACCACCGTGAGGGAGAGGTCGGGGAAGCGGTCGGGGTCGGCCGCCTTCTGCCGGATGAGGAACCGCGTGAGCGCCCCCGCATCCGGCCCGGCAGGGAGGATCTCGCCGCGTTCCGCCGCCTCCCTCGCGATCCCCTCCCAGTTCTTCGGTGTGCGGACGACCCGGTGGATCATGGGGAGGCCGGCTTCGCTCAAGAACACCGTCACGGTGCCGTTCGCTGCGACCATGAACTCCTCGATCAGGCACCGCGCCCGGTTCTGCTGCTGGATGGCGAGACCGCTGACCCGTCCGTCCGCCATGACCGGTTCGGCCTCGATCGTCTCGAGGGCGAGCGCTCCCTGCTCCGTCCGGCGCCTCTTCATGCGCATCGCGGCCCTGTCCTGGAGGAGGACCTGCTCCGCGAGGCCCGGCGTCTCCCTGACCGCCCGGGGGATAGGGCCGGTCCCTTCCAGCCAGTCCCCGACCTCCTCGTAGACGAGTTTCGCCCGGTTCGTGACGATCGCCCGGTAGATGTCGCCGGATTTTACGCTCCCGTCCGGGAGAACGGTGTACTCGATGACGATTGCCATGCGATCCTCTCCTGGGAGGAGCGAGGTCGCGCCCGCCGAGAGGCGGTCGGGCAGCATCGGGAAGGTCTCGACGCCGGTGTAGACCGAGGTCCCGTTGTGGGCGGCATGCCGGTCGACCGCCGATCCTACCGGGACGTAGAGGTCGACATCGGCGATCGCGACCCTGACCTGGATCTCGTCGCCCGGCCCTTCTTCGCAGACTTCTATCTGGTCGAGATCCCGGGAATCGTGGTTGTCGATCGACGACCAGAGGAGGGACCGGAGGTCGCGGGGGTTGCTGGGGGTGTCGGGAAAGACTCTCTCGCCAAGGGCGCCGACTTCGCGGAGGACGGACGGCGGGAAAGCGGGGATAAAGCCGTACTGGTCCATTGCCGCCCACGCGATGGCGTTCAGGTCGACGTAGGGATGGTTCTGCATCTGGTGGAGAGGTTCATCTGAGGGCTTATAAAGTGTCCGGGAACGTGAGCCCCTCCGGGAGAACCGGTCTGCCGTTTCATGAGCCTCTCCGGTGTCAGGGCTGCGAAGTGTCCCGGAGGTGCAAAGACTGTGGACGGTGGAGCGAAGACGCGTTCTCCGACGCTGATCGCTATCGGCCGGTCATCTCTTCATCCTTTACCCACCAGACCGCGGCGCTCGGCCTTACCGTCGTCTCGACGTACTTCCCGGACTCGCTCCGGGAGAGACCCGATCGAAGTACTCCCGACGGGCGTGAGGTCCTCCTGGTCGGGGCTGTGCCTCGCTGCCCAGGTCCGGGCGGCCTCTTCAGGGGAGTCGTAGACCGCGTCCCAGACGGCGTGGTAGATCCGGACGTTCGGATAGATCCTGGCGTCGTCGAGGATGTTGACGGGATGGATGTAGTCCGGGTACCCCTTCCGCATGGCTGCTTCTTCCCCGAGGATCGCCCGGTACAGCGCCATCTCGCCGGGGCCCCGCCACTCGCCCGCGTGCCAGAAGAGGTAGACCGCCCGGAGCGCCGCGGCGGCGAGGTCGTAGAAGTCGAGCGAGAACGCCGCGATGACGACGCCGTGCGGCTCGACATCTCTCCCGATCACGGCGTCCTCCCAGCGCATCGTAACTGTGGAGTAGTTGGTCAGCCCTGCGGCGGCCATCTGCTCCCGGATGACAGCGGGCGTGCCTCCCGAGGGGTCGAAGGCCGTCACGTTGGCGGCGGTGCAGGCGATCGGTGCGGCAAGACATCCCGTCCCCGCACCCACGTCGGACACGGTGTCGCCGGCCGCGAGGTTCAGGAGTGCGAGTTCCTGCTCCGCCGCCCGCTTCTCGCCGCGGGTGGCCCGCCGGTAGGCGGCGGCGCGTTTATCCCAGACGGCGGCGGGATCGCGATCCCTTGCGGCATGTTTGGGCGAGCTCGCATGGATCGCTTTCCAGAGCTCGTTCCAGGCGATGATCCGATGCATAACAGTTCCTCTCGCCCCGGAATGTTATAAGCGCTCGCCCGCGGCAGCGCCGGGAGCCAGGGGGGATGCCCATGGCTGTCGGGGATACGGGACTGCAATGTTCCATGCGGCCCTGGGAGTATGTTCATATCGGATGACGGTATTCTGTCGTGCGAAGGACCGCGTATGCCCCTCGCAGATTATATCGGCAGGTACTGGACGGGTGCCGAGGTCATGTACGGCGTGATCATCGCCATGACGTTCACCAGCGTGCTGCGGGGATATCCGGAGATATCCGGGCTTATCGTCGGGAGAGTCGTAGTTGCAGCCCTCTTCTGCTGCATCGCCTGGGGTATTGCGGACGGGATGTTTTACATCTGGGAGCGGAGCTACATCATCCGGCAGGAGAACCGCATCATCGAGTATTCGCGATCCGGTGAGCGGAGAGGTCCCGCCCTCTCCCTTATAGGAGAACAGCTGGATGATACGGTCCTCCGGAATATACCCGAGGGTGACCGGCTCCAGTTCTACGAGAGGCTCTCCCAGTTCCTGTCCGGCGTGGAGAACCGGAAGAAGATGTCTCCCCGTGAGGCGGCGACGATCATCCTCGGCACCTTCCTCCTCTCCGCGGGGGCCGGCGTGATCGTCGTCTTGCCGTTCTCTGTCATAGGTGATGTCGGGCAGGCCCTGGCTGTCTCGAACCTTGCAGGGATCTTCCTGCTCTTCGGTATCGGCTACATGAGGACGCTTGATCGGAATTTCTTCTCGAAAGTGCTGTACGGGTTCGGGTCATCGTCCATCGGGATCATAATCGCAGTGATAACGGTTGTGCTGGGCGGCTAGAGATGCCCGGGAGACAGTGAGTGCGGCTTCCTGTCGGGAGCAGGGATGCGATTACGTTGGCGAGTCTTCCCTGGTATTCCAGACATCTCTTCCGCGATCGGTGATCTTTCCCGGCAGATCTACGAGTTCGGCGGGGTATGGAGCGAAGAACGATTGGTGCATCAGGTATGGTTCCTGGAACCGGATCACCCACGAACGTAGCAGGTTGCGGGGTTCACTCAGCTTGGCGTGGCCGTGCCTGTAGCGCTCAATCAGTCTGATACGATACGCTCTCTCCTCATCTGAGATTCAGCCCCTGAAATATCCGGGGGTATGCCGGAGGACGTTGATGTTGCCGGTATAGCGGGGGACCCGCGCGAGCGCCGCCCAGAGCATCACCAGCGCTGCTGTGGGTTCGAGGTTGGCAGGTTCCGGCATGGTCGATGATAAGGCGAGGCGTGCTGTCGGTCCAGGGTTTGGTGGAGAGCGTCGACGTGCCGCCGGAATTTGGGAAAAAGTGGACCGAACCTCCTGCAATCAGTTCTTAAAACTGTGAATCGGCGCGGGGATCCGTCCGCCGCGGTTTATGAAGTCGGCGCAGCCGAACCTGTTTATCCTCTGGACGGGTGCATGCCCGAGCAGTCCGCCGAACTCGACGGTGTCGCCGACATCCTTTCCTATCACCGGGATCAGCCGAACAGCGGTCGTCTTCTGGTTGATCATCCCGATTGCAGCCTCATCCGCGATGATACCGGATATGGTCGAGGCGGGTGTGTCGCCCGGAATTGCGATCATATCGAGGCCGACCGAGCATACGCAGGTCATCGCCTCGAGCTTCTCGAACGTGAGGGCGCCACGGTTCACCGCATCGATCATCCCCTGGTCCTCGCTGACCGGGATGAATGCACCCGAGAGCCCGCCGACAAAGGAACTCGCCATGATCCCTCCCTTCTTCACCTGGTCGTTTAAGAGAGCAAGAGCGGCCGTCGTCCCCGGTGCACCGACCGACTCGAGCCCCATCTCCTCGAGGATCCCGGCGACACTATCCCCGACGGAGGGTGTGGGGGCAAGAGAGAGATCCACGATCCCGAACGGGATCCCGAGCCTCTCCGATGCCTCCTGGGCGACGAGCTGCCCTGCGCGGGTGACCTTGAAGGCCGTCCTCTTGACTGTCTCGCAAAGGACCTCGAAGTTCTCTCCCCTGACACCCTCGAGTGCATGCTTGATGACGCCCGGGCCGCTTACGCCCACGTTAATAACTGCATCGGCCTCGGAGACACCGTGAAAAGCCCCGGCCATGAACGGGTTGTCGTCGGGGGCATTGCAGAGGACGACCAGTTTCGCACAGCCAAGAGAGTTATGCTCCTTCGTCGCCTCGGCTGTCTCCCGTACAATCTCCCCCATCAGTTTTACGGCATCCATGTTGATCCCGGTCTTTGTCGAGCCGACATTTACCGAGCTGCAGACCCTCTCGGTCGAGGCGAGAGCCGCCGGGATTGAGCGGATGAGGGCTTCATCGGCCGGGGTCATTCCCTTCGAGACGATGGCCGAGTATCCCCCGAGGAAGTTGACCCCTGTATCCCTTGCGGCCCGATCAAGCGTCTTTGCAACCTCTACGAAATCCTCCGGGGACTTGCAGGCTCGCCCGCCGACAAATGCGATGGGGGTTACGGATATTCTCTTGTTTACAATCGGGATCCCGTAATCGAGTTCAATCTCCCTCCCGGTCGAGACGAGATCCTTTGCCAGCCGGGTGATCTTATCGTATATATTCCGGTTTAAGGTATCGAGATCGGGGTCGCAGCAGTCGAGAAGGCTGATGCCGAGCGTGATGGTTCTCACATCGAGCTTCTCCTGCTCGATCATCTTGTTCGTCTCGTTTACCTCGAAGATAGTGATCATAAATGTCCCTCAGATACGGTGCATTTTCGTAAAAATGTCCTCCCGCTGGCACCGGACTTTAACGCCGATATCATCGCCGAGGTCTTCAAGTTCGATCACCATTTCGGCATACGGTTTTGTTGATCCGCTGGTATCGACGATCATCATCATATTGAAGTACCCCTGCACGATCGTCTGCGAGATATCCTCGACATTGACTCGGTTTTCGGCAAGATACGTGCAGATCTTCGCGATAATTCCCACTGCATCTTTCCCGACGACGGTGATGATTGTCTTGCTCATGCTCTCTCCTGTCCTTGTGCTGGTTATTGATTGAATGTGCCGGTGATTCAAGGTTTGCCGGGGAGCATCGTCGCAAGATCGTTCACCCGCAGAGCCCTGACCGCGGAGCGGTGTTATCCGGCTTCTTCCGGTGCCCGCCGGGCCCGCCCGAAGACGATCGCGAGAAGGAGGAAGACGGCCCGGGCCGCCGTTCTTCTGAACAGGCGATGGTGCCGGGTGAAGCGTTCATGCACCATAATTCAATCCCTCTGCGGCTGCAGCTGTGGGGGATCGGGTGCCCTGTAGGAGGGCCTGCCTGTTCTGCGGAGCGGCGCTCGTACGTGAGGGCGGGTCCGTGTAAGTCAACTCGCGTTGACTTAGAAGAGGGGTGTCGGTGCTATGTCAACATAGGTTGACGTAGCCTTCCCTGTGGTATCTCAAAATACTGGAGGCTCATACCACCTGCTTGTGAAGAAGTACAGCAGAGAGGATCAGATGACGATGGCAGCCTGGGCCGCGGACTGCGCCGAGCGGGTGCTCCCGCTCTTCGAGACGGCGTATCCGGAGGATAACCGGCCGCGAAACGCCATCGAAGCATGCCGGGCGTGGGTCAGGACAGGTGTATTCAGGATGGCTGAGATCCGCGGGGCGTCTCTCGCCGCCCATGCCGCGGCCCGCGGCGCGAAGGATAACGATGCGGCCTGCTTTGCAGCGCGTGCAGCAGGCCAGGCGGTGGCGACCGCCCACGTCCCCCAGCACGCCTACGGGGCGGCCTACTATGCGCTTAAAGCCGTCGCGGCGGCGGACCAGGCCGGTGCTGCGGCTAAGGCTGCTGCGGAGCGGGAGTGGCAGGCAGGAAGACTTCCGGAGGGGTTGAGGGAGGAGATCATGGAGAGGATTGCCGTTCAGGTACGCGGGGGAAGGGTTTCTATCAAACTGAGGAAGGATGAGGGGTTTTGAGGATTTTGTTTTTGTTAATGATATGGGGACCGTTTTCCTGCGGTGAGATCGTGAGGGGAACGATACCATAGCGTTCTTTCTTCCTTTTCAGTGGTGCATTGCGAGGGAGGTTGTCCCAAAACACCGTTACTAGGAGGAGGGGTGTTCCCTCCCGGCCCCTCTTCTGAGTGGTGATACCCAATGGGAAGCCGTTTCACCCTCCTTGCCCTGAATATGGTTCAGATGGTAGAATCCTCGGAGGTGAGTGTCTCGATCAGGGTGTGCTGAAGGTTTATAGATCTTTTTGGGACGACCTCAGGTGTACCGTTGACCTTAGACCCGGCAAACGGCCTGAACTAAACGTTCTACGCGGTTGAACCCTCGTGTATTACTCTTATCTATGTGTGGGTTAATTGAGATTCATGGCGCAAGAGGAGCTCCCGAGGGATCAAGGGACTGATACTGCAAATGATGAGGTGGGGAATATCGATGTAGAAGAAGATCTTGAAGAATTGTCGATGACCAGAGTTTTGTACGAGGATTATGGGAACGAAGTGATTAAATTTTCAGAGTTGTTTGATTACTATTGTAGGACCGAAGAGGATCCCAAAGAAGGGGAGTATTTTGCCCTTTGTAATCTCTGTATTCATTTGTCTCCGCTTTTTTCAAATGAAGATATCCCATGGTTCATAGGAGGAGGGACTGACTATTTTGAAGCATGCAAAACGCTGGGGATCCCCCCCGATTCACCGAAACCCTTTCAGAAGCATTATCGTGTCATAGTCGACGACTATGATCTGGATGAAGATATGTTAATCCTTTACCTGCTTCGATAATTTTTAGGCAGGGCCTGCCTCTCCATCATGGATGGCGTCCAGGATCTCGAATTTCTGGTATGTCGAAGCGTCATGACCGTAGATGAGGGATGATCACCCGGACAACCTTCATCTTCCTCGGAATCCCACAGAGATATCAACGAACCCTCTGTCCCTCGGGTTCCGGGAGCAGTATGCATCACCACAACATCATTCTCATCGGCATGCCCGGTGCAGGGAAGAGCACCGTGGGCGTCATCCTGGCAAAATCCCTCGGGATGCAGTTCATCGATACGGATATCCTGATCCAGGAGCGGACCGGGAGGATGCTCCAGGAGATCCTCGACGGAGAGGGGCCGGATACGTTCAAGCGGATCGAGGAGGAGGCGATCCTCTCCCTGCATCCCTGCCGTGCAGTGATTGCGACGGGCGGCAGCGTGGTCTGCAGCGGGGCTGCGATGGCACACCTGAAGTCGGCAGGGGCGGTCGTATACCTGGAGATCGCGTACGAGGAGATGAAAAAGCGGCTCAAGAACATCACGACCCGAGGGATAGTCCTCCTTCCGGGCCAGAGCCTCCAGGGGATGTACGACGAGCGTGCGCCGCTCTACGAGAAGTATGCCGATCTCACCATCGCGTGTTCGGGTGAGGGTCTTGAGTCTGTGGTCGGGAACGTGATCGAAGCGCTGTGAAGAGTCCGGATGGCGCCCGGATTCCGGTCAGTTTGTGTACGACGTCAGAACAGGAATAGGCCGAGATTGTCTCGTTTCAACGCAAAAGCCGTTAAGGATGGGCTCGTCGAGATTCGAACTCGAGATCTCTGCCGTGTGAAGGCAGCGTCATAACCAGCTAGACCACGAGCCCCATGCATCGACCGGGAATTGAACCCGGGCTATTGGCTTGGAAGGCCAAAGTCATACCACTAGACCATCGATGCGTACTGGTATGTCTATACACCTCTGGCGCTATGCGTTATTAAGATATCCCTGAATGCAGGGGCCCCGCCCACCGCCGCGGAACCCGGCGCCTGCTCCCTGCAGCCCCCCGGCCGGTCTGACGGTAGTCCGCCCGGCGTGCCGCAGGCTGCCGGGCGGTTGGGCGGTTGGGCGGTTGGGCGGTTGGTTCACCCGGCCACCCCGGGTGCTGCAGGCGCGAGCGGGGGCGTCCCGTTCGCCGCGGTGCCGGCGGACCGGTTGCCCGCCTCCTCCGATACCGTCAGGACGAACGCCCCCCGGTCCTCAAGGGGCGAGACGACGATGACCGCCTCCCCGTCCCTGTTGACGACCTTCTCCATCCAGAAGCCCCGGTCGTTCGTGTACGAGACCAGGCCCGGGTCGCGTGTACCCACCTCGTAGTAGGCGGCAGACCAGGGCAGGAGTTCCTGCTCGGGGAACGAGTGCGACGACACGGTCTGCGTGCTGAGGTTGACCCACCCGGCCCCCTGTGGGTACCGAGTGATATCGATGCCTGCATACCCGAACGGTGGATTGGCCCCGTCTGCATCGAGGTAATTGGCGACCACCCAGCGTTTGAAGACGTCCTCAAACGACTCTGCAAACCCGTATCCCGCAAGCGTCGTGGTGACCCCCTGCATCCCGGGGAGTTCGTTTGCCACGAGGTCCTTTAAGAACACCTCGTGGCCGGGATACCCCGAACGATCTCCGTAGTTCTCCGCAAGGTAGAGGATCCAGAGGAAACTTGCCCCGTAGTGCGCCCCGGTTGTCTCGTCATCCGAATGGTGCCACTGGCTATCGGTCACCACGAGAGGGGTGTCGGGGAGACGGGTGAAAGACCGGACGTTTGCCCGGTTCTGGGTGCCGAAACAGAGGAGTTCCGCATACTCGCTGCATCCTTCGCTGATCCACGTCCTCTCATGGGCGTCGTGGGAGTGATGGATGAGGTGCTGGTACTCGTGAGCGAGCGTCGACTTCCTCTTGGTCCCCCACTGGTCGATATCCAGGAAGACGACATCTATCTTGTTTTTGGTGCTCCCATCAAAATATCCTGCCGTGGCGGCACTCGTGCTGTTGTAAAGGCTGTCGTCACGGATGTCGAGCAGCACGATGTACACCCTGGGATCCCTGTCGACGCCCGTCTCGTTGCCGAACGTCGCCGTAACCACGGGGTATATGGTATGATCGAAGGCGTTCATGAGGTCCGCAGCCTCCCTCTGTGCAAGAGGCCAGCCTTCCTCGACAAACACGTAGCAGTGCTCTCCGATCCCTACACACGTTGCGTTGACGATGTAGTCCTCGTTGGTCACAAAATTAGTGCAGATAAAGGTCCTCCGGTCGCCGGGCGTGTAGTTATATGCCACTCGCACGTCCCCGCTACTCCCGTTCACCGTATACGGAAACGGGTCTCCCTGGTCCTCGTGGACCGCACTGATGAGAGAAACTCCGTCAGGCCATACGGTATCGTCCGGATCAGGCGCCTGTTTGCTCCCGGATACAGTTCCAGCCAGACAGAGTACCAGAATACAGGTTATGATTATCGTCCATCTCCTGACGCCGCTCATCCCGCATCACCACCCTCAGCCGTTCTACCCGGCGTACCGCTCAAAAAGATACGGATCTCTCTCCTCCAGCATACCGTTGCGGAGCCCGGGTCCGCCTACCCCTGCCCGGCCCGGTATGCCATCTTCCTCCTGCAGCCCCGTGGCGGGGATCCCGGGGTTTGCTGGTGCCAGATTGCCGGACGATCCCGAGAAGCCCCCGGAAGGCATCCGGATCGGGCGCCATCCCGGGCCGGAAGACCTGTCATACCCCATCGCCGGCAAAGCCCTCTGCTCACGGAGCGCCTCCAGAGGCCCCCGCTTCCGGTTACCGTCGGGTGCAAAGAGGCGGAGGTGGCAGCCGTGTGCCGTCCCCGGACAGGCACGGGCCGCCGCAACCGGTGATGCCGGGGTCACCACTACCTCGCCGTGGGCATGGTCGGCATCGGTGTCACCACTGCAGGCATGGTCGGCCCTGGAGTCTCCACTGCGGGGGTCGGCGGCGGCAGTACCACCCCCGGGGGCATGGTCGGCTCTGGAGTCACCACCGCTGGTGTGGTCGGCGCCGGCCCCTCTGCTGGCAGGCCAAGGACCTCATCGATGATATGGACGACACCGTTACTGGCACTGATGTCCGGGACGATGATCATGGCGTTGTTGACGTTGAGCACGCTGCCGTTCGCGGAGACCGTCAGGTTCTCCCCGGCAAGGGTCCTGAGCGTCGTGGTATTCCCGCCCTGTGTCATATTCAGGAGATCGGCGGCCGTATAACTGCCGTTGACCACGTGGGCGGAGAGAACCCGCGTCCGCTCGTTCTCGTCGACGAGGATCCTGGAGAAGGCTTCGCGCGACAGGTTGCCAAACGCATCGTTGCTCGGCGCAAAGACCGTATACGGCCCGCCGCTCTGCAGCGTGGTCACCAGATCTGTTGCGTTGAGCAGGACTGCAAAGAACGACAGGTTATCGTTCGCGGCGATCACATCGATGAGGCTCTGCTCCTCAACGGGTGCTGGTGTGACGGGTGCTGGTGTGACGGGTGCTGGTGTGACGGGTGCTGGTGTGACGGGTGCTGGTGTGACGGATGCTGGTGTGACGGGTGCTGGTGTGACGGGTGCTGGTGTGACGGATGCTGGTGTGACGGGTGCTGGTGTGACGGGTGCTGGTGTGACGGGTGCTGGTGTGACGTTAGTACCATGCGTGACCTTGATCGACAACCCTGCAATGGCATGGTCCAGGCGTGATTCGTAGCGGGGCTCGTAATCCGTGAGATCGCAGTAGATGAACCAGATGGTTTCACCGTCGGATACGGAGTACCCCCACACATCAGTGTCTGACGTAATGTAACTCCCGTTCTCGTAGATTACAAACCAGAACTGGCCCTGCTGGTAGAGGTAGTCGTCGATGCTGTCGAGTATCAGCCGGTTATCGGCAGTGCGAAGGAATGTCGAGTAATTCAACGCCCCCGTCCTGGCCACTGCGTCCAGTGCGCCGATCGGCGTGTCTCTCTTAACCTCAATGGGGTTGTCGAGGTTGATAGGCTGGATCGTGAAAACCTCAGCCGGATCGATGGTGACGTTATACCTCCCCATGACCTTCATACTCTCCGGAAGGTTATCTGCGAGGGTATCCCCCTTCGCGAACGCTATCGTCGCCGGGCTCGCCTCCCGGGCATCGCCCGGAGGGAGGGGCTGCGACAGATCCTCCGCCGCCGGGACCGCGAGGACGGGACCGGCCAGGGCGAGGATGCACATAATGGCAAGGATGCTCAGGATTCGTTTTAAAGCCATTGTAATCACCTGTTTCTGCCGGACCCGGGTGCTCGTGACTGGGGCCGGGCCGCGATGAGGACGACGGTGGGAACGGGCTCTACCCCGGGACTGCCTCCGGCAGCCCCCGGGCTGCACCGGCGCGGTGCTGCGGGCCGATCCGCCGGTTCTCCCGGGGTATCCGGGGTCATGCCGTGACTGACAGAGCGGGCACCTCTTGGTAAAAGGGTGTTATATAATTTTGGGAGGATAAAATTATAGGTCCCTTAATACGGCGATTGGCTGCCAATAGTCCTGGATTCTGGGGTGCGGTGCTTTCCCGGCGGCGCGAGCACCGGCAGCAGTTCCCGGCCGCGAGAGAGGGTTCCCGGTACGGCGGCGCCACCCGGGAGTATGGGTATGAACCCCCGGCATCGCCGCAACGGAAGCGGGATCACGAAAAAGGTGAATCTTCTATGGCTCCAGGGGCCGTTACGGCGCCCCGACCGCCAGATCCTCAAGGGCGGCCACACGCTTCTCAAGCGACGGGTGCGTGGAGAAGAGCTCCATCAGGGTGTTCCCGGAAAGAGCCGGTATGATGAAGAAGGCGTTTGCGCCCTCCACTTCCTGTTTCTTCTCGGCCGGGATGTAATCCATCCGCCCGCTGATCTTCTTGAGCGCCGATATCAGCGCCCGGGGATTGTCCGTCAGTTCGGCGCTGCCCCGGTCCGCGGCAAACTCCCGGTAGCGGGAGAGCGCACGGGTGAGCAGGGTGCTCACCAGCCAGACGACGATCGAGACGACGTAGACCAGGATCAGGGCGCCCATGTTGTTGTCGCGGTTGCCACCGCCGCCGAAGAGGCCCATGAAGAACCAGTTGCGCATGATCAGGAAGGCAAGCATCGATAGGAAACTCGCCATCGTCAGCGTCAGCATATCCCGGTTCTTCACGTGCGCCATCTCGTGGGCGAGCACCGCCTCAAGCTCTTGTGGGGTGAGCATCCGCATGATCGAGTCGGTCACCGCCACGACGGCATGGCTCGGGCTTCTCCCGGTCGCAAACGCGTTCGGCACCGGGGAGGGCATGACCCCCACCTGCGGTTTCGGGAGGCCGGCTCTCGCGGCGAGACGCTCGATCATCCGGTGCAACTCCGGGTACTCGTCTTCTTCGACGATCCGGGTGCCGGTACTCCAGAGCACGAGCTTATCGGAGAAGAAATACTGGAGGAACGCCATCCCGGCGGCGACCAGCAGGAGGAACTCAAAGGGGAATCCAAGGGCGTAGAGGACGCCCAGGAAGATCAGGTAGACTATGAGGAGCAGAAACGACGTCAGAAGCATCCTCATCGTCAGACCGAAATCGCGCGTCCACTTCATGACAGAGATGTATTGGATCGGATCGCTATTAAGATATATGCCGGAATCGCTCCGGGTGCTCACGTTTGAACCGGTCTTTGGCGCATCCGGCACCACGCGCCAGTGCCCTTATGAGATCGGGGCGATATACCTTATGAACGGATGACGCTCAACGAAGTGACCATCAGCAGGGCCATCCTCGAGGAGCAGCACCGGGCGCTCATCGACTACCTCGAGATGGATGCCGCCGTCGTCGGCGGCGGACCTTCAGGGCTCGCCTGTGCGGCCCTCCTCGGCGAGAAGGGTGTCCGGTGCGCACTCATCGAGAAGAAACTCAGTACCGGCGGCGGCATGTGGGGCGGCGGCATGATGTTTCAGAGGATCGTCGTCCAGGAAGACGCACGGCGGCTCCTCGACCGGTTCGGGATCGCCTCCCGTGAGTTCGAGCCGGGCTACTACGTCGCGAAATCGGTCGAAGCCGTCGCCAAACTCACCGCAGCGGCCTGTGACGCCGGTGTCGAGTTCTTCAACCTCACCACCGTCGAGGACGTCATGATCCGGGGCGACGGCAGGGTCGGCGGCCTCGTCATCAACTGGACGCCGGTCGACATGGCCGGGCTGCACGTCGACCCGCTCACCGTGGCCTGCACCTGCACCGTCGACGCGTCCGGCCACGACGCCGTGGTCGCCCGGATGGTCGAGCAGAAGGGCGGCCGGATCACAGTGAAGGGCGAGAGTTTCATGTGGGCCGACCGTGCCGAGTCACGGATCCTCGATCATACGCGTGAGGTCTTCCCCGGCCTCTTCGTCACCGGGATGGCGGCAAACGCCGTTGCCGGGGAGTGCCGCATGGGACCGATCTTCGGCGGGATGCTGCTTTCCGGGGAGCGGGCCGCAGAACTGGTCCTCGGGCGGCTGGGCCGATAACACTACAGAACCCTTTTTACGGTCCCGGCAGTTACCAGTAAGTATGGAAGAGATCGATCCGGAGTCCTTGGGCGAGGTCGCGTACGGGATCTTTGAGGTCTACCTCAACCGTGAACTCCGTCTCCGGGGTCCTTACCTGTTTGAACTCGTCGAACAGGGTACCGATTTTGAAGTTGACGTCGCTTCAGTCTTCAAGCAGTTCCGGGAGGATTACCCGGATCTCGCCGGAGCGCTCCTTCGCCGGTTCGGCGGGATCGATGCCGTCTACGCATCGCTCAGGGCGGGCGAGGGTGTCCTCCCCTCAAAGACGACCCGGATGTACTGGATCGTCCAGGATGCGCCGGGACCTCTCGCGCGGGGCCTCGACGACGAGCAGGTGGGAAAATGGCTCATCTTTGTCCCCCAAAAAGAGGCCGACGAGGCGTGGAGGAAGATCCGGGACGAGACGGCGAAGGGGTTGCTCGGGATATCCGCAAAGGTCAGCACCGCCAAACCGAACCCGGATTCGCGCGACGAGCGGGCCGTCATATACGTCTACACCCGGGACTGGGCCGACGAGGCAGACGTGATGCGGGTTCGCGAACGGCTCCGCGATCTCGGCTTTACGGAGCGGATCGGCTACAAGCGCAACATCGAGACCTACCGGGGCGAGTACAGCGAAGAGGGCCGGAAGGTCACCTACTACAGTGCCTGAAGGGCGGCGGGCAGCCCCCGCTCCCCATGTATCGCACCGAACGCGTCAAAAAGAGTATACCGGACCCCCGGCCCCGCCGTGGCCCGGAGCCCGCAGTTGCGGCGGCGTTACGCCTTGCGCTCCTTGGACTTGGGCCGGAGTTCTTCCGAGCCGCATTTGCGGCAGCGGGTCGCACGGATTGCGTTCCGGGCGTTGCATTTCATACAGACCTTTACATTGAGCAGACGTGCTTCAGCTTCGGGAAATCGTGCCATGTTGAAAACACCACTTGTCGATTGGGTACTATTCGTTCTTGGTGCTATTAACAGTTCTGTCAGGAGGCGCGCTCCTGCGTGATCCATGCGCGAAACGCCTCAAGCGCCCGTGTCCGGTGCGATATCCGGTTCTTCTCCGGGAGCGGCATCTCGGCGAGCGTCCTTCCTTCGCAGGCAAAGATCGGGTCGTAGCCAAACCCCCCGGTCCCCCGGGGAGCGACGATCGTGCCGAGCAGGATCCCGCGGAAGATCCGGATGCCGTCCTCCCGGGCAAACGCGATCGCCGTCTCGAAGCGGGCGTCGCGGTTCTCCACGCCCTCCATGAGCTTCAGGACCCCTGCGTTCCCGATTGAGTCGTGGACGTACGCGGCGCACGGGCCCGGGAACCCGCCGAGGGCGTCGATGAAGAGCCCGGTATCGTCGACGATCAGCGGCCGGGAGAGGACCCCGTAGGCGAACTCCGCCTTGCCGCGGGCGATCTCCCCGATGTCGGCGTGGCGGAACTCCGGGCATTCCAGCGCGACGTGCTCGACCTCCAGCACCCCCGCGAAGTATGCGGCCGCCTCCCGCGCCTTGTTCGCGTTGCTCGTCACCACCGCGAGCCTCACAGGTAGCGCCCCCGCAGTTCCACCTCGTGCTCGCGGGAGAGGACCTCGTCCGCCCCCGGGAACGCCTCTGCATACCCCGCGACGAAAGCCTCCCTCAACTCCCCGAAGTTCTCCGTGGTGCTCTCGAGCGTCTGGAAGAAGACGTGGAGGTCGACTCCCCGGCTCTCGACCTCCGCGGACGTCGACGCGAGCCCGAAGTCGATCAGGACGCACTGATCGCCGCGGACGATCATGTTGCTCGTCGTCAGGTCTCCGTGGACGATCCCCGCCCCGTGCAGCCTCCCGACCGCTTCGCCGGCAAGGCGGACGTTTTCGGTGGAGGTGACGTACTTCAGCACGTCGCCTTCGACCCGCTCCATGACGATCGTATCGGCCGTGATATCCCGGATCACCGGGGTCGGGACGCCCGCGCGCCGCGCCGTCGCTATCAGGCGGGCCTCGGCCCGGGTCCGCTCCGCGATCAGCCGCCGGTCGAGGCCCGGATTCCGGTAGCGCTTGCTCGTCCGGCGCTTGACCACGTCGTCTTCCCGGATCTCCACGACCGCCTCCGCGCCCCGGGTGATCCCCCCGCCGGGCTGCCCGGCGGCGAAGACCTCGCCGGGCCCGGTCCGCCAGGTGACCTCCACCTCGTCCGCCCGGTAACCCGGCCGGATCTGCGACTCTTCGAGGGGGAGCGTGACCCCGTGCTCCAGCATGACCTTTCCCGTATAGGCGATCATCGCACCGTTGTCGCCGAGATAGGTCCGCTCCGGGACGGCGAACGACGCTCCCCGGTCTTCACACATCGTCCGGAGCATCTCCTGCAGCCGCGCGTTCGCCCCGACCCCGCCGACGAGCAGCACCTCGTCCTTGCCGGCATGCGCGAGCGCCCGCTCGGTCACCTCGACGCACATGGCAAACGCGGTCTCCTGCAGGCCGGCGCAGACGTCCCCAAGCGGAGCTGTGCTCTCCTGGGCGGCGCTGACAAGCCCGGAAAAGGCGAGATCCATCCCCTTCACCGTATACGGGAGCTCGATGTAGTCACCCTCGCGGGCGAGCCTCTCGATGGCCGGGCCGCCCGGGTGCGGGAGGTCGTGGCTCCGGGCGAACTTGTCAAGCGCGTTCCCAAGCCCGATATCCAGCGTCTCTCCAAAGATCCGGTAGCGGCCGTTTAAGAAGCCGAGCACCTGTGTGTTCGCGCCGCTCGCGTAGAGGACGATCGGATCGGCAAATCCGGTCGCCCACCTCCCGATCTCGACGTGCGCGACGCAGTGGTTGACACCGACGAGCGGCACGCCGAGCGCGATCGAGAGGGCCCGTGCGGCGGTCGCCACCGTCCGGAGGGAAGGGCCGAGGCCGGGGCCCTGGGAGAAGGCGACCGCCCGAATCCGGTCCGGCTCCGTGAGCACCCGGGAGACGACCTCCTTCATCATCGAGGCATGGTGCTGCGCGGCCTCCCGCGGGTGGATCCCGCCCTTCGGCGGGACGTAGGGGGAGGAGTGGAGGGCGACCAGATCCTCCCCGAAGAGGGCGGCGCTGAGGTTCCACGCCGTCCCCTCAAGCCCCAGCACCAGGCCGTCTCCGGATCTCATATCAGGCATAAAACAGGTATCGCTCCGTTGAAAAAGACCGGCCGCGGCCGGGATCTCCCGCCGTGACCGTATTGGTATCAGAGGGTGAGGACCTACTTCCGGAACTCGGTGTAACCGCACTTACCGCAGGCCACCCGGTCCTTGTGCTCGGCCATCAGGACGCCGGGGCCGCACCGGGGGCAGTGGCGCTTCTGCAGAACAACCTTGTCCCCCTTGACTTCGTAGCACTCGTGCCTCTTGACCGCCATGCCCTTCACGCCTCACTCTCGGCCTTCTTCGGCTCGCCGCGCTTGAGCAGGTATTCCCGCTCGGTCGACTTCTTGCTCTCCTCGTCGTCGTAGATCCGGGCACGGCCGGAAAGTTCCATCGCCCCGAACCGGGTCCGCTCAAGGTCCAGCACGACGAGGCTCTCGTTTTTGTTCAGCATTGCGGCGAGCTTCTCCTGGATGCTCTTCCGCGAGGGGGTCGGGCCGTCGAAGGTGAGGGTAAACGCAAGTTCCCTCCGGCTCAACACCTCGTTCCTCACGTCACGGGTAATTTCGAAATCCATCGATATCCCTAAAATGTTGTTGGCGGATTTATTTAAACTCTGGTATGGGGCCCGGGTTGCCGCACTCTCACTCGCGCACAAAGCAGTTCAACATGGACGCGGCCTCCTGTTTCGCCGGCTCATCGACGATCCGGAGGACGACGCCCTCTCCCGGCTGGCCGTAGAGGATGGCGGCGCCGGGTGGCGCCGCGAGGACGAGCGGGATGACCGCAAGGTCTTCCTCGCCGTCGACGAATATCACCCCCGGCGGGTCGCGGACCACATCGGCGATCGCGCCCACGAGTTCGTCGGTGATCGTCCCGGCGGGGTTCCTCGCCACGAGGCGCCTTCCTGTCAGGAGAAGGGGCAGACGGGTACAGGGCAGGCGCATCGTGTAGCCGTCGATGATGGCGATCTCCGGGACGACCCCTGCATCGAGGAGGTTGTGGGTCACCACATCGCCGACGGCGTAGACCGCCCGGCCCCGGAGCCGGGGAAGGAGTTCGCCGATATTTC
Source organism: Methanoculleus sp. 10 (assembly GCF_913757945.1). Classification (NCBI taxonomy): domain Archaea; kingdom Methanobacteriati; phylum Methanobacteriota; class Methanomicrobia; order Methanomicrobiales; family Methanomicrobiaceae; genus Methanoculleus; species Methanoculleus sp. 10. The sequence continues at coordinate 257,146 of NZ_CAJYDP010000004.1, read as the reverse complement.
CATAGAGGGTGCCGAACGGTTTTTTGAAGAGATCCCGGTGCGCTTCGGGGAGCCGGAGCATCAGCGGACCTTCAGTGCGTACCGGCCGGGTAGGGTGATGTTCATCTTCTTTGCTATATCCGAGTGCTCGGGATCGATGATCACGACGTAGCCTGTCCAGTCTTCGCTCAGGTTAGCCGTGCCGCAGATGACACAGGCCTCCCCTTCGACGACCCGGTGGCACTCGCGGCAGACCCTGACCACCTTCTTACGGACGACCATGTTATGCCGCTCCTTTCTGCTTCTCCTCTGCAAGGTCCTCTTCCAGCCAGACCGAGGTGCCGAGCCCCGGCTGCCGCATGGTGAGGCCGATCTTGCTCTCCCGGGGTTCGCGCTCGTTCAACGAGAGCGCAACGACCCGGGCCCGGACGCCGTCGCCAACGGCAATGTACCGCTTCGAGTCCTGGCAGATCAGTCTGCCGTTCTTCTCGTCGTAATTGATGTATTCGTCCGATATCTGGCTCACGTGGAGCATGGCGTCGATCGGCCCGAGGCTGACGAACGCGCCGAAACTTGTCGTCTCGACCACCTCGCCCTCGATCACCTCCTGGAGCCCCAGGCGGAGCACCGCCGCCTCAAACCTGACATCGTAGTAGACGGCACCATCCCCGGGGATCAGCTCCCCTTCGCCGACATTAAGGATCTTTGTGACCGCGATGAAGATACCGATCTCCTTTGCGATGCTGCCTTCCAGCTGTTCCTGCAGTACATTGAGGATAACCTTCTCCAGGTCCTCCCCGAGGCGGTGGGGCGGAACCCGCACCTTGTCCTCCAGCGTCATCTTATAATACATAATTTATCCCCTCAGCAACTCCAACGTCTTCTGTCTTCGCATCGAAACGACGTCGACTCCCTCACGAAGGAGAGCGTTCCGGAGTTCCCGGTCGTTCGTCACCACGGTACACCCTTCCCGCCGGGCATACTCGATCACCCGGTTATCCACGCCTTCGGCGGTACTGCCGCTCGGCACGACCGTCGAACGCCGGACCAGCGCGAGACCCACGCGGGCGGCAGCCGCATCGCGACCCCGGCCCCGGGCAAGCCCCGAGAGCTCACCGACCACCTCTTCGAGCGTGATCGGCTCGAAGTCCCCGAAGAGGGCCAGGAGCTCGTCATACAGGTCAACCCCGAACTGGGCCGGCATCAGGAGGGCGTTCGTATCGAGGAGCACCCTCACTCGACCAGAACGCCCATGCCGATCAGCCGCCATCGCCCGCCGACCTGCCTGCTGATGGCAATCCGTGCGCCGACCTCTGCACAGACCGCCCGCTTCAGCTGGACCTCCACCTGGTTCTTCTTCGTGTTCACGATCACCCCGACGGTGACGGCGGTGCCGACCGAGAGCATCAGCGGCTCTTTATGCTTCAGGGGCTCGATGATCTGCTCGCTGTCCGCACCGACCACCCGGTCCATGAGCGTGACGTCGAACTTCAACCGTTCCCATACCGGCGGCAGTCTCCCCACGAGCCCGGCCACCTGCCCGGCGAGGGCGTCGCTCTTCGTCAGCGCCGGATCGAGTTTCGTCGCAACGCCAAGGAGACCCCCGGGCCCGGCCTCGGTCACCCGGATCTTGCCGGCGTTGATGGAGGTGATCTTCGTCTCGACGGGCTCCCACTTCATCCGGTTCTCCACCTGGACCTGCCGCCCGGGCCGGATCTCGATGTCGTCACCCTCGTGCAGGACGCCGCGGATGAGCGAGCCTCCGATGACGCCGCCCTTCACGTCCCGCCAGCTGCAGCCGGGTTTGTTGATATCAAACGATCGTGCGACGAACAGCACCGGGTCTATCTCCGGGTTGCGGGCAGGCTCCGGGACGACCGAATCAAGGGTCTGGATCAGGGCACCGATATTGACGCCTTTCTGTGCGGAGACCGGGATGATGGGTGCGTTCTCGGCGATCGTGCCTTTGATGAACCGTTTGATCTGCTTGTAGTGCTCGAGCGCCTCTGCCTGGGTGACCACATCGATCTTGTTCTGGACGATGACGATCTTTTTGATGCCGATCAGCTCGAGCGCCATCAGGTGCTCCTTGGTCTGGGGCTGCGGGCAGACCTCGTTTGCAGCGATAACGAGCATCGCGCCGTCCATCAGCGCCGAACCGGAGAGCATCGTCGCCATCAGTGTCTCGTGGCCGGGAGCGTCGACGAACGAGACCGTCCGGAACGGGACCGCTTTTCCTCCACAGTTCGGGCACTCGGGCTGGGAGGTATAGGCCTCCGCCCCCTCACACTTCTCGCACCGGTAAAAAGTTGTATCCGCGTAACCGAGCCGGATGGAGATGCCGCGCTTGATCTCCTCGCTGTGCCGGTCAGTCCAGGTACCGGTCAGCGCGCTGACCAGGGTGGTCTTGCCGTGATCGACATGACCCACGAGCCCAATATTGACACCGGGAATGAATGCATCTCGCAAAAGTTTTCGAACCTCCTTATCCAATATAGAGTGACACTACTTATACATAATCGGTGGGGATCATCTCTTTGGCCCCGGGTCGCATTCTTATCGCGCACCCGGGCGGCCTCTCGTCTGCTGTCACCCCAGGAGCATACGAAGTGTGAATAATGCACCCTGATGTTAGCGAAAATTTATACCCTATGAATAGAGATATGAGAACTGGTTACAGTATGTCAGGTGATACCGAACTTTCACGTATCGGGATCTCTCTACCCAAGAATCTTCTTGATAAATTCGACGAGATCCTGAGCCTCCGGGGGTACTCCTCCCGTTCAGAAGGGATACGGGACTCAATACGGAGTTATATCACTCATTACCAGTGGATCTCCGATGTGAAAGGAGAGCGCCAGGGCGTCATCACCATGGTCTACGACCATGACCAGCGGGGGCTGCTCCAGACGCTCACCGAGATCCAGCACCAGTATGCCCATATCATCCAGGCGTCCCTTCACTCGCACGTGACCCACAGCAAGTGCCTTGAGGTCATCCTGATCCGCGGAGACGGGACGGTGCTGAAGGATATCACAGAACGATTGATGGCGCAGAAGGGCGTCGAGGCGGTGAAACTCACCACCATACCGATCGAGGGTTAATCTCAACCGGGGATCAACTGCCCCGGTTGAGACGGGGGGTTCCGCGCTACGATCCGATGAAAAAGGTAGCGGAGGATGGTTCACCCGCCGCCTTCACAGCTCTGGTCGGTCCCCTTCTCCCACACCTTTTCCAGCTGCTCTTTGAGTTCCTTATGCTCCTTGAGGTAGTCCTCCAGGGAGCGCTCCTCTCTCTCCACCTGTCCGGTCGTGCGGTCGGCGCCGACCAGCTCGTCCACCCGGTAGTAGAGTCCGGTGCTGTCGAGTTCGGCATACTGCCGGCCGTCGATCTCCTCAACCCGGAGGACCTTTCCGGTCGTGCCGGTGCGGGGGTACCGGACGACTGCCCCCACTGCTACGTCATCCGTGCTCATACGTTGGTAGGGTACATCTGCCATACTATTAAGGTATCACCTCCAAGGTATCTTGAATGGCAATCACGATTCGTCCGGTAGAGAAAGAGTACTTTGACGGAACGCACCGTTCCCGGTCTCCCGAGGGGACCTGTGCTGCCGTGGAGCCGTTGATGGCAGAGATCGGTGTTACGGAGATCGTCGATGTGACCCCTCTTGACCGCCTCGGGATCCCGGTCTTTGCGGCGGTCCGGCCGGGAGCGGCCCGGGGGGCGGTCCGCGTCCACGCGGGGAAGGGAAAGGAGCCCGTCCACGCCCGGGTCTCGGCGATGATGGAGGCGCTCGAGCGGTACTGCGCCGAGTACCGGGGTGACCGGATGGAGTATGCGACCTACGAAGAGATCGGTCCCGGGCGGGCGGTGCACCCTGAGGACCTGTTCCTCCCGCGCAAACTCGAGCAGGGGGAGAAGGTCCATTGGACGCCGGCGTGGGATATCCTGAACGACGAGGAGGTCTATGTCCCGAGCAACGCCGTCTTCCACCCTTATGACTCGCTCGGGATGACTGTACCGCTTTTCCGGAGTGACTCGAACGGGCTTGGATCGGGAAACGTCATGGAGGAGGCGATCCTGCACGCCCTCTTTGAGGTGATCGAGCGGGACGCGCTCAGCCTCGCCGACCAGAAGCGCGATCTCGGCCGCCGCCTCGTCATCGGGGGTGACTGCGCTGCCCGGCAGATCCTCGACCGGTTCGAGGAGAACGGTATCGGGATCCACCTCTGGCTGCTCGACGGGAGGACCGGCATCCCCACCGTCGCGGCCGCCGCGGATGATACCGTCACGAAAGACCCGGCGATGATCGTCATCGGGTCGGGGACACACGCATGCCCGGAGATTGCGGCGCTCCGCGCCCTGACCGAGGTTGCCCAGAGCCGCGGGAGTTACCTCCAGGGCGGCCGCACCGATCCCCGGCGGGAGATGGTCATCCGGAAGGCGGGGTACGAGCGGCTGAAGCGGATCAACCGGATGTGGTTTGCCGCCGCAGAGGCCATCGATATCGGGGATGTCCCCGACGTGAGCACCCGCCGGTTCGATCTCGACATCGAGCGGGTGCTTCGAGAGGTCAGCCCCTATACGGACCGGGTCTGTGTCTGCGACCTCTCAAGAACCCCGGTGCCGGTGGTGCGGGTCGTCGTTCCCGGGTTCGAGGTCTCCTACATGGACCCCGACCGGAAACGCTCCGCGCAGGAGTGATGGGCTCTCCGGCGGGGAAACGCCCGGAAGATGCCGCGGGATCTCCCCTCCCCGCAGGCGGGCTACTCATACGCTGCTCTCCGGCACCCCCCGCCCCGGGTGGGGGCGGGGGCAGTGCTTGCAATAGCCAGTGGGAAGCCGTGCCCCGGGAGCGGCGCAGATGTCGGTTTTCCGGGGTAGGCAGGGGAGAGCAAGCCCGTGCCCGGGGAGCACGAGCATTCCAGACCCTGGTTCCGTTACTGATATGTTCCCCGGGATACGCCTGTCATGCGCTGGTTCAGGGCGGACGGAGGACCGGATCCATGTCTCCGGGCCTGTCCCCTCCCCGCCCGGCGCCGGGCGTGCCGCCGATACAACCTTCCGGAACGGACAGGGAGTGTATCCGTCGTGTGAAATCCGGGCGGTACTCTCTGCCCTTGAAGGCACTGGCTATTGGGAATCGCTGCAATCGTGATGAACGGGGGGCACGATGGCGGTAACCGGCAACCTCATGGCTCCGAGCCCTGCGTTCCCGCGGGGCTGAACCTTCCCTTCGCGGCGGCGCGCAAGACCGCATCACCACGAACGCACGCGGCGGCCGTGGGGGTTTCCCTCAACAGAACCGGACTTTCTTTAAGATCTCGACAACCCTCTTCGTGGTCCGGTGCAGGGATCTCTCTGCGGGCGTGGGCCGCTTCCCCGAGAGTGCCCGGAATATCGCGGCGATCGCCTTCCCGTGCGACGGGCCGTACCCGCCTTCGAGGGTCAGGGCGAGGGGGAGATCCGTGCCGTCGATCAGCATCCCGGCGAGCACGCTGTAGTCTTCGGGCTCAAGGTCCATCCGCCCGTGCTCGTCGTCGGAGAGGGCGTCCTGCCCGGCCGAGACGATCAGGACGTCGGGCCGGAACCGGGCGAGCGCCGGGACGAAGACCTCGTCAAAGACGTGCTGGTAATCGGCGATGGTGGACCCTGCCGCGAGCGGGGCGTTCAAGGTGTAGCCCCGGCCGGCACCGGTGCCGATCTCGTCCACCCACCCGGTCTTCGGGAAACTGTCGGCCTCGTGCACCGAGCAGAAGAGCACCCGGTCGCTCCCGTAAAAAGCCGTCTGCGTGCCGTTGCCGTGGTGCAGGTCCCAATCCACGATGGCGACCCGGTCAACCGACAGAAGAGCTTTCGCCGCCGCGACGGCGGCGTTGTTGAAGATGCAGAACCCCATCGCCCGGTCGGGTTCGGCGTGGTGGCCCGGCGGGCGGACCAGGGCGAACTGGTGCTCGCCGTCGAGTGTCCGCTCCACCGCTGCACAGGTCGACCCGGCGGCGTACGACGCCGCATCGAAGGAGTGGCAGGTGACGTAGGTGTTCGGGTCTAAAAAACAGGTCCCCCGTGCGATCTCCTGCACCCACCGGATATACTGGGGACGGTGGACCCGCTCCAGGTCTCTCTCGGTAGCGCGGACCGGGGCATGCCACCGCACAGTATCGGGGACTCCGGCGAGGGCCCCCAGTAACCGGGAGCCCGACTCGGGGTGCGCCTCCATATCGTGCCGGGTGAAGACGTCACCGTAGATGACCGAAGCTCGCATCCTCGTTTTAGTTGATGGTGCGCCCCTGCTGGATATCTTCTTCGGTGACGTCAAACGTCTGCCCGGTGCCCACGATCCGGTACGGTCCCGTCGTCTTTACCTCGCCCGACCACCCGGACGTCGCATACGGGACAATGAACGTGCCGTTCACGCTCTCCTGCCGGTAGGTGAACGTCCTGCCGGCGTTCGTCGTGATCGGCACCTCGATGATCCCGTTGCCCTTGACGTGAGCTCCCGGGACGTACTCGAAGATCTTGACGGCTTTGAGGTCCGGCCCGCTCGCGCCGACGTTGGTGAAGACGTTTTTGGGCGTCTCATGGACGAGCCGATAGTGCTGGAGCGCCGGCACCCGCTCGACCGGGTGGAGGAGCGAGTCTCCCCGGTACTCGTAGTACCAGTTCAGGAGCGTCGCGTGAGATCCTGCCGGTGCGCTCTTGTTGTAGGCCTCCGCCGCCGCCGCCGCAGCGGTGGCGTTCATCTGCTCGGTGCGCGTGATGACCGGGAGAGAGGCGTTCGCCGTGCCCGCGTCACGGTACTCGGCGTAGATCACCTGCGATGCCGGGTCGGTCATGGATCCGTCGAAGTTATGGAGGCGCGAGATCATCGTCAGGTAGTACTGCTGGCTGTGGAACGTCATCGCCTGGTAGTTCGTCGAGCCCGCGCTCACGGGGATGAAGAATTCCGGCTCATACCGGCCCTTCCCCACGCCGGGGTCTGCCCACGTCGCCGGCGCGTGGAACTTCAACGTGTCGAGCTCAATATCGGTGACGACGTAGCGGGTGCCGATGTTGTCGAGGATCCGGTTCGCGGCCTCCTCGTCAGTCGAGACGAGGTAGGTCGCCGATCCGTTCGGCCCGGCGACCCCGTGCTGGAAGGGGTTGTTGTTCGGGATCCGCTTTGAGACGAAGGTGATCCAGTGCCCGTAGTCCCACCAGGACATGACGCCGTAGGACCCCTCGGGGTAGGTGAACGTATCCTGGTCGTAGATGGCGTGGAAGTCGACCCCGGGGTCGGGAGTGTTTGCGCCCATCCACTCCAGGGCCTCCATCCACTGCGAGTCGATGCCGCTGTACTTCGCACCGGCGGCATAGGCGAGGTTGGTCTGGAGTGAGGTTCCGGCGAAGATGAGCGTGATGACGGCGACCGCGGCGAAGGCTCCGACCTTGATGTAGTCCGGCTGATCTCTCGACGAGGCTTTCGTTTTCCGGGTATCCTGGGCTCTTGCTCCCTTCTTTCCCTTCCGCGGCGGCTCCTCCCGTTTCTCGCCGGCCCCGGGGCTTTGAGGTGCCCCGCCGCTCCTCGCCCCAAAGAGGCGCGCGACGTCCTTCCAGGTTGCTTCGAGGACCGCCCCGGTAAAGACCGCGGCGAGCAGCGCGATATTTGCCGCGAGGTAGTACTCGTAGCGGACGTGCGCGGCGGTCGATGCCAGGATGACCGCCGTCCAGACGAGGATGAATACGTGGGCCGGGTTCACCTTCTCGCGGCTCCACCAGAGCAGGGCGGCAGCGCCGCCGGCCGCGAGCACGAGGCCCCAGTGGAACGTCGCCCAGGCCGCCTCGTACGACCAGGCCCGCGCCTCCTGGACGGTCGTGGTGACGGGCGCCTCACCGAAGAAGGCGAAGAGGCTCGATATGAGGAGGTTGTAGACGTCCGGCAGGGCGATGGAGAGCACCGCGACGGCGACGGCCGCGAGGCCCGCAATGGCGGCCGGGAAATAATACTTCGGGCGCCCCCGGAGGTAGACCGAGAGCCCGTAGAGCGCGAGCGTGCCTGCGATGAGGGCGGCGCAGGCGACGACGTGCCCGACGGTGTAGCGGGAGAGGTCGAGGCCGGGGTGCGGGAAACCGAACGCCGCCGTACCGACGATCACCACGCCGAACGTCACGGCGTTCACGAGGATCAGGTAGTCGCTCGGCCGGTCCTGGAAGAAGTCCAGGAGGAACTGGATCAGGGTGAACCCCGCCACGATGAGCGCGAGAAGGATCATCGTCGGCATGTTGAAGAAACCGAGGAGGTAGGCGACGCCGGCCGCGGCCGCCGTTATCGCCGGCATCTTCAGGGTTTCGAGGTTCTTCCTGGAGAGCGATATGTCGCGGGAGATAAGCAGCGCCGTGATGTAGGCGAGGACGAAGATCGTCGAGAAGAGGGTCTCTGCGATGTGGTGGTCGACGAAGGCGAAGAGGGAGCGGTGGGCGAAGCTCCCGGAGATGACCGCGATGAGGCCTGCCGCGATGAGGCCGGTCTTCCAGTCCGTGATCTTTCTCGCGAGCAGGTAGGTGACCGGCACCATCGCCGCGCCCATCAGCGGCGGGACCCAGGATGCCACCACCATGATCTCGGGGCGCGTCGTTGCGCCGACAAGCACACAGAGCGCCGATATGATCTGGACGAAGAGCGATCCCCAGTAGACGACGTCGCCGCTCGGGTAGAGCGTCATGGCGTCGAACCAGGCGTAGTTCGGGAAGTTCGCGACGGTCTGCTCGACCTGACGGACACTATACCAGGGGTCGTTGCCGAGGAGATTGACCCCTTCGGGGGTCACCATGTCAGCCGCCGGAATGAAACCCCGTACCCAGAGCGGGAGCAGGGTGAACAGAACGATAACACCAATGATGATATATGGTCGATACTTATCGAGATCCACGTGAGCCATCGGACCCTCCTTGCTACGTTCCTGTTTCCCTTCGAACCATTAATAATATTGGCGTATCCGCGGTGCTGGAAAATAGGGTGAGTCTCGGGATTTTCACGTCAGTCGTGCAAAGACCTTCTCAAACGCTTCCGCCTTCTTCTTCCAGCTGTGCTCCTCTATGCCGGCGGGCGGACCAGAGCGAAGAGGCGCTCGCCGTCGAGTGTGCGCTCCACCGCTGCACAGGTCGACCCGGCGGCGTAGGATGCCACGTCGAAAGAGTGGCAGGCGACGTAGGTGTTTGGGTCTAAAAACAGGTTCCCGTTGCCATCTGTTGCACCCACCGGATGTAGCGGGGATCGTGGACCCGCTCCAGGTCATCTTCGGTGGCCAGGACCGGGGCACGCCATCGCACGTTGTCGGGAACTCCCGAGAGGGCTACCCGCAACCGGGAGCCCGACTCGGGGTGAGCCTCCATGTCGTGCCGGGTAAAGACGTCACCGTAAATGACCGAAGAGCGCATCCTCGTTTTAATTGATGGTGCGTCCCTGCAGGATATCTTCTTCGGTGACGTCGAACGTCTGCCCGGTGCCCACGATCCGGTACGGTCCCGTCGTCTTCACCTCGCCCGACCACCCGGACGTCGCATACGGGACAATGAATGTGCCGTTTACGCTCTCCTGCCGGTAGGTGAACGCCCGACCGGTGTTCGTCACGACCGGCGCCTCGATGATCCCGTTGCCCTTGATGTGAGCTCCCGGGACGTACTCGAAGATCTTGACGGCTTTGAGGTCCGGCCCGCTCGCGCCGGTGGTGCCGTAGACGTTCTGGGGGCTCTCGTGGACGAGCCGGTAGTGCTGGAGCGCCGGCACCCGTTCGACCGGGTGGAGGATCGAGTCGCCCCGGTACTGGTAGTACATGTTCAGGAGCGTGGCATGAGAGCCCGCCGGCGCGTTCCTGTTGTATGCCTCCACCGCCGCCGCCGCAGCGGTGGCGTTCATCTGCTCGGTGCGCGTGATGACGGGGAGCGAGGCGTTCGCCGTGCCTGCGTCGCGATACTCGGCGTAGATCACCTGCAACGTCGGGTCGGCCATGGACCCGTCGAAGTTGTGGAGGCGGGAGACCATCGTCAGGTAGTATTCCTGGCTGTAGAACGGCACCGCCTGGTAGCTCGTCGCGGCCGTACTCGTGGGGACGAAGAACTGCGGTTCGAAAGGACTCCTGCCCACGTCCGGGTCTGCCCAGGTCGCCGGGGCGTGGAACTTCCCGGTATCGAGCTGGATATCGGTGACGACGTAGCGGGTGCCGATGTTGTCGAGGATCTTGTTCGCGGTCTCTTCGTCGGTCGCGACGAAGTACCGGGCCGATCCGTTCGGGCCGGCAACCCCGTGCTGGAAGGGGTTGTTGTTCGGGATTCGTTTTGCGATGAGGGTGATCCAGTGGCCGTAGTCCCACCAGGACATGACCCCGTAGGCGTCCTCAGGGTAGGTGAAGGTGTTCTGGTCGAGGATGGCGGTGTAGTCGACACCGGGGTTGGGGGTGTTTGCACCCATCCACTCGAGCGCTTCCATCCACTGCGAGTCGACGCCGCCGTACCTGGCGTTGTTCGCCAGGGCAATGTTCGCCTGGAGGGAACACCCCGCGAAGAGGAGCGTCACGACGACGACCGCGATGAACGCTCCTGCTTTCAGGTAGTCCGGCTGGTCTTTGGAGGAAGCCTTCGGCTTTCTGGCCTCCGGGGCTTTCCCTCCCTTCTTCCCCTTTCGTGGCGGCTCTTCCCGCTTCTCCGCAGCTGCCGGGCTTGCATGAGCGGCTGACGTTGCCGTTCCCGCGAAGCGCGTGACGTCTTTCCACCCTATGTTCAGGACTGCGCCTGCAAAGACGGCGGAGAGCAGGGCGACGTTGACAGCAAGGTAATACTCGTACCGGACGTGCGCCATCGTCGAGGCGAGGATGATCAGCGTCCAGACGAGGATGAAGACGTGGGCGGGGTTCACCTTCTCGCGGCTCCACCAGAGCAGGAAGGCGATCCCGCCCGCCATAAGGAGGAGGCCCCAGTTGAACGCTGCCCAGGCCATATCGAACGACCAGGCCCGTGCCTCCAGGACGGTTGTGGTAACCGGCTGCTCGCCGAAGAACGCGAAGAGGCTTGCGATCAGGAGGTTGTAGACGTCAGGCAGGGCGATGGAGAGCGCCGCCACGACGACGACCGCGATGCCGGCGAGCGCTGCCGGGAAGTAGTACTTCGGGCGCCCGCGGAGGTAGGTAGCAAGACCGTAGAGCGCGAGCGTCCCTGCGATGAGGGCGGCGGAGGCGATGACGTGCCCGACGGTGTAGCGGGAGAGGTCGAAGCCGGGGTGCGGGAAGCCGAACGCCACTGTCCCGATGATCACGACACCGAAGGTGACGACGTTCACGAGGACCAGATAGTCGCTTGACCGGTCCTGGAAGTAGTCCAGGAGGAACTGGATCAGGGTGAACGCCGTCACGATGAGCGCGAAGAGGATCATCGTCGGCATGTTGAAGTACCCGAGGAGGTACCCGACGCCCGCGAGCGTCGAGGCGAGCACCGGGGCCTTCAGGCTCTCGACCGTGAGGGTTCCGCGATCCTTGAGGGAGAACGGGTGGTCGCGGGTGACGAGCAGCGCCGTGACGTAGGCGAGGACGAAGATCGTCGAGAAGAGCGTCTCCGCGATATGGTGGTCGACGAAGCCGAAGAGGGAGCGAAAGGCGTAGTTCCCGCTGATGACCGCGATGAGGCCTGCCGCGATGAGGCCGGTCTTCCAGTCCGCGATCTTCTTTCCGAGCAGGTAGGTGACCGGCACCATCGCCGCGCCCATCAGCGGCGGGACCCAGGACGCCACCACCATGATCTCCGGCCGTGTCGCTGCGCCGGTGAGGACGCAGAGCGTCGATAGGATCTCGATGAAGAGCGGCCCCCAGTAGATGACGTCGCCGGTCGGGTAGAGTGTCATCGCGTCGAACCAGGCGTAGCCGGGGAAGTTCGCGACGGTCTGTTCGACCTGACGGAGATTGTACCAGGCGTCGTTTTCCAGGAGATTGACGCCGTCGGCGGTCACCAGACCCTCTGAAGGGATACCTCGCGTCCAGAACGCGAGCAGGGTGAACAGGACGATAAAACCTATGATTATATACGGTCGGTATTTTCCGAGATCCACGTGAGCCATTGGACCCTCCTTGTTACAAACCAGTATCCCTTCGAGCCATTAATAACCTTGGCGTGCCGGGGGTGCTCAAAAACGAAGTGATTTCCGGAGTTTTCACGTCAGTCGTGCAAAGACCTTCTCGAACGCCTCGGCCTTCTTCTTCCAGCTGTGCTCCTCCACGCCGGCGGGCGTTCGGCCCGGGTTGTGGGCCAGTTCGTCAACCTTCTCGATGAACTCCTCTCTCTCCCGGTAGACGGCGATGCTGCCGCCGCCCATCCGGAGCATATCGGGGATGGGGGTGGAGAGGATCGGTTTCCCGCAGGCCGAGTACTCGAAATACTTGTTGGGGAGAGCGATATCGACCCATTGGGGGGGCGAGAGCGGGATGAGGCAGAGGTCCATCGGCGCGATGTAGCCGGGGAGGTCGCAGTAGTCGACGGCGCCGGTGAAGTGCACCTGCCGGCTGACACCGAGGTCCGCCGCGAGGGCGCGCAGTTCGTCCAGGTAGCCGGTGAAGAGCGAACCGCCGACGATCAGGAGTTCTGCGTTCCCGTGCCGCGCGAGGATCTCCGGGAGCGCCCGGATCACCTCGTCGAGGGCGTACCACCGCTCGACGGCGCCTGCAAACCCGAGCACGAAGGCGTCCGGGGCAATCCCGAGGGCTGAGCGCATCTGCCCACCGTCCATCGGCCGGAAGAGGTCGGTGTTGACGCCGTTCGTGATCAGTTCCGCCTCGTAGCCGTAGCTGTGGAGTTTCTCGACAAGCCCGGGCGAGACCGTCGTGATGACATCGCTATGGTTGAGGTTGTAGCGGGTTACGGCGAGGACGCCTTCCCGGAGCAGCCACTGCACGGCCGGGTTTTTGTAGTAAGCGGCGGCGGAGTCAGGGAACCAGTCTTTGAGGTCGAAGACCACCGGCACGCCGGACTTCTCCGCCGCACGGACCATCGCCGTCCCCGCGAGGACGTGGGCGCCGACGACGACGTCGATATCGTAGTCGCGGATGATACCGCGGATGACCCGGTAGTGGCAGGGCGCGTTCAAGGTGTAGTGGAGGAAGGGGCTCTCGACGGCAAACCGCGTCGCTTCGTGGACGTGAAGGCGGGTCTCACGTTCCTTTCCCCTGCTGACGTGGAAATGGGGGACGTGGATCTCATGCCGCGTCGCGAGCTCCTCGAAGATATTGTGGTGCCTGGAGGGGATCGGGTGGTGGATGTAGTCCTGGGTGGAGACGAGCAGAATTCTCATGGGTATCGAGTTATGGGCCCCGGAGTTCCCGGATCACATCGCAGATGTACGCCAGTTCATTGTCCGTCACCGACGGGTGGACGGGCAGGCTCACGACCGAGGCCGCAAGGTCGTCAGATACCGGGCATACGACGTCCCCGGACGCACTCCGGTAGACCGGCTGCCGGTTGACGGGGATGGGGTAGTGGACGGCGGTGCCGATCCCCCAATCCGCAAGCGCGCTCATGAACGCGTCTCTCGTGAGCGGGTAGCCGGCGGGGATCTTCACCACATACTGGTGGTAGACGTGCCGGACGCCCGGCGCCACGTGGGGCGTGACGAGTCCCGTGCCCGTGAGGTGGTGGTCAAGGTACCGGGCGTTCCTGGTCCGGCGCTCGTTGAACCCCTCGAGGCGGTCGAGCTGCACGAGGCCGATGGCGGCGGCGATGTTCGTCATCCGGTAGTTGTAGCCGACGACCGAGTGAAGGTACTTCCGGCTCTGCCCGTGGTTGATGAGGAGCCTGACCCGCTCGGCAAGGGCGTCGTCGTCGGTCGTAACCATGCCCCCTTCCCCGGTGGTCATGTTCTTTGTCGGGTAGAACGAGAAGCAGCCGATGTCGGCAAGGCTCCCCGCCCTTCTCCCGTGATACTCCGCGCCGTGCGCCTGGGCCGCGTCTTCGATCAGGGTAAGATCATGGTCATCACAGAGATCGCGGACGGCACCGACGTCGAACGGCTGCCCGAAGAGGTGGACCCCGACGATTGCCCGGGTGTCGGGCCGGACGAGGGCTGCGATCGATTCCGGGTCGATGTTGAACGTCGCGGGGTCGACGTCCGCAAAGAGGGGGGTCGCCCCGCACATCGAGACGCTTGACGCCGTCGCAAAGAACGTGAACGCCGGGACGATCACCGAGTCGCCGGACCCGATGCCCGCGGCAAGGAGGGCTGCATGAAGCGCCGCCGTCCCGGAGTTGACGCCGACCGCGTGCCGGGCACCGCAGTACTCCGCAAAGCCCGATTCGAACTCGGTGACGACCGACCCCTGGGCGAGCATCCCCGACCGCATCACGCGGCCGACGGCCTCGACCTCCTCCTCCCCGACGAGCGGCCGGGCGACGGGGATCTCCAGCGTCACCGTCTTGCCCCCGGAGGCAGCGGCCGGAACCGTGCCGGCGTGCCCACCGCAAGCATCCCCGGCGGGACGTCCTTCGTCACCACCGCGCCCGCGGCGACGAACGCCCCCTCCCCAACGACAACGCCGGGAAGGACCGTCGCGTTCGCACCGATGACGGCATCGTCCCCGATCACCGGTCCGCGGAGCCCCTCGCGGGGGCCCGGCGGGTAGCGGTCGTTCGTCAGCACGGCGTTCGGGCCGACGAAGACCCGGTCGCCGATCCGGGCGCCGGTCGGGATGTAGACCAGGCTCTGGAGGCGGACGTCGTCACCGATCGTGCAGTCCCCCTCGATCACCGCCGCCGTCCCTATCGCGACACGGTTGCCGATGGTGGTCTTCTCGCGGATCAGCACATTATGGCCGGTCTGGAAGGCGTCGCCGATCACGACGTCGCAGTAGATGACGGTGCCCGACCGGAGAACCGCATTCCTCCCGATGGTGACGCCCGGGTAGCCTTCCTCTCCCATCCGGTCGCGGGAGGGAAACCCGAGCGTCACCGGCTCAAATATCGTCGCCCCTTCGCCGAGGGCGTTACGTCCATACTCAATCATTCAACGGTCACGCTCTTTGCCAGGTTCCGGGGTTTGTCGACATCCCGCTGCAGGGCGCACGCGGTGTGGTAGGCAAGCAGCTGGAGGGCGACCGATATGGTCAGGACCTGCACCAGAAGGTGTGTGTTCGGTATAGGGATGAAGATGTCCACGATCTCGGCGAGTTCTTTATCGCCGTCCACCCCGAGTGCGATGACCGGGGCTTTGCGGGCTTTCATCTCCTTGATGTTCGAAGCCATAACATCGTAGGTCGGTCCGGGGGTGCAGATGGCGACCACCGGCGTCTCCGCGGTGAGGAGGGCGAACGGCCCGTGCTTGAGTTCTCCCGCCGCATACCCCTCGGCGTGGACGTAACTGATCTCCTTCATCTTCAAGGCGCCCTCCATCGAGACCGGGTAGAACGGCCCCCTCCCGACGAAAAAGACGTGCTCCGCCTTCGAACAGAGGGCAACCGCCTCCCTGATCTCGCGGATGAGGACTTCGCCGATAGCGAGGTGCGCGTGCGACAGGACGTCGTCGAACACCCCGTCGCAACGCGCGTTGACGATCTGCATCAGCGCCGCAAGCTGCGCCGTGTAGGACTTGGTTGCTGCGACGCCGATCTCGGGGCCGGCCCGCATCAGGAGGGTCTTATCCGCAACCCGGGTGACCGTGCTCCCCTGCACGTTGGTGATCGCAAGCGTTGGACAGTTGCGGGCTTTCGCCATCTTGAGGGCGGCGATCGTATCCGCGGTCTCCCCCGACTGCGAGACCGCGATCACGAGGCCGTGAAGGGGCGGGGTGAAATACTTGAACTCAGACCCCATCTCGACCCGCACGGGGAGATTACAGAGCGGTTCGGCCAGGTATTTGAAGACAAGGGCGGTGTGGTAGGACGTCCCGCACGCGACCAGCGTGATCTCGTCGGCCTCCGTGACCATCTGCCGCACGTGGTCGTCGATGCCCGCCCGGATGGTCTCGTAGAAGGACTGGGGCTGTTCGAAGATCTCTTTCAACATGTAGTGGGCAAACCCACCCTTCCGGGTATCCTCGACGCACCAGCTGATCAGCTCGACCGGGCGCTCCACCTCCCGGCCGTCGTGGTAGATGGTGTAGCGGTCGGGGGTGAGATCGGCAATGTCGCCGTCCTCGAGGTAGACCACGCGCTCGGTATACTCGAGAAGCGGCGTCATATCCGAGGCGGCGAAGACCTCGGCGTCGCCGACACCGAGGACGAGCGGGCTCGCGTTCCTTGCGGCGACGATTCTCTGGGTGTCCGCTGCAATCGCGAGGACGGCATACGAGCCCTCGAGCAGGGGGAGGACTGCGTTGACCGCCGCGAGGAGATCGCCGTCATACCGCTCCTCGACGAGGTGGGCGATCACCTCAGTATCGGTCTCGGACCGGAAGGTGTGGCCCCGCCCCTGCAGTTGCCGCTTCAGTTCGCTGTAGTTCTCGATCACCCCGTTATGCACCAGGGCGATCCTCCCCGTGCAGTCGGTGTGCGGGTGGGCGTTGATGTCGCTCGGTTCTCCGTGGGTGGCCCACCGGGTATGCCCGATCCCGGTATACCCGGCGAGATAGGCCGCCCCCGCCTCCCCGTCGGAGATCCGGCCCACCTTCTTGTAGATCTCGATCGCGCTCCCGACCGTTGCGATGCCAAACGAGTCGTAGCCCCGGTACTCAAGCCGCTTCAACCCCTGGATCAGGACCCCTGTTGCGTCCCGCCTTCCGATGTAGCCGACAATCCCGCACATCTACATCACCCGGGTGCCGTCTTCGATGAGGCCGACCACTGTCTTTCCCCGTTCAATGGTAACATTGTTACCGGCAATGCAGTTCTTAAATGTTGTGAAGGGTGCCGCGCGGACCCCGTCGCCGAGGACTGCGCCGAATTCCTCCTTCTGGACCCGCTCCCCGACCTCGATGAAGCTTGCTGACGGATAGGTGGTGGTGTGGTCGGCGAGGATGCATCCCTGGCCGAAGACCGCCGAGACGATCCTCGAATGGGACCCGATCCTCGCGTCGCTCATGATGAGCGAGTCGCCGACGTAGGTGAACGGCTCAACCTCCACCCGGTCGCCGATGCTCACATCCGGCATGATCACGCAGTTCGGGCCGATGGTGCAGTTGTCTCCGATGGTGACAGGGCCGTAGATCACGGTGTTCGGGCCGACGGTCGTTCCGGTGCCGATACGCACCGCGCCCCGGCGGACGACGGATGCATCGACCGTCCCGCCGATCTCGGGCGCGATCCCTTTGAGCATGCGGCTGTTGAGTTTCAGGAGGTCCCAGGGGTAGATGGCATCCTGCCAGTCATCCGCCGGGATTGCGCGTATCCGGCGGCCCGACGCGATCATCGCGGCGAGGGCGTCGGGGATCTCGTTTGTCCGGAGGTAGGAGAAGACGTCGGGCGCAAAAGAGTAGATTCCGGTCGATACCGTGAACGTCGGGGCATCCTCGGGTTTCTCGATGATCTCGCGGGCGAGGCCGTTTCTGATCACCACGACCCCGAAGTTCGAGGGACTCGGGTGCTCGGCCACGAGCATGGCGTTTCGCTCCTTCTTGATCCGGGCGATCGATTCCGCGTTGATGTAGTTGTCGCCGGGGAGAACGAGAAAGTCGCCCGTGATCTCCGATTCGGCCGCCCGGAGGGCGTCCGCGGTCCCGAGCTGCCGTTCCTGCACGACGACCTGGATCGGGGCGTCGAGCTTGTTGAGGTGCCGGATGACGTCCTCTTTGCGGTACCCGACCACCACGACGATGTCGCGGATCCCGTTCTCCAACAGTGCGTCGATGACATACTCGATGATCGGCCGGTTTGCGACCGGGAGCATGGCTTTGGGCTTGCTCCGCGTGAGCGGCCGGAGGCGGCTCCCCTCTCCTGCTGCTAGGATGACTGCCTGCATCATATCACCTGATGACCGACCCTTCCTCGATGCACCCCTCCACGAGGGAGTGGGGGGCTACTCGCGTGTTGCTGCCGATGAGGCTCCCGACGTTGACCGAGCAGTTGATCCCGAAGAGGACGTTGTCGCCGATGATGGCGCCGAACTTCCTCCGGCCGGTCGTCTTCCCGCAGACCTTCACCGCCGCGTTGTCGTGCCTGAGGTTCGCGACCTTGGTGCCGGCGCCGAAGTTGCACCCGCTCCCGACGATGCTGTCGCCCACGTAGTTGAAGTGCGGGATGTTCGTGGACGCCATGATGATGGAGTTCTTGATCTCGGTCGCGTGCCCGATGTGACAGTTATCGCCGATGGCGGTTGAACCCCGGAGATAGGCATGAGGGCCGACGACGCAGTTCTCGCCGATGACACAGTGCCCCTCGATGTAGGTCCCGGCCCGGATAATGGTCCCTTTGCCGATGCTGACCGTGTCGGGGACGGTGCACCCTTCCTCGACGGTGCCGCCCTGTTCGTGGTGCAACGAGGAGAGGAGCGCCTCGTTTGCGTCGAGGAGGTCCCACGGCTGCCCGACGTCGAGCCAGTATTCCAGCGGGTGCGCGGCGAGCGTTCCCTCCCTGATGTAGGACTCGAGGGCGTCGGTCAGCTCGAACTCGCCCCGGCCCGATATCCTGACCCCGGCGAGGAGGTCGAAGATATCAGGGTCGAAGAGGTAGGCGCCCGCGTTGATCAGGTTGCTCTTCGGGTGCTCCGACTTCTCCTCAAGACCGGTGATGCGGCGCCCCTCCACGGTCACCACGCCGTAGTCCTGCGGGTGGTCCGTCTCGTGGATCCCCATGCAGGGGGCGCTCATCCGGCAGAGTTTCTCGATATCGCTCCTCTTGAGGACCATATCGCCGTTGAGGAGGAGGAACCGGCCGTTGACCATCCCTGTCGTCGCCCGGAGG
The DNA here is from genome assembly GCF_913757945.1 of Methanoculleus sp. 10. NCBI lineage: Archaea > Methanobacteriati > Methanobacteriota > Methanomicrobia > Methanomicrobiales > Methanomicrobiaceae > Methanoculleus > Methanoculleus sp. 10. The sequence goes on along the minus strand of NZ_CAJYDP010000004.1, from coordinate 238,322 downwards.
GCGTCTGCGGTCCCGAGCTGGTGCCGCTGGGTGACGTACGCGATCTTCACGCCGAGAGCGCTGCCGTCCCCGAAATGATTCCGGATCTCACGTTCGAAGTACCCGACGACGAAGACGAAGTCGGTGATCCCTGCGTCCCTGGCCGCGACGACCAGATGTTCCATCATCGGGCGGTTGGCGATGGGAAGCATCACCTTCGGGCGCCGGGCGGTCAGGGGGCGCATCCGTTTCCCCTCTCCTGCTGCCAGAACGACACACTGCATACTATTCACTCCTCCTCTCTCCTGAAACACGTTTCGCTCTCTCGAGGGCGGTGTGCCCCGCATCGAGCATCTCTTTTGCTTTTTCGGGCGTCTTTCCTTCGGCCGTGATCCGGACCTTCGGTTCGGTGCCGCTTGCCCGGATCAGGTACCAGCCGTCGTCGTCGTCAAAGCGGACCCCGTGCGTCGGTTCGTCGGCCCCGATCGCCGCCATGATCTCCCGGGGCGAGGCGACGCGGTAGGACTCCCGGAGGAGGGTATACCGGGGCATCCGGTCGAGCTCTTCGGCGATCGACCACTCCGACGCGATCTCGCAGAGCAGGGCGGCGGCGTAGATCCCGTCCGGGCAGTAAGAGTGCCCGGGGAAGATCCAGCTCCCCGACGCCTCTCCGCCGAAATCTCCCCAGGAGAGGAGTTCTTCGGAGACGAAGGTGTCGCCGACCGGCGTGCGGCGGACCTCGGCAACCTCCTCGATCGCCATCGAGGCATCGACGGTGGTAACCACGTGCTTCCGGTCGAGGTATTTCGCAAAGAGCATAAGGAGGTGGTCTCCGTCGATGTAGCGGCCCCGCTCGTCGAACGCCATCATCCGGTCGGCGTCGCCGTCGTGGATCACCGCGCACCCGGCTCCCCGCTTCCGGACAATCTCGCCGATGTAGGGGAGGTTTGCCTCGAGCGGTTCCGATGGACGGGCGAACCGGCCCGAGACGTTGCAGTTCAGCCCGATGACGGTCGCCCCGGCCTCGCCAAGGAGATCGGGGGTGATGACGCTCCCCGCACCGTTGCCGCAGTCCAGCACGACCGTGACCGGCCGGGAGAGGCTGACTTCGCCGAGGATCGCATCCCGGTGCATGGCAAGCGCATCGACGGGAGAGACGTGCCCCTGCTTATCCCACCCCTCCCAGTGCGATCCTTCGAGCGTCTCCTCGATCGCCGCCTGCTGCCGGCGGGTGAACGACGACCCGTCGGGGTTGAGCAGTTTGACCCCGTTGTAAGGCTCGGGGTTGTGTGAGGCGGTGATCATGCACCCTGCATCCGCATCACGCGTCGCGTAAGCGACCGTCGGTGTGGGCGCGATGCCGCAGGTGAAGACGGTTGCACCGGCCGAGAGCATACCGGCGATGACGCAATGCTCCAGCAGTTCGCTTGTTGTGCGGGTATCCCTGCCCACGACGATGCCCGGTGTGCCGTCTGCAGCGGCGGCTCCGATGCGGAGCGCGAGATCGATGAGGCCGGGGCCGAACTCCTGCCGGATTCCGGAAGAGCCGAATAGCATACTCCTGTATAATCCTTTCTTTCCTAAAAAAAGGTATTCATCGCCCGTAGGGGCACCAGTGCTCGAGATTGATGAGGCCGCTGACCCCGGCGGTCGACGGTCCGAGAAAGATTATCCGTTTCTTCCCCCGGCAGTCGTCGATGCAGGCGACTCCGGCGTCTGTCGTCATGCCGTCGCCGGCGACCAGGAGGAGGTCGGCAGCTTCCGGAGAATCGACCACCTGGTCTTTGAAGGCCCGCTCGAGCACCGGCATCGGGCCGACAAGGTAGACGCGTTTCCCGGCAATCTCGCGGGAGAGGTCTGCAAGGCAGGGGGCGTAGCAGTCGGGGGTGCAGGGGCGGAGTTTCCGCGCGAGACAGAGGAACGCCGAGACGGCGTTGATGATCACGCTCGCCGCCGCGCGCTGCTTCTGGTCCGTGAGCGGCGCGCCGAACATGAAGGAGATCCGGGTCCTGGCCCGGACCGGCTCGTTCGTGACGAACTGCCCGATCTGTCCGCCGAAGTGCCCCTCCATGCAGACTCCCCTCGGGTACTGGCAGACGTCCGTGTCGTAGTTCACGCCGAGTTCGACGATACCGTCCTCGCACCCGCTGTCCGCGAGGACATGCTCAAGTCTCCTGATCGCATCGTGGAAAAAACTCATGCTACTCCTCTCTATCTTTGTTGCAGAGGATCGCCCGCACCGGCGACCCGTCGGCGCCGGCAAGGCGCATCGGGAGTGCCACCATATGGTAGTCTCCTTCCGGCACGGCTGCAAGGTCGAGCAGTTCGAGAACGACCATCCCGCTCCCGAGCAGCCGGCGGTGGACCGAACCATCGCCGCTGAACGCCTCGATCGATGGTGCGTCGGTCCCAAGGCAGGTGATCCCTGCTTCAACGATGAGGTCTGCCGCTTCAAGGGAGAGCGCCGGGTACCCGGGGTCGAACTGCTCCCGCCTCGAGAACCATGTCTTCAGGAGAAGCGTCCGGACGCCCGCGAGGCGCCCGGCGAGGCTGCCGGGACCGATGACCGTCTCCACGTCGCTGCAGTCGAGCACCCGCGCCGATCCTGTCAGGACATCGAGCGGGATCTGGTCGACCGTCCGGCCCCCCTCCAGGTAGTGCGACGGCGCGTCGATGTGCGTCCCGGAATGCGTCCCGATGGTCATCTCCGTCACGCGATACTGCCCGTTGTCGATCTCGCGGAACCGGGGCCGGATATCTCCCGGGTAGAGGATTGCGTCCGCCGAGAGGTCGCGGGTGATGTCGTAGATCATCACAGGAACCCTTCCCCCCGCCACCCGAACTGCCCGATCAGCGGCACGAAGCAGACGCCGCCGAGCGGGATCGTCTCCACCACGCCTCCTCTTCTCACGAGTTTAATGAGGTCCTGGCAGTCTCGCGGGCCGATGGGAGCGATCAACCGTCCCCCTTCGGCGAGCTGGTCGATCAGGGGTTCCGGGACGGCCGGCGATGCCGCCGTGACGATGATTGCGTCGTAGGGCGCTTCCGGGGGATAGCCCTTCGTGCCGTCGCCGACGACCACCCTGACACCGGTGACCCCCGCCCGGGCGAGGTTCTCGCGTGCCCTCTCAGCGACGCCCCCCAGGCGTTCGATCGAGATGACCGTCCCGGCGAGCTCGGCGAGGAGCGCCGCCTGGTAGCCGCTGCCGGTCCCGATCTCGAGCACCCGGTCCTGCGGCGCGAGTTCGAGCTGCTCGGTCATGACGGCGACGATGTAGGGCTGGGAGATGGTCTGCCCCTCCCCGATCGGGAGCGGCCGGTCCTCGTAGGCGGCACGCTCGCAGCCCTTCGGCACGAAGAGGTGGCGCGGGATCTTTCGCATCGCGGCAAGCACCCGTTCGTCCCTGACTCCCCGGGCCCGAATCTGGCACTCCACCATCTCCTCGCGCTCCCTCTGGTAGGGGTCGGTCTCCGTCATCTCTTCTTCACCGTCATCTCCTGTTCTTCGTCAGAACCCGGATTCTGCTTTATCGATCGCGGCGTCGATCTGCTTCTGCAGGACGGCAGGCAGACCGCTGATCTTGACATCCAGGAACCCGCGTATAATGGTTGCGGTAGCCTCCTCTTCGGAGAGCCCCCGGGCCATGAGGTACTCGATCTCGTGACGGGCGATCTTGCCGACCGCGGCCTCGTGGGAGAGTTCGGTGCCGGTCAGCGTCCCTTCGATCTCGGGGATGGCGTGGATGATGCCGTCTTTCAGGATCAGCCCCTTGCACTCGATGTGGCCCCGCGTGTTATCCTTCTCGCCGAGGATGTGGCCCCGGGAGATGATGGTGCCGCCGGTGGTGATCGCCCGGGTGATGAGCTCGGCGCTCGTGTGTTCGGCGCCGAGGATGGCCCGGGAACCGAGGTCGAGGAGCGAGCCCGGGGTCGCGACGACGATGCTCGAGAACCGGGCCACGGCGTTCTTCCCGACCAGGCGCGCCGTCGGGTACATGTTGATCTGGTGAACCGGCTGCATGCAGACGTAGTTTGAGAGGAAGATGCCATCCTCCTCGATGATGGTGGCGCTCCGCGGGAAGACGCTGATCCCCGGGTTCCAGTTGTGGATCATCGTGGACGTGACCCTGGCGCCTTTGCCGACATAGATCTCGGTCACGCCGATGTGTGCTCCGTGCTCTTTCTGCCAGGAGCTCGCGCAGCCGGAGATGATGTGGATCTCTGAGCCCTCTCTTGCGATGAAGATGTTGTGGACGTGCTGCACCGGCTCCTCGCGGAGGAAGAGGCAGGCCTGGAGGGGCATCGCGACCTTCACGCCCTCATGAGCGATGACGACGAGGCCCTGCGGGCTCTCCTGCTTTGCCAGGTACTGCGTATACTTGTCCTTGTCCTTTGAGACGGCGTTCCAGTAGTAGTCCTTCACCCAGTCGTACTTCTCGAGGGCGGCCTTGATGGGGAGCATCTCGATCCCCTCGGCCCCGCAGGTGGTCTGGACCACCTTCTGGTCGATCTGGAAGAAACTCCCGCACCGGTTCTGCATCCCGACCTCAAGGCCGGTCAGGGCGAGGCGTTCCCGGTCTTCTATCGAGAGGTGCTCCATGTCGGTTATATCTGTTTGCAACGCAGACACTCTCCGTATCCTTTCTCTTTGACTACGCGCAGGATCTCGCGGGGGTTTCCGTGACACCGTATCTGGCCGTCGATCATCACGTGGCCCTGGTCGGCCTCGAGATAATCGAGGATGTAACCGGTGTGGGTGATGATCAGGCCGCTCCGGCGCCGGTTGACGATATGGACGTCTTTCTCGAGCAGACCTGCGATCTCCTTGCCCATCAGGTTCATGTTCTCGAGGTCGACGCCGCTCTCCGGTTCATCCAGCATGATGAAATCGGGCTGCTGGACCTTCAGTTGCAGGACTTCACTCCGTTTTATCTCGCCGCCGGAGAACCCGACGTTGATGTCCCGGGCAAGGAAGTGCTCCATGTTGACCGACTGCGCGAGCGCCTCTATCGCGTCTTCCCCCATATGGGATGTGGCGGCAAGCAGTTTCCCGAGTTTCAGCCCGGATATTGCAGGCGGGTGCTGAAACATCATGCCGATCCCGAGGTGGGCCCGCTCGTGGATCGGCATGTTGGTGATATCCGTTCCCTTGAATATGATAGACCCGGCCGTGATCGCGTAGCCGCCGAACCCCATGACGGCTTTGAGCAGCGTGCTCTTCCCCGAGCCGTTCGGGCCCATCAGGACATGGGTCTCCCCCTGCCCGATGTGGAGGTTGATATCGTGGAGCACTTCGGTGCTATCCACGCTCACGTGCAAATCACTGATATCCAGCATACGGCACTCCGTTCCATGTATTTGTCAGGGGATACATTAACACTTGCCAACGGAACAATTGCCGTTTCAGCCGCTATGGGGGCAAATCCGGGAGATAAATGGTATTTTCGATAAACGTCCTCCGATGCCCCGGATTAATGCGGAATGGAGCCCAAAAATCCGGTTGTCATCCCCGACTTTCACTTTCACCCCGCACGGCCCATGGTTAAATAGCGACCTCACTCCTGTTCTTTGTATGGAAGGAACTGCGTTCACCACGTTTGCCTGCCTCGCCGAGCGGGCCGCCCGGTATCAGACCATTATCCGGCGGAGCCAGATGCGTAAAGCAGCGTATACCTGCATCGCTGCTCCGGCGAACCGCACTCCCCTTGAGGCAGAGGGCCACGCTTAAGCCATCCCGCGATCCAACGGCACCCCGGAGGACCAGACCGGGATGCCGCGGGAAGGCATACCGAACCGGGACGAGAAAAAGCGTATCCGGCGGGAGTGTTGCCGTGTTCTCAAACCGGGACGACGACGCTTGTTGCCCGCCGATCCGGCCGCCGCTTCATCGGCATCGAGATCTCCCCGAGGTACTTGCGAGACCGCTCTCTCCCGGTTCCGGGGAGAGGGGGCGGAGGCCCACTACATTGTCTGGAGGTAGCCTTCGTGCATCACTCCGCGAGATACGCCCGGGCGCGGAGGTACGACCCGGGCCGGTCGTGGGCGTGGGTGACGAGGTGGTTATGGACGTCTACGGCAGCCCTCGACTCCGCGAGCAGGGCGTTGTAGGACTGCGCCGCGTCGTTGTACTCCCGGGTTTTCCGGTTGTATTCCGGGACGAGGCGGCTGTACTCCTGGCTCTCCCCCGACCGGGAGAGGGCTTTCAACCGCGCACCGAAGGCTTCGAGGGACTCCCGCTCCGCCTCAAGTTCCCGTGCGCGCGCCGCAAGTTCGGGCGCAAGCACCCGAACCCGGGCGAGGGATGAGGAGAGGGCGCGTTCGATCGTCCGGACCTGGTCGCACCCCCCATAGAGGCGCGGCCCGTCGCCGGCCGGGATCACGAGCGGATCGGAGGAGAGGACCGTTCCGTTCGAGAGGGCCGCAGGCGGGATGCCCACGTAACTCGTGTTTGTGGTCTCGATGTAGGCGTAGGTGGTGTTTCGGTAGTGGCACCCGGCGCTCCGCACGCCAACCGCCATGTGCGCCTCGTCCCCGAAGTAGAAGAGCGCGACCCCGTAGCCTTCCCGTGCAAGGAGCCCGGCGAGGAGGAGGCTTTTGTCGTCGCAGTCGCCTTCCCCGTCCACATAGGTCTCGATGGGAAACTTCGGTTCGGTGATCGAGGCGTCGGTCCTGTAGGGGATGGACTGCACGAACGTGGCGATCAGTTCGAGGTACCGGTCGTCGTCGAGGTCTTGTTGGTCCCGGATCCCGCGGAGGGCCGCGAGCAGGTCCGCGTAGAAGGGCTCGAGGTGGGGTTCGCTCTCGAACGCCCGGTAGTAGATGGAGATCCACTCCTCTTCCGGGAGGTCTTTGTAGAGGTGGAGCCTCCGGTCCGCCTCTTTCGCCCCGGCATAGACCGCCGGATCGGGATCGATCCGGAGAGTCTCCTCCCCATCCTCGAAGGGGAAGGTGTAGACCGGGAGGTCGTTGAGGCTCGCCCCCTCGACCGGGACGATCGCCGGCGGGGCGGCCGGCGGGCCCGGGAGGATGCCCGCGCACCCGGCCCCGAGGGCCGCGGCGACGAGGACCAGGAGCAGGACCGGGAAGGGTCGTCTCCTCATCATGGTATCAGAGGTGATCGGGGAGGTCGGCAAGCGAGTCGATGACGAGGTCAGGCGTGATGCCCGACTGGCGAACCGCCTCTTCCCGGTACTTGCCGGTCCTGACCAGAATGCCCTTCATCCCGCAGGCCCGGGCGCCGCCGATATCGGTGACGATGTCGTCGCCGACCATCGCCGCCTCGCCCGGGGTTACCCCGGTCTCCCGGAGCGCACGGGTGAAGAACGCCGGAGAGGGTTTCCCGATCACCTCCGCCACTTTTCCGGTGGCGAACTCGAGCGCAGCCACGAAGGGGCCGGCTGAGAGCATCAACCCGTCCGGCCCCATCCAGTAACGGTCTTTCTCAAGCGCGACGAGGTCTGCGCCGGAGAGGAGGAGACGGAACGCCCGGTTCATGCGTTCGTAGGTGAGACCGTCGGCCGCGTCGGCGACCACGACCGCATCGGCATCCTGCTCTACCGCGAGGAGGCCGGCCTCCTCGAGGTCGGTCCGGGCATCGGGGGTGGTGAGGAGGAAGCACCGGGTCCGGCCTCCTTCCCGCAGGTGTGCCGCGGCCGCGACCGGGGCGGTGATGATCCACGCCTCCGGGATGGCGTAGCCGAGGTCCGCGAGAAGGCGGGCAACCGAACGGCGGGAGCGGCGGGTGGTGTTGGAGACGAACCGGTAGGGTATCCCCCGCCGGTCAAGTTCCCGGAGCGCCCGGTCCGCCCCAACGACCGGGCGATCGCCGACGTAGAGGACACCGTCGATATCGATCAGGACTGCTCCGATCATCATATCTCCGTGTTGGCCGCGGGGGTATTTATGCGCGCGCCGCCCCCGGGCGAACGTTCATGTGGGTTGCAGGTACAGCCACTTCCGACGTGGAAACCGTCACGAGGTGGAGGGAGAGCATATGGACGGATTCGAACGAATCCCGGTGGACGTGAGATGGAAACTGGCCGCCCGGGAGGTCTCCGCGCTACCGCTTGCCTGCCGGAGAGCCATCAGGGACGGCGCCGACGACCAGCTCTACAACGAGGTCGAGCGGGCCGTGTGGCGGGAGCAGGGCAGGGAAGCGGGCGTCATCGCCCGTGCTTTCGGGATGCCGATCCGGGATGCGCGGGAGGTTGCGGAGGCGTTTGCGGTGGCAACCCGGGTCTTCTTCGGGCCCGAGTACCGGTACGAGATCCGGGACTCCGGGCCGGACGAGGCGGTGCTGACCGTCCGGGAGTGCGCGATGGTGGCGAGGGCGAACGAACGGGGGGAGGACCCGCTCACCGCCTGCAACGCCTGCCACGCCTACGCGAACGCCGCCGTACCGGCCCTGAACCCGGATTACGTGCTGAAGTACCAGAACAGCATCTGTGCCGGCGACCGCACGTGCTCGATCACGGTGAGGCCGGCACGCCGGGAGTGATACGGCCCCCCGCTCACGTTCATCCTGCGGTGGATACCTTTGAATGCCGCGAGGGTCTAACCCTCTGCCGGGGCAGGATGAAGTATCCGTTCGATCAGGCAGGGAGAGGATGGCGGGCCCGGTCAGCCCGGGCCGGGGAGCGCGCCCCCTCTTTTAGGAGCATCTCATCCGGCTGCGATCGGGTCCGGCACCTCCGGGACGATCTTGTCGCCGGCTACCAGGGCCGGACCGTCGAGGACGTCTTCTGCGGCCGGGAAGTTGCGTGCCCCTCCGGGAGGTGCTACGTCCTCGAATCCCGGAGCCCCATCACGGACGATCTCGACGACCGCGACCCGAACCGGGCGGCGGCGGCTATCCTTGCGGACCTCACCCTGGTCCCCGGTATCGGCGAGGCGACCCAACAGAGGTTGCAAAGGCTGGGCTACCGGACAGTCGCCGATCTCGTGCGGCACCCCCTCTACCGCCGGGATGCCGCGCGGCTCCTTGACTCGGTGGCGGGGAGGGATACCCGCGGCCTCGTGGAGTGGATCGGGCGGCGGCACCGGCGTTCCGATCCGCTCCTCCTTGAGGCCAGCCGGTTCCATGCTCCGGAAACGCTCGTCTTCCTCGATATCGAGACGCTGGGGCTCTCCGCCCGGCCGATCGTCCTCATCGGGCTCGCGCGGGTGGAGGGTGGGGAGATCGCCGTCCGCCAGTACCTGCTCCGGTCCCTCGATGAAGAGGAGGCGGCGCTCACCGCCGCCCTTCCCGACCTGGAAGCGGAGGGTGCGGCCCTCGTCACCTTCAACGGCCGGGCGTTCGACCTCCCTTTCATCCGGGAGCGGCTCGCCTGCTACGGTATCCGGGCAGACCTTGCGGCGCCTCACTTCGACGCCCTCCTCTTCGCCCGGCGGCGCTGGAAGGGCCCGGTTCCCGCCTGCCGGCTCAGCACGCTCGAGACGGAGGTCCTCGGGGTCGAGCGCGAGGACGATCTCCCGGGCCGGATGGTGCCGGAGTTCTACAATCTCTACCGGCGGACTGGAAACCCCGGCCCCCTCGTCCCGGTGGTGGAGCACAACCGGCAGGATCTCATCTCGCTTGTCCGGCTCTTTGCGCTTCTGCGGGGGGATGGCGGCAGGTGACCTCGCCGGTCGGCCTGCAGCCATACTCATCCCCGGCGACCGTGCCGGGTGGTCCTCGTTCGCGGGGCCTGCTCCCGGAACTCAGGCCGAAACCATCAAATTCTTATCTGCTGTTACCCGGTACCGGGATATCGCCATGAGTATCATTCTCGTTCCCATCGGAAAGGTCGATCCGGTAGAGATGCAAGCGCTCCAGGCCTCCCTGGCGACGGCGTTCTCCGGGGATGTGGTGCCCAAAAAGAAGATCCCGCTTCCTGCAACCGCGCGGAACACCGCCCGCGACCAGTACGACGCGGAGGTGGTGCTCGAGTATCTCTCGCTCTCCGGGGAGATCGGCGGCTGTGACCGGGTGCTGGGAGTCACCGACGTCGACCTCTACCTCCCGGGCATGAACTTCGTCTTCGGCCTCGCGGGCCGGAGGAACGCCGTGATCTCTCTTTACCGCCTCCGGCAGTCGTTCTACGGCCTGCCGGAAGATGTCGGCGTCTTCCGGCGCCGGGCCACCGTGGAGGCGGTGCATGAACTGGGGCACACCTTCGGCCTTGCCCACTGCGATGACCCCCGGTGCGTCATGCGCTTCTCAAACACCATCTCCGAGACCGACGTAAAAGGGCCGGCGTTCTGCCCGGTCTGCCGTCCAAGGGTCCGCGCCGGGGAGGCCACGGGACGGTGACCGGGAACCTGCTCATCACCGGGCAGCCCGGTTCCGGGAAGACCACGCTCATACGCCGTCTCGCGGAGCGTTTTGCCGGTTGCTCGCCGGTCGGGTTCTACACCGCCGAGGTCAGGGAGGGGGGAGTGCGGGTGGGGTTTGACCTCGTGAGCCTTGCCGGGGACCGGCGGTCCTTCGCCCGCACTGGATATCCTGGTCACTGCCGTGTGGGCCGGTACGGGGTCGATATCGAGGGGTTTGAGGAGTTCCTCTCATCGGTTCCCTTCACTGCGCCAGGTGTCCGTCTCGTGATCGTCGACGAGATCGGGAAGATGGAGTGCTGCTCAGGGGTTTTTCACAGGGTTATACGGGAGGTGCTCGATGCCGCCGCTCCCTGTGTGGCGACGATCGCACAGCGGGGCGCCCCGGGGTTCGACCGGATCAGGACCCGGGCGGACGTCCGGGTCGTGAAGGTGACCCGGTCGAACCGTGACAGTCTCCTCCCTGAGGTTGAGAGGGAGGTGCGGCGCCTGGTGGGGGAAGCGGGGTAGGGTGGAAATGATCGGCGCAAATCCGGCGAGAAACCGAAGTAACCTTCCGGGACACTGCGCCCATCCCGAATATTCGGGAGATGGGGGGATTGTATATTTACCGCGTGATTAAAATGTATTTTTTACAAATGTGCTTATATTTCGGTTTTAAAGCGAATTTGAGGCAAAATTGTAAGAATATAAAAACGCAATGTTTTTAGCCTGCCGTTCCAACCTTAACGATTGCCCCCAATATATTTTTCCGACTCCTTCTCCTGAACCACTGCATTAAGCGTTCTATACACCCTTCCGCGAACTTCCGCATGAGCTCCGATCCCGGTCTCCACCGCGGGTTGACTTACGCGGATGTTTGCGAAGGTGGCGAAGGGGCGACACAGGGCTGAAGAATCCTCAGGCAGATGGAGCACTCTGCTCTGCCGCACCGTCATGGGCTGGATGCCTGCTGCCGCGCCTTCTCCCGCTCCCGCATTTCATGTGCCGGCCGCGTCACCGGTCCGCATCGCCTCCCCAACCCTGGTGGCGACGGCGCCACGGGTGGGGTTCTGCTCCCCGCTCCGCCATCCACCGGCTCCGGCGTGGTCACGCCAGGTTCTCGTCCTCGAAGGTGAAGACCTCTTCGATGGGAGTGCCGAGCACCCGGGCCACCTTGTAGGCGAGCTTTAAGGAGGGGTTGTACTTTCCCTGCTCGAGGAAGACGATCGTCTCCCGCCGGACGCCGACTTCTCGCGCCAGTTCCTCCTGGGTGAGCCCTGCCTTCGCCCGGAGTTCCCGGATCCGGGTCTTCACCCGACGTCCCCCTTCTGGAGCAGGTGCCATTCGGCCGCGCTCGCCGGTCTCACGCCACATCCCCCTGCCGGAAGAAGTACCACTGGAAGATGCGGGCAGAGAGCCCCATCAGCAGGATGGTAGAGAGAAGCACGGTTTCGACCGTGAGGGGGAAGACGCCGAGGTAGTCCACCCAGAAGAGGATCGCGAGGAAGACGAGGGTGAGGAGCCACGAGTAGGAGATGCCGTATGCCCCGATCTTCTGCGTCCGCTCATCGCTCTCCGGTTCGTCCTGGAACCTCCAATGCTGCATGACAACAACCGCGATGGTCACAAGACCGATCGTCACCAGAATTGAGGAGAGTGCCTCGATTCCGTCTATGAGGAACGGAAGGAGGATCCCTGCCGCCGCGAGAACCGCTCCCGCTGCAATCTTTATTGCGTATCGCGCCTTCATCGACCCACCTGTTAGATATATCTAACGTTGTGTTAGAAGTATATAACATTTTGTGCCGGTAGGGCGGAGCGCGCCCGTCCGGGCGAACAGGGTCGTGAAGGTGCCGTATACTCCAAGATGGGGGGGGCTTGCCAGGGTCCTCCCGAGAACGCGTGAGCTCTATCAGGCGGCGGCCTTGTCACAAATGCGAGTATCTATGTGGTTGGATGGCAAACCCACTGTTAGCATTGGTTATGATAGAAACGAACGACCCGGGGTGGAGAAAATATCGGATATAATACCCTCTCCTTCCGGAGTTAATATCTACATCGACGAGTCCGGGGATCTTGGGTTTACAGGGGAGAGTTCACCCTACTTTGTCATCGGAGCCATCATCGTAAGAGGGCCAGAAAGGGTCCAACGAATAAAGACCTGCATGAGCAGGGTCAAGAAGAAACTTCCAAAAAAGTATAAAAACATCCCTGAACTGAAGTAGCACAACACCGACGACACATATCGTAGACGCGTTCTGGAGTGCATCTCCAAAACAAACGTCGATATCGCGTATCTACTGCTGAGAAAAGGGCAGGTTTATCATTACCTCAGAGATCGGCACCAGATATTGTACAACTATCTCACCGGGTCTCTCGTCTCGACAATAATAACAAATTACGGATTCTCATCAGATGTTAATGTGATTATAGACAAGTCGCTGGACGGCGTAGTCAGAGAAGAGTTTGACAGATATCTTGTTTTCCGTTCGCTTGAGAACGGCCCGTCCCGCCAATCAGCAATGTGCCGACTGGAGATTAAGCATGCCGACTCAAAACAGAACCTCTGCGTTCAGGCGGCTGACTTCATTGCCGGAACCCTGCATCGCCATTTCAGGGACTACCTGCCCAATGAGGATCACTACTCTGTGATTGAAAAAAACATCACGATCGGGCTGGATTTCTTCAATAGGCGCCAGAAATAGATTTGTGATCCCTTCCCTACTTTGTCCCACCCGCCTCAAGGCGGCCTCATCCTTTTCAGGAAGGATTTACTCACAGCATATGGGTGTATGTCGTGGGATATATAGGTTACGATACCCCGTGTGCGGTGCACCCGGCCTCAAGGGTCGCCTGCCCGGAGCCCCTTCGGCAGGCTCCCGCTGAGCAGATCTCTTTTGAGTGATCGAAGGGTTAGATGCCGATCTCAACATTGGTGCCGAGGTCCTCCCGAGAACGCGTGAGCGCTGCCGGCCGGCGGCCCGGTTTGAGGGGTTCGAGGCAGTCTCGCAGGCCATAATCATCGTTCACTCTCCCACCCCGGCCCACCAGAACCCGGTGTTCCTCCCCCAACCACCACCGCAGATACCCTGACAGGATCGCCCCGAAGGGCTATGCGCGGGATCTCCGGCGCCCGCATACCAGGGGCAGACCAGGAACGAGGCCTGCCTGCCGAAACTACGATATCCATATTTTTTCGAGATTTCGCCAAAACCTTAATTTTGGTTGAGATTCTTTGGGTGGTGATCAGCCTCGGATTGTGAACAGGGTCAAACCATGAACAGGTTACTGATAGTCTCAAACAGGCTGCCGATCAGCGTCACCCGGAAGAACGGCGACTTCCGCCTGCAGCGGAGTGTCGGCGGTCTTGCCACTGGAGTCGGCTCTTTTTACAAGTCTTACGAGAGCCTCTGGATCGGTTGGCCTGGCATGAACGTTCAGAGGAAGCAGGATGAGGAGAAAGATCGGATCGTCGATACGCTCAAGAGAGAGCGGTGTCACCCGGTCTTCCTCTCTCCGTACGACATCAAGCACTACTATGACGGGTTCTGCAACAACACCCTCTGGCCGCTCTTCCACTACTTCAATCTCTTCGCAGACTACGACCCGAAGACGTGGACCGTCTACCAGAGAGTGAACGAGAAGTTCTGCGACGCCGTGATGGAAGTCGCGCGGCCCGATGACGTCATCTGGGTCCACGACTACCACCTGATGCTCCTGCCGCAGATGCTCCGGGAGCGCCTGCCCGATGCAGAGATCGGCTACTTCCACCACATCCCCTTCCCGTCGTTTGAGGTGTTCCGGGGCCTGCCCTGGAGGCGGGAGATCCTCGCCGGCCTGCTCGGGGCGGACCTCATCGGGTTTCACACCTACGGCTACGTCCGCCACTTCCTCTCCAGCGTCCGGCGGATCCTCGGGCACGAACACTCCTTCGGGGAGGTCAGGACCGGCACCCGGGTGGTGCGAACCGATCTCTTCCCGATGGGCATCGATTACCACCGGTTCGCCGACTCCGCGGGCAGCACCCCGGTCCAGAAGGAGATCGCAGGGATCCGGCATAAGTACGGGAGGCGCAAGATCATCCTCTCGTTCGACCGCCTTGACTACACGAAGGGGATCCCGCTCCGGCTCGAGGCCTTCGACACACTCCTTGAAAAGAAACCGGAGTACCAGGGGAAGGTCTCTCTCGTCCTCGTCGCCGTCCCGTCCCGGGCCAGCGTCGGCCGCTACCAGGCGCTGAAGAAACGGATCGACGAACTCGTCGGCCGGATCAACGGGAAGTATGGAACGACCGACTGGGTCCCGGTCCGCTACTTCTACAACTTCCTCCCGTTCGAGACGCTGGTGGCGTTCTACAGTGCCGCTGACGTCGCTCTGGTGACGCCGCTCCGGGACGGGATGAACCTGATGGCCAAAGAGTACGTCGCCACCCGGACCGACGGCACCGGGGTGCTCATCCTCTCCGAGATGGCGGGGGCGGCCGAAGAACTCGGCGAAGCGATCATCGTCAACCCAAACGACCAGGACGCGGTGATCGAGGCGATCGAGGCGGCGCTTGCTATGCCGGAGAAGGAACAGGTCGAGCGGAACCGGACCATGCAGAGGCGGCTGATGCGCTACGACATCGAGCGCTGGGTCGGCGATTTCCTCACCCGCCTCGGCGACGCCCGGGCGATCCGGGTCGAACGCTCCGAACAGATCGTCACCCCGGCCATCAGGGACCGGCTGGTCGCGGACTACACCGCCGCCGCTGATCGGCTCCTCCTCCTCGACTACGACGGCACCCTGGTGCCCTTCGCCGCAAAACCGCAGAAGGCGGTGCCCGGCGACGCCACGAGAGAGGTGCTCGAGGCCCTCTCCCGTGTGCCGGGAAACGAGGTGGTGGTGATCAGCGGCAGGGACCGGTACACGCTGGACGCCTGGTTCCGGGGGATGGAGATCGGGCTCATCGCTGAACACGGCGTCTGGACAAAAGAGCGTTCCGGGGAGTGGCGGATGCACGAAGGGCTCTCCAGCGACTGGAAGGGGGAGATCTACCCGCTCCTCGAACTCTACACGGATCGCACGCCCGGCGCGTTCATCGAGGAGAAGGATTACTCTCTCGTCTGGCACTACCGGAGGACCGAACCGATCCTCGGCGCACAGCGGGCAAAGGATCTCAAAGATGACCTCCTGCACCTGACGTCGAACCTCAACGTCGGCGTCATGGAGGGGAACAAGGTCATCGAGATCAAGAACACCGTCGTCGACAAGGGAAGAGCGGCGTTGAACTGGCTCTCCCGGCACGCCTGGGACTTCATCCTCGCCATCGGGGACGACAGGACCGACGAGGATCTCTTTGCGGTGGTGCCGCCCGACGCGTACTCGATCAAGGTCGGGCTCGCCCCGAGCAAGGCCCACTTCAACCTGGTCGCCCAGCGGGACGTTCTGCCCCTGCTCCGGAGGTGCATCGAGTCCGGCAGGGAGGGGGTGACCGGGAAAAAAGAGAAACCGGGGCGGGAAGAAGGTCTTATCGGGTCGATTGCTCCGGTATGACGGATCTCACCGTCAGGAAGACCGGGCCCCGGAGGTCCACCTTCTTGTTGTGGTCGGTGATGTACCGCATCGCATACTCCTCGATGCGGAGGTTGATATCTGAGGGCAGTTTTGCCATCTTCACCTGGACGCGGGTCTCCTCTCCGCACCGCGCCGCCTCCTCGATCCGGGCGGCGGCGAGGCTTGCTACGGCATCAAGGTAGGTGATGCCGGTGGACACCCCGTCCCGCCGGACCTGTGCCCACTTCTCGATATCGGGGACCCCGAGCACCGAGCCGTTGTGGACGAAGATCTCGTTTGCGCACGCCGGTCCGCAGAGTTTCGTGTTGGACTCGGGCTCCTCGACGATCACCTCCACCTGCCTTCCCGCGATCTCGCCGGTCCATGCGGTGAATGCGCACGGGCCCGGGGCGGCGGCGTGCTCGGCGGCTGTATCACGGATCGCCTCCGCCATCCGCTTCCCGGTCGTCGACGCCGGCTCCATGCGGAGATGAATGGCACCCGCGATATCGCGGTCGGAGAGGGGTTGCGGGTAGAACTGCGGGTGGGTGAGCTCGCGGATGTCGTTAGACTGGTAGGCGATCATTGCGAGCCGCTCCACCCCGAGACCGAGGTTCATCACCGGCACCCCGATCCCGTACTCCGCGAGCGCCGAGGGCGAGTAGATGCCGAAGGTGGCGACCTCGACCCAGCCGAGGACCGGGTGGCGGGCGTAGACCTCGGTCTGGGTCCCGGGCATGTAGTACTTCGACCGTTTCTCGTCGGGCTGGAACCGGAACTCAGTGAACCCGAACGCCGAGAGGAGGGCTTCGCTGATGGCTTTGCCCTCTTCGAGGGTGACGTCCTCCCCCGCGACGACGCAGGAGGCCGAGTGGTAGGCCATCAGGCGGGTGGGCCCCTCCTCCTGTTCCCGCCGGAAACAGCGGTCCACCGAGAAGAGCCGGATGGGGAGGTGGCGTCTCTCCCAGAGGGCCGAGAGCGTCAGGAACCAGCCGCTCGTCATGTGGCTCCGGAGGGTGTTGCGCGACGACTCGGGGGCGAGCGCCCGGAACTCGGGGAAGACCGCGTCAAGGATGTGCACCACGGCGGCGTCGTCGGCCTCGAGGACGGTCGCGAGTTCGTGCGTCAGTTCGTCGCCGTCGATCGTCCCCTTTTTGTAGCCGTGGAGGGTCTCGCGGAGTTTCTCCTCAGTCTCTGGCGATATCGCGCGGCCGAGGATCGCCTCGATCCCCTCCACCTGTTTTCTCGCTATCCCGACGTTCGGGCGGGGCAAGCCGCCGAGGTAGAAGACCCGGTCGAGGACGGCCATCGCCTCGGGCCCGAACTGCCGGTAGATATCCGATTCCTCGACGATCAGGGGGTTCATCGCCTCGTCAAACCCCATCGAGAGGTAGGTCTCGCGGAGCCGCTGCATGATCTCAAAGATCGGGTGCGGGGCCGCCCGGGTGTACTTCAGCCGGGGATACCGGTCTGAGATCCCCGGTGGGGTCAGCACCGACGGCCCTTCATGCCAGGCGTGTTCGAAATCCTCTCTCGCTCTCTTTTTGAACTCTTCCACATCGAATCTCATACGTTCCGCTCCAGGCAGACGACCCGGCTCGCCGGGCTCTCGTCCCTGATGGTATAATCGCAGTGTTGTGCAATCTTCTCGGCAAATGCCCGCACATCGCTGTGTTCAGGCATCTGGTCTCTCTGCAGTCGATTTCTACTGTATCCCAGATACATATAACCCTTTACTTCAACGAAACGGGCGCCGGAATCCTGGTAGAGCGCTGCATACCGTTCAGGCGCAAAGTCGTTGTAGCCGTGCACGACGGTGGTGCGGATTGCGGACCGGCGGCCGGCAAGTCCGGCAAGGCTCTCCTGCACCCGGTCCCAGTAATCCTCTCTCGGCCGGCAGAGGCCAAGGTAGGTCTCCCGGTCGGGAGCGTCCAGGGAGACGTAGACCTGGTAGGGCCGGCACCGCGAAAGGACGTCGGGCCGGGTGCCGTTCGAGACGAGGAACGTCGTGTACCCACCGGTGTTGAGGCCGTCGATCAGCTCCGGGAGACGCGAGTAACAGGTCGGCTCCCCCGAAAGGGATATCGCGACCATCGTGGGGCGGAGAGCCTCCGCGAACCGCTCCGGCGCGACGTAGGGCGAGACCTTGTAGCCCGAGAGCGCCTTCTTCTGGAGGCGCCGGAGATTCTCGATGATCGCGGGGGGAGGGCACTCTTCCTCCTCCACGACCTCGTGCTCGAACGACCGCCAGCAGAAGAGGCAGTGCTGGTTGCACCGGAGGGTCGGGGTCATCTGGACGCAGCGGTGGCTCTCGATGCCGTAGAACTGCGCCTTGTAGCACATCTCCCCGCCCCTGAGCGCCCGCTTGTTCCACATGCAGGGCTTGACGGCCGCTGACGAGGCGGGGCTGACGAACTGGTAGCCCTGCCTCCGGAGGGCCTTACATGCTTCTGAGTGCATCGATACCGAGGGTCACAAGGGATTCCTGCAGGGTGTTCCTGACCGCATCCACGAGCGCGAGCCGGCTGCTCCGGGTCTCGCCCTCGCTTTTGAGCACCGGGTCGTAGTGGTAGAAGGCGTTGAAGAGGTCGGCAAGCTCGCGGGCGTAGGCGGCGAGCAGGTGCGGGCGGAGTTCCGTCACGGTCTGCTCGATGACGACAGGGAACCGGGAGAGGTGCCGGGCGAGCGCGATCTCGTGCTCCGTCTCGTAATGATACGCCGGCTCGAACTCCCCCGCCTTCTCGAGGATGCTGCAGGCGCGGGCGTGGGCGTACTGGATGTAGGGGCCGCTCTGCCGCTCGAAGTTCAGCGCCTCCCGCCAGTCAAAGACCGTGCTCTTCTCGGGGGAGACCTTCACGATGTCGTAGCGGATGGCGGCGACGGCTACCGACCTCGCGATAGTCCGCCGCTCCTCTTCGGGGAGTTCCGGGCGGCGGACGGTCACCTCGTCGTATGCCTTCGCCGTCACCTCCTCGATCAGTTCGTCCGCCGAGACGAACTTGCCCGCCCGGGTGCTCATCGAGCCCTCGGGGAGGGAGACGAACTCAAAGTAGACAATCTCGGGCGGATGTTCGCCAAGGAGTTCGAGGGTGGCCCGGAGCTGGGCGCCGATCAGTTTGTGGTCCGCCCCGAGGACATCGATCATCCGGTCGAAGTTGCGCGCCTTCCAGGTGTGGTAGGCGAGGTCGCGCGTGCTGTAGACCGACGTGCCGTCGCTCCTCCGGAGGATGTACTTCTTCTCGAAACCCCGCTCCGAGAGGTCGACCCAGAGGGTCTCGTCCTCATGGGCCTGCGGCAGGTGCCGGACCCGCCCGATGATCCGGTCCACGTCGCCGATCCGGACAAAATCGCTCTCCCAGACGAACCGGTCGTGGTGGGCGTTCAGGGCGGCGAGGGTCGCCCGGATCCCTTTCGCACAGAGGGAGACGGCCGCCCGGAACTTCGCGACGGTCTCTGCATCGCCGCGCTCCACCTGCTGCATGAGGTGATCGATCTCTTCCGTGATCTCCGGGTTCTTCTGGAGTTCCCGGTTCGCCGCGACGTAGACCCGGGCGACGTAATGATCCTCCTTCTCGTCCTCCCCGCGGGCGAGGCCGAGGTGGTCGAACCCCCAGGAGACGATGGCGATCTGGCGGCCCATGTCGTTTAAGTAATACTGCGCCTCGAGCGGGTACCCGGCCTTCCGGAACGCCCGGACCAGGGTGTCCCCGATGACGGTGTTCCTGATATGGCCGACGTGGAGAGGGCCGTTCGGGTTCGCGCTCGTGTGCTCGAGCACCACCCGCTCGGTGCGGCGCTGGAGGTTCCCGTAGCCGGGCCCGGTTGCCGCCCTGACCGCCTCCGCGAGAAGCGAGGGCCCGAACCGGAAGTTGATGTAGGGGCCCGCCGCCTCGACCCGGATATCCCCGAGTCCGGGATCGGCCGAGAGCCTCTCCGCGATATCGGCGGCGATCTTCTGGGGCGCCCGTTTCTCAACTTTCGCAAGTTTAAACGCTACGGTCGAGGCGATGTCGGCGTGATCCCCCCCTATCGAGAGGAGGACGTCCTCTTCGCCTGTGCATGCCCGGAGCATGCGCTCAACCTGGTGGTACTTCTCCTGAAACATCAGTATCCGGTCCTGTAACGAAGTATTGCCGCGATCCCGCCGAACGCGTTGTAGAGCATCGAGCCTTCTTCGAAGTCGTCTGAGATGATCCGGACCGTCGCGCTGCTCTGGTCCGCAAGCGCGGTCAGCTCATCGATGATATCGACCTCTTCCTCGACGTAGAGGGATGCCCCGTCGTTTGGACAGGTGCCGAAGTCGAGATCCCTGATGTGTTTGCCCGGTTCGATGCTGATCGTCCTCTCCTCGGTGTAGTCGCCGTTCGGACAGGCGAGTTTCAGCCGGGCCCTCCGGAGCTTGTCGGAGAGGAGGAGGGTGTCGACGGCGCCGAGTTCCAGGTTCTTCCGGACGCTCTCCTCACCGTAGGCGGCCGGTCCGTCGTCCTTGACCAGTTCCTGGAGGAACCGGTTCATGACGTTCTTCTCCTTGATGATGTCGAGGCCCTTTAAGGCGTCCGACGCGTTCTCGACGAGCTCGGCAAGCCCGGACTCGTTTGTGTAGGCGACATCGAAGAGCCCGATGATCCGCTTCTGGAGCTCGTGGTGGAGGTAGCCGCCTGCCTCGAACTCCTCCTTGGTCGGGGTCGGGCCGCCGATCAGCACACCTTTGAACTTCTCGAAGAAGTCCTTCTCGGCAAGGAAGATATCACTTGCCCGGTCGCCGATCTTCTTGTAGAACTCGTTGATGGCGATCAGCCGCAGCCGCTGGAACCTGACGCTCGACTGGCCGCCCTTTCGCTGCTTGCCGGGGACCGTCGAGGTGACGCCGTGGACCGGCTCGATCCGGTTGCCCCGGAGAAAGCCGATGTAGGCCTCCCGCCGGTCGAGGACGATCAGGCCGTAGACCTCCTTCTCCCCGAGCATCTGCTGCAGGGGTTCGAGCTCGAACGAGGAGCTGCACCGGTACAGGTAGGTGTTGAGCGGCTCAGGCGGCTCGATGATCTCGCATTCAAGGTCGGTGCGGTCGCCACCGACGTTGATCGTGCCGCAGAAGACCGCCATGCCGTTCTCCGGCGGGCGCTTGTAGTACTTCAGGCGGGAGAGGATGGAGGATATGGCACTCTGGACGTTTGTCCGGGTCTGTTTGCTCTTGATGTTTGCGCACTGCCCGAACTCGTCACGGAGCTGGGCGGTCACGTCGTATATCTGCTTATCCGGAGGTATATAGAGTGTGATCAGCTCGGTGCCGCTTCCCTCCTTCTCGGCAAGCCTCTCAAGCATCTTTTTAAATTCGTAGCGCTTTCGCGCGGTATCCATCTCTTGCGTCTCTTCCATTGGACGTTCACCAGGCTCGCTGAATAGTATTCATTGGTCGAAGCTACTATGTGTTTCTCCGGAGAAGGCTTAAATCTGCGCACATTTGCCGTCCCCCTCCCGCGCCCGCTCCGGGCCGGGTGTCCCGCGCTCCGCCCGGAGCAGGCACCGGCAGATGAGGCAGATCGTCTTTGCGTCAACGATCCGTTCATCCGCGATCATCGCCGCGAGATCCTTGACGGGGATGCGGACGACCTCGATCACCTCATCCTCGTCCATACCGTAGTCCGAGCAGGGCGAGAGCCCCTCTGCGAGGTAAAGCCATATCCGCTCGTCGGTGTAGCCGGGGGAAGAGTAGATCCAGCCTTTCGGGACAAAGGTTTCCGCCTTCATCCCGGTTTCTTCGATCAGCTCCCGGCGGGCGGTCTCGTGCGGCTCCTCGCCCTCGTCGATGGTGCCTGCCGGTGCCTCAAAGATGTAGGCGTCGACGGCGTAGCGGTACTGCTGGATGAGGTAGCAGTCGTCTCCCTCGACGGGGAGGATCGCGACCGCCCCGCCGGGGTGGATGATCACCCGCTCCTTTCTCTCCCCATCCGGGAGGGTGATCTCCTTTCTCTCGACGGTGAGCCTTCCGGTGCGGTAGACTTCCATGGTCAGCCCTCGTACTCGATCGGGTCGGGCACCCCGAGCTCGCGGAACGCGGCTCTCCTGTAGTGGCACGAAGAGCAGATCCCGCACGCCCGGTCATTGTTCTGGTAGCAGGACCAGGTCTCCTCGTAAGGGACGCCGAGGCGAAGGCCCACGCGGAGGATATCCGCCTTCGTCATCCGGATAAAGGGCGTCATCAGGGTGATACGGGGGTCCGCCGCCGTGCCGAGATCGACCACCCGCTGGAACGCCTCGATGAACTCCGGCCGGCAGTCGGGGTACCCCGGGTAGTCGCCGGTCTGGACGCCGATGAAGATTGCTTCCGCTCGCCGGGCCTCCGCGAGGCTGGTCGCTATGGCGAGGAGGTTTGCGTTCCTGAACGGAACGTAGGTGTTCGGCACCCCCTTCTCCTCCCCGGTATACTCCTCGACCGCGATCGCGGTGTCCGTCAGGCTCGAGGCCCCGATCTTCTTGAAGTGCTCGAGGCTGATCTCGACAAAGTCGCGCGCGTCAAGCATCCGGGCGATGGTCCGGGCGCACGCCCGTTCCTTCTTCTCCGTCCGCTGGCCGTAGGTGAAGTGGAGCGCGATGATATCGTAACCCATGTCCTTTGCGACATAGGCGAGCGTGGCGGAGTCCATGCCGCCCGAGAGGAGGCAGACCGCTTTCATCATTTCATCCCCAGGATCTTGTGCAGTTGCAGTTGAAACCTCACCGGGAGGTTCTCGTCGACGATGTAGTCCGCGATGGCGCGGTAGTCGGACCCCTCCACCGGCGTTATGAAGACCTCGCCCCGGATATCGTAACGGGCCATCACCGCCCGGGCGTAGAGGAAGTCGTCCTCGTCCGCCACCACGAACTTGACGCAGTCGCGGGGGGTGATGAAGGGGAGGAGCGATAGATCGCTCCTCTCCCCCGACGAGGGGCATTTGACGTCCATGCAGATGGAGGCGAAAGCCTGCATCTCCCGGAAGTCGCGGGTGCCGTTCGTCTCGATCTCGACCGTATATCCATGAAGGCTGAACTTCTTGAGGAGCTCGATGACCTCATCCCGCTGCAGGAGCGGCTCCCCGCCGGTGATGCAGATATGGTTCCCGTTCAGGAGCCAGACCCGGTCGAGGACCTCCGCAACGCTCATCCTCACCCCGCCTTCCCATGCGTAGGAGGTGTCGCACCAGGCGCACCGGAGGTTGCACCCGGCGAGCCGGATGAACGTGCAGGGCCGCCCCTGGTTTCTGCCCTCTCCCTGGAGGCTCCGGAAGATCTCACTGACGATCATACGTGCGCTCTGCGTAACAGGTCGTCGACTCCCAGACCCGGATCTTTGCCACGCGGGCATCAAGCCCCTGCCGTGCGGCTTCGGCATCGATCATCTCCGCGATGAGGCCGGCGAGGAGTTCGCTTGTGGGATCGCCGGGCGTGGTGACGACGGGATGGAACGCCTCGATGCACGCCGCCATGGGATCGCCGGCATTCAGGATCACCTGGTGGTCGAACCGCCCGACGACCTCTTTTACGCAGTTGTAGTCAAGGACGATCCCGGTGCGCTCATCCGCCGTCCCTTCGATCCAGACCTCGACCCGCCACTGGTGGCCGTGCAACCGGAAGCATTTCCCCCGATAGTGGATCAGGCGGTGGGTCGCCTCGAAAAAAACCTCTTTGTATATCCGGGTTGTCATCCATGAAGGTTGCCCGCCGGGATATAATATTATATCAGCTCCCGATCAAATAACTAAGGCGAAAGATCGGCGCGCGGATGGGTTCCACAATATATAAATCCGTAACGCGCGTTGCTTTATAGCACACCGGGAGTTGCTCCTATCTACAAATTCAACCGATACGAGGGTATTCAATGGGAAACGGTAAATTCGCAGCCCGAAAACTGAAGCGCGACGCTAAAAGAGACAGGTGGCATGATCCTGTCTACGCCCGGCGTCAGCTTGGACTTGATGTGAAATCTGACCCCCTTGAGGGAGCGCCGCAGGCACGCGGGATCGTTCTTGAGAAGGTGGGTGTCGAGGCAAAGCAGCCGAACTCTGCGATCCGTAAGTGCGTCCGCGTGCAACTGATCAAGAACGGCCGTCAGGTGACCGCATTCGCCGTCGGCGACGGCGCCATCAACTTCATCGACGAGCATGACGAGGTCGAGATCGAGGGTATCGGCGGCAGGCTGGGCAGGTCGATGGGTGATATCCCCGGCGTCCGGTTTGTCGTGACCAAGGTCAACAACGTCAGTCTCAGCGAAATGGTCATCGGGCGCAAGGAGAAGCCGCGGAGGTAAGTGGTATGGCAGAAGCAGAAGCAGTAGAGGCAGGGACCCAGGACCAGAAGCTCCTCTTCAACCGCTGGGACATGAGCGAGGTGGAGATCAAGGATCCGAGCCTTGCTCGCTACGTGAACCTGCACGCGATGATCGTGCCGCACTCCTGCGGCAAGCTCGCCGGCCAGCAGTTCAACAAGAGCAACATGCTGATCGTCGAGCGCCTGATCAACAAACTGATGCAGACCGAGCACAACACCGGCAAGAAGGAGCTCGCCATCCGCATCGTCCGGGACGCCTTCGAGATCGTCAACAAAAAGACCAAGAAGAACCCGGTCCAGGTGCTGGTGGACGCCGTCGAGAACACCGGCCCCCGCGAGGAGACCGTCCGGTTGAAGTACGGCGGTATCAACGTCCCGAAGTCGGTCGACACCGCACCCCAGCGCCGTGTCGATATCGCTCTCCGGTTCATCACCGACGGCGTCCAGCAGGCGAGCCACAAGAAGAAGAAGACCGTGAGCGAGGCGCTCGCCGAGGAACTGATCGCAGCCGCGAACGGCGACACCCGCTCTTACGCCGTCTCGAAGAAAGAAGAGAGAGAACGTATTGCAAAGGCTGCCCGGTAATACTCCCTATTATTTTTTTGGTGTTCCATGACCAGACGAAAGAAGATGGTAGAGCGGGTTACGGACCTGATGGACAAGCCGGATCACATCCGGAACATCGGTATCGTCGCCCACATCGATCACGGAAAGACGACCCTTTCAGACAACCTGCTCGCGGGAGCGGGCATGATCAGCGAGGAGCTCGCCGGCAGGCAGCTCTTCATGGATTCTGACGAGGAAGAACAGGCACGCGGCATCACCATCGACGCGAGCAACGTCTCGATGGTCCACGAGTATGGCGGCGAGGAGTACCTGATCAATATGATCGATACCCCCGGCCACGTGGACTTCGGCGGCGACGTGACCCGAGCCATGCGTGCGGTGGACGGCGCCGTCGTCGTGGTGGACGCGGTCGAAGGCACCATGCCCCAGACGGAGACGGTGCTTCGCCAGGCGCTCAAGGAGGGTGTCCGCCCTGTTCTCTTCATCAACAAGGTGGACCGGCTGATCAACGAGCTGAAGGTGGACGAGCAGGAGATGCAGATCCGTCTCGCGCGGGTGATCGATAAGGTCAACAGGTTGATCAAGGGGATGAACGAGAAGATGTACGACGCGGGCTGGAAACTGGATGCCGCGAAGGGCACCGTCGCCTTCGGCTCCGCGCTCTACAACTGGGCGGTCTCCGTCCCCTACATGAAGAAGAGCGGGGTCTCGTTCAAAGACGTCTACGAGAAGTGCAACACCGGCGACATGAAGTGGCTGGCGAAGTCGAGCCCCCTGCACGCCGTGCTCCTCGACATGGTGGTCAAGCATCTCCCTAACCCCCTCCAGGCCCAGGAACGGCGTATCCACATCATCTGGCACGGGGACTACGCGAACCCCGAGGGCAAGGCAATGCTCAACTGCGACCCGAACGGCCCTGTCTGCATGATGGTCACCGACATCACCTTCGACCCCCACGCAGGCGAGGTCGCCACCGGTCGTCTCTTCTCGGGAACGCTCCGCCGGGGCACCGAGTGCTACATCATGGGTGCGGCGAAGCGCTCAAACCGCCTCGCGCAGGTCGGCATCTTCATGGGTGCCGAGCGGATCGAGGTGGACGAACTGGCCGCCGGCAACATCGCCGCCGTCACGGGCCTAAAGGACGCCATCGTCGGTTCGACCGTCACGACGCTCGTTGACATGGTTCCCTTCGAGTCGCTGAAGCACTACTCCGAGCCGGTCATGACCGTCGCCGTCGAGGCAAAGAACATGAAGGACCTCCCGAAGCTTGTCGAGGTCCTCCGCCAGGTTGCAAAGGAAGACCCGACGGTGCAGGTCTCGATCAACGAGGAGACCGGCGAGCACCTGATCAGCGGCATGGGCGAACTCCACCTCGAGATCATCACCGGCCGTATCAAGCGCGATAAGGGTGTCGATATCATCACCTCCCCGCCGATCGTCGTCTACCGCGAGACGATCACGGGCGGGGCGGGCCCGGTCGAAGGGAAGTCCCCGAACCGGCACAACCGGTTCTACCTTGAACTCGAGCCGATGGACCCGGAGGTCGTGAAGCTGATCCAGCAGGGCGACGTCTCGATGACCCAGCAGGCGGTGGAGCGGCGCGACGCCCTCGTCGCCGCCGGTATGGACAAGGACGAGGCCAAGAACGTCAAGGCGATCGAGGGCACCAACATGTTCATCGACATGACGAAGGGTATCCAGTACCTCAACGAGACGATGGAACTGGTCCTCGAAGGCTGGCGTGAGGCACTCCGCGGCGGCCCGCTCGCCGACGAGCTGGTCCAGAACCTGAAGATCCGGCTGGTGGACGTGAAACTCCACGAGGACGCCATCCACCGCGGTCCCGCCCAGGTCATCCCGGCGGTCAGAAGCGCCGTCAAGGCAGGCCTGCTGATGGGCGGCGACTCGCTCCTCGAGCCCATCCAGAAGATCCAGATCACGGTCCCGAGCGACCAGATGGGTGCGGCGACCTCGCAGATCCAGGGTCGGCGCGGCCAGGTCTTTGATATGTTGAGCGAAGGCGACACAATGACGGTCGTCGGCAGGGCACCGGTCGCCGAGCTCTTCGGGTTTGCCGGGGATGTCCGGTCGGCCACCGAAGGCCGCGCGATGTGGAGCACCGAGTTCGCCGGGTTCGAACTCGTCCCCTCCGGTATCGTGGACGACGTGGTCAAGAGCATCCGGCGGAGGAAGGGCTTAAAGGAACAGCTCCCCCGGCCGGAAGACTACCTGGCGTAACCGTCAATCGAATACCCTCCGTTCTTATTTTTTCTGCGGCAGGCGGGCCCGGCCGTCCGGGACAATCCGGTGATAAGCCTGCTGTTCTTCCCGAACGCGGCGCCCGGGTCCCTGGAGCAGTCTGTCTTCCTGCTCCACTCGCCCGGCCCGGCACCTCCGGCGGCTGCCCTCGCCCTGTTTCCCGGGGCGTGTGCGTGAGCCTGCCGGCAGAAGCGCCGCCTGTCCCCGGGCGACAGCCCGGCCATCCGCCCCCGCTCTTTTCCGTCCCGACCGAATCATTGATGTGGAGAGAGGGTATCTCACGGTGGGTGATGCCATGACGACCGCAGACCTGAGTGTGCAGGACCCCGCCGTGAGGGGGCAGGCTGTCCGGGCTCCGGCGCCGAGGATGGAGCGCACCGCCGCCCGCTGCCTGCCGGCGGTCATCCCCGTGCCGCTCGGCCTGACCACCGCGTTCATCGTCAGGGACCGGGGGGTCCTCCTCGTCGACGCCGGCAACCCCGGGGATGAGCCGGCCATTCTGGCCGCGATGAGACGTGCGGGTATCCGGCCCGACGAGGTTTCGCTGATCCTCGTCACCCACGGCCACCCGGGCCACTACGGGAGCGCCGACGCGCTCCGGGACCGGACCGGCGCACCGGTCGCCGTTCATGCGGCCGATGCCGGTGCCGTGCGCCGCGGGGTCGCCGGGCTGCTCTCCTCCGCCCGGATCGTCCCGCGCCTGATCGGGTTTGCGGCAGGGAGGGTGAGCGCCCCCCATCCCGGGGGCATCGAGCCCGACATCGTCATCGAGAGCGCCGCCGACCTTGCGGTCTTCGGGATCCGGGGTAGGGTCATCCCCACGCCGGGCCATACCCCGGGCTCGGTCTCGGTCCTCATCGCCGGGGGCACCGCCATCGTCGGCGACCTCCTCTCCGCCCTCCTCCCGGGCGGGAGGCCCCGTCTGCCCTTCCGGACCGGCGACCCCGCGGCGGCGCGGCGGAGCCTCCGGGCCCTCCTCGCCTTCGGGCCGGAACGGGTCTACGCGGCGCACGGGGGCCCGTGGTCGGGATCGGAGGTCTCGCGGCGGTTCGGGAACGGGTGGTGACGCCGGGGTCTACCGGAGGGCTTTTTTGGTCGACCATGATACCAGGGTATGGTTGACAGAAAGGGCCCCGCCCCCTGATACGACGGAGTGTAACGAGATGATACGGATACCGCAATGCATGAGCACCCAGCACCCGGATAACGTCACCCTGCCGTTCTTTGCCGAGAGCCCGGAACTCGGCGGGGAGGACGAGGTCCAGGAGGCCTACTACGCCTACTCCCACCTGGGGTGCCGCGAGCAGATGTGGGACTGCGAGGGAAAAGAGGTCGACAACTTCGTGGTCCGGAAACTCCTCTCCCGCTACGACACGTTCTTCCGGGAGAAGAAACTCGGCCGGGACATCTTCCTGACGCTCCGTGTCCCGAACCCCGAGGTCGAGACGGCCGAGGCGAAGATCCTCCTTGAGACGCTCGAAAGCATCCCGCGGTCGTTCGATACGGCCTGCCTCTTCTACGGGGACGACTGCCCGCCGATATTTGAGGTGATCCTCCCGATGACGGCGTCCCATACTGCCATCGACAACATCTACCGCTATTACACCGATATCGTCGTCGGGAAACAGGAACGGAGCCTTGGCGAGGGCGGGATGACCATCGCAGACTGGATCGGGAGGTTCCGGCCGGACCGGATCAACGTGATCCCGCTCTTTGAGGAGATGGACCATATGCTGGATGCGCACAACGTCGTCAGGCGCTACCTCGAGGACAAGGATATCGCCCACCAGCGCGTCTTCCTTGCCCGGTCCGACCCGGCGATGAACTACGGGCTCATCAGCGCGGTGCTCCTGAACAAGATCGCACTCCGGCACCTTCAGGAGGTCTCGGAGGAGACGGGGGTCCGGCTCTACCCGATCATCGGCGTGGGTTCGGCGCCGTTTCGGGGCGGCCTCTCGCCCGGGACGGTCGACCGGGTTACCGCGGAATACCCGAGCGTCCACACGTTCACCGTCCAGTCGGCGTTCAAGTACGACCACTCGCTTGAAGACGTCCAGAACGCGGTCCGGAGGCTCGAAGGGCGGATGTCCGGCCGGGCCCGGCCCGTCGACGAGGCGGCGGCGCTCGACCTGATGGAGAGGTATACGCAGGCATACGAGCGACGACTCGGGCCGCTTGCCCCCCTGATCAACCGGGTTGCCCGGTATATCCCCGAGAGGCGGAAGCGGAAACTGCATATCGGCCTCTTCGGCTACGCGAGGAGCACCGGCGGGATCACCCTGCCGAGGGCGATTAAGTTCACCGCCGCACTCTACTCCGTCGGCCTCCCTCCTGAGTTCCTCGGCCTGGATGCCCTGGATGAGGCGGATCTCGGGTTCGTCAGGGAGAACTACGTCAACTTCGATGAAGACCTGAGGACAGCCGCCCGCTTCCTCAACGCGGAGACCGGGTTCGTTCCGCGTGAACTCGCGAGCCGGGTGGCCGATATCGTGGATGTTGAGCCGGACGAGGAGCATACGGCGATCACGGGTGAGATCGCCAGGGTGCTCCGCGACAATGATACCGGGAGACTGACGTCGCTCATCCTCTCGGCGGCGCACCGGCGCAGGTTCCTGGGGTGAAACCGGGAGCTCAAAAGAGAAAGTGCCTGCCCCGCCCGCACGGTTGCGGGGAGGGCACGCAGGGTCACTCGATGGTGAACGCCATCGAGAACGTGGTCTCGTTTCCGGTCACGTTCTCCCAGGGCCGCTTGTAGGTCGCGGAGAACTCAGCGGAACCCTTCTCGGCCGCGATGTACTCCCAGACATGCACGCCGCCGGCGCCGACAAGCTCGGTCTGCGGAGCGTTGTACGTGTCGTTCACATACTGAAGCCCCCGGGAAGAGGTGACGTTCCACGCATAGCCGGTCGTCGGGTTCTCGGCGAGGCTGATGATGATCTCGCTCCCGGCCGGGAGGGCGACGGTTTCGTTGTTGTTTGTCTCGTTGAAGGCGAACCGTTCCGCCGGCGCGGGCGTGGCCGCCGTGGTTGCCGCCGGGGAGGGTGTCCCGGTCGCGTTCCCCGGTTCCGCCGGCTGCGACGTGCAACCGGCCATGAGCATGCAGACTACCAGGAGTCCTGCAATCACGATACCATGGATTCTCTTCATCTGAACCATGGAGTAGCGTCCGTATATCGGTATAAAAGTCTTCCTAAATCGCTCTGTCCGCCGCCTTCCGCCGCAGGGGCCCATGTGAGCGCCCCCGGGGAGAGACGGACCTCCGTTCACAAAAAAACCGGAGGCCGGCCTGAAGTGTATTCCGGTCGGGGGATCCGCCGTTTGCGATAAACAACAACGCATAAATACGTTAGTCCCGTTTATCATCTCCTGAGGGCATGATTGTGAAAAACTCTTCCTCAAAACTGCTCTTCCCGGCGCTCATTGTGGCGCTCGGGATCTGCCTTTGCATGACGGCGGGCTGCACATCGGGTTCATCGGATACGACCACGCCGGAAACGACCACTGCGGCCACGACGGCTCCTGCCACCGGCGTCTCCGGGGCTGCCAGGGGGAGCGTAAGTGCAGTCCCGTTTGCGACTCTGATATCGTTCCTGCCGGCCGCTCCCGCTGGCTGGACGGCAGACGAGCCTGCGGGCGTCACTGCGATGGTTGAAGACGGCCAGTGGACCTGGGCGTCACGGGAGTACACCAGGGACGACGCCCGGGCAGCGGTCGTGATCCAGGACTCGGCCTACTACGATGTGGGCTACTGGGAGTCGTGGGACTCGCTCGTCTCGTTCGAGACGACTGAAGGTTACTACAAGCAGAAGAAGGTCGGCGGCCACCCCGCCTGGGAGATCTTCAGCAAACCCGACACCTACGGCACCTGGGTCGGCGTGAATGAACGGTTCATGGTCTACGTCAGCGTGGACGGCGGTTCCAAACAGGACCTTGATGCATTCGTAAACGCCGTCAACTACGGCGGCATCGCGAACCTGAAGTAGCCCAAAAACCCTTTTTTCACAACGTCCCCGTTGCAAGCCCCGGGGTTCACCGGAGGTCGTTGACCACCGCGGTTTTGCGCGAGAATGCTGGACCGATTCCGGATCATCGCCCCCTGTCACCCCGGCACGGCCGTGATGATGTAGTGGTACGGCCCCGACTCTGCCACCGTCGTGACCTCGAGCCCCGCTTCCGCCATCAACGATGCGGCATACTCCGTGCTGAACTTCTTTGCGACCGGCGGGCCGAGAGGAAGGGGCTCCTTCTTCCAGTCAACGTCGACGATCACGCCCCGGGGCGCCGTCATCCTCTTTGCGTTCAAAAGCGCCCGGACCGGGTCGGTGAAGTCGTGGAGGTCGATACCGAAGAAGACGACGTCGGCGCAGCCCTTGCAGAGGACAAGTTCCTCGGCCCTTCCGCGGTGGAGGACGACATTGTCAAGCCCCTCGCGCCGGGCTCTCTCCCGCAGGCGGTCGAGCGCCCCGGCGTCGATATCAATCCCGCAGACGCGGCCGCGCGGCCCGACTATCCGGGCCGCGGGAAGCGCGAAGAAACCGTCTCCGCACCCGACGTCGATGAAGGTGGCTCCGGCGGCAAGCCCGATTCTCTCAAGGATGGACTCGGGATCCTGCCAGAGCCGCCGTGCGGCTTCATCCCCGGGTGAGTGTCTTTCTGGGCGCATAGGACGTATCGACCGGTTCCGGTGGCGTGCAGCAGGTTTTAGCCTGCTGCTCCCCCGGGCAACCTCCGGTAAACCGCCGGTGATAGAGTGTCCGCGAGGGGCGCTCCCCTCACCTCACTGCCTTACGGATCTTCTCCTGCACTTCCGGCTGTTCCGGGTTCATCTGGTGGGCGGTCTGGACGTGCCCCTCTATCCGCTTCATCAGCTCGTTCTCGTCCTCCGCCTTCTCCTCAAACTCGCACGCAAGGCCAAGATCTTTGCACCTGAATGTCCTGACGTTCTGCATCCCTCTCACCGGACGGACCTGTATAATGGGAATTATATAAAAATATTGCCGTCGTTTTTCCTCCCGCAAGCCCTCAGGAGCAGTTTTTGCAACCGGATGCACCGTTTCTGCGAACACCGCATCGGGGCAGTATACGGCGATGATCGAGTCAGGCCGTCCGGCCCGGGGGCGGCCTCTCCTTCCTGCACTCCGCCATATCCCCGATCAGCCCGTCCCGCAGGGTGACGACCCGGCAGAAGTACTCCTTGTGCCACTCCTCGTGCGAGACCATCACGATCGTCTGGTCAAGGTCCTCGTTTAACCGTGCAAAGAGGTCGAGGATGCTCTTCGACGTCTGGCTGTCGAGGTTCGCGCAGGGTTCATCGGCGAGCAGGATGCTCGGGTTGTTCACGAGCGCCCGGGCGATCGCCACCCGCTGCTGTTCCCCGCCCGAGAGTTCGCTCTGCCGGTGGTCCATCCGGTCGGCAAGGCCCACCCGCTCGAGGATCCCGGCACTCCTCCTGAGGTACTCCTCCCTTGGAGCCCCCCTGACGAGCGACGTTAAGTAGACGTTCTCAAGGGCCGTGAGCTCCCCGATGAGGGCGTAGTCCTGAAAGACGTAGCCGAGCCGGTTCAGCCGGAAGAGGGTCCGCTGGTGGTCGGAGAGGGCAAGGACGTCGGTCCCGTCGACCGTGACCCTGCCAGAGGTGGGGCGGTCGAGGAGCCCGAGGATGTGAAGGAGCGTCGATTTGCCGCTGCCGCTCGCCCCCATGATACCGACGAACTCGCCTTTCTCGACCTCAAGCGAGACGCCGCGGAGGGCGCGGACCTCCACCCTGCCCATAGTGTAGACCCTGGTGAGATTCTCTGCGACGATCATGGTTCACCCCCTGATTGCTGTGAGGATATCCTCGCGGGCGATCTGCCACGCGGGGATGTAACCTGCCACCACCGAGACCGCAAAGAGGCTTGCGATGCTCCGGAGGACAGCCGGCGCCTCCACGACCGGGTAGACCGGGCCGCCGGGGAAGACGAGCGGGTAGGCGGTCAGGTAGGTCGTCACGCCGGCGGCGAGAGCCATCCCGGCCAGCGCCCCGACGGCGGTGATAAAGAGCACCTGGAGGACGTAGGAGTTGATGATGATCCCCTGGTCGATACCGATCGCTTTCAGGATCCCGATCTGCCGCCGCCGGTTCACGGTGTTGATGAAGATCACGATGAAGACGACGACGATAGCGATGATCAGGCTGACCAGAGTGGAGATGGTGTTGATGATGTTGAAACTCTGGACCGCCTGGTCGACGAACCCGGCCGCCTTCTCCCGGTACGTCCGGACCTCTTCCTGGATGCCGTAAGAGAGGAGTTCTGTCTTGTACTCCTCTTCTCTGCCGTTGACATCGGTCTTCACCAGGATCGCCGAGGCCTGGTCGTTGAGCCCGAGCACCCCGCTCATCTCGCGGCCGGTGACGAAGGCCGCCGTGTCGACGTTGAAGGACTGGGTCTCGTAGATCCCCTTCACCCGGTAGGTCCGCACCTCCCCGTTCGGGTAGGCCACCTCCACCGAATCGCCGACCACGACCCCCTGGAGCGAGGGGAGGCCGCCCGCCTCTTCGCCTTCCTCCCCCGCGAGCGTCGTGCCCATGATGATTGCATTGGTATCCCCGTTCGAGAGGAACTCTCCTGCGAGCATGTGGTCGGCGATCTTCGTCACCGACCGCTCATCCTCCGGCGTTATGCCGTAGAGGGTGCTTGCGGCGTTGCGCCCCTTGTAGAAGTAGGTCACCCCGGCGACTATCCGGGGCGATGTCCCGGCGATCCCGGGGATCCGCTCGACCTTCTTCTGGAGGCTGGTCACGTTCTCGATGTACTGGCTTCCTTCCCTGGGTTCGATGATGAGGTTCCCGATATCGAAGTCGATCGACTGGGTGTTGAAATTCTCGACAACCCCGGAGATGATCGACGGCAGAAAGATCAGGTTCACGAAGATGAGGGCGATGATCATGATCGTGAGGGCGAGCGTCCCCTTGCTCCCGCGCTGTATGGACTTCCAGGCAAGGAACGCGGAGACCTGGAGGCCCGAAAACATGGCGGTCACTCCTCCTTTCGTCTCCGGTACCAGTAGAACGCGGCCGCGATGACGACGACGAGGACGACCGCCGCGATGACCAGGGTCGGGACCGAGTTTGATTCTGCAACGACAAGGTTCAGGGCCTGCTCGGTTGTGTGCGCCCCGTAATCGTCGGTATACTGGATGGTGAGGGTATAGGGGTAATCCCCCTCCTGGCCGGCCTGCAGGCTGAATACCGCGGGACCATCGTTGCCGGGCTCTATCGTACCGAGGAACGCCTCTTTCGTCCCCGGGAGCGCGAGGCCTTCGATGGTCGCCCGGACCGATGTTGCATCCGCCGTCCCGGTGTTCTCTATCCGGATCGTCAGGTCCACGGGGGTTCCGGCGGTGACCCGGGAGGGTTCGGTCCTGATGGAGGCGACGCTCATCTCGGCACGGCCGACGATGGGGATGCCGATCGTCGCCACCTGCCGGAACGCCGCAAGATCGGCGCTCCGGTAGTCGATGGTGACGACGACCGGTTCAAGCCCGAGCGGTGCGCTGGTGTCGGTCTCAAAGGACAGGTTCAGGACCGCCTCCTCTCCCGGTCGGAGTTCGGGGATGTAGTAGTTCTCCGCGCTCTTCGGGGTGATCGAATCGGAGGTTGCGTTGATGCCGACTGAGACCTCGCTTGCGCTCGCCTGCCCATCGTTGTGGAGCGTGAGGGTGACGTTGAAGGAGTCGCCCGGGTCGACGGATGCCGGGACGGTCCTCTCCACCCGGAGCGAGGGTTTCTTGACCAGGGCGTATGCCGAGTTGACGTTCACCGGTATGGGGTACTTCACGCCGGTCGCACCCCGCACACTGACCCAGACCTCCGGGAAATAGATGCCCTCCTCCCCCGGAGCGCGTATCTGGAACGTGAGCGGGAAGGACTGGCCCGGGCCGATCTCGCCGATATCCTGGAAACTGCCGGTCCGGACTTCAAGCCCTTTGCCGTTTAAGAGCACGTTCTCGATGTAGGCGTTGCCCGGCATCTCCTGGGTGGTGTTTACTCCTCCGGCATCCACCCGGACGTTGAGCCCCGACCCCGTGGCTGCGGACGCCGTGCTCGTGAGCACCACCGTGATCGTCCCTTCATCCCCGGGCATCAGGACGGCGGGGGTGACGGTGTAGTTGGAGACGATCACCGTCGGGGCAACTGCCGCCGCCGCTGCCGGGATGAGCACCAGAATTACGATGAACATGCCGGGCACGCAGCCCAGCGTGCGCCTCCCCATGCCCCTGCCGGGGGCAGTCGCGGGTTTCCGGACCATCTCTCCTCTCCCTGGTGCGGTTCTTTTGAGCTCCAGAGTCCCGGGTGCCTGTATATATCTGTTGTGCACGGGTACTCCCCGCCGGTCTCGGGATGATACTGCAGTGCGATGAGGGTATTCACCCAAAAATATTTTTATGGTTTCATGTGTATAATACACCCGGGATACGGGGGAGATAGTACCGGGCGGATTGATCAGGCAGGTCGCGACACGTGTTTTCGCTCACGCTCCAACGCTCTATACCTCCCTAAACAACGTCACGGTCCGGATACACCGCAGCCGTACTGCCTCTCCGTTCTCATCTAATGGTTCTCCAGCTTTTTTTCCTGTGCAGGGAGGGGCGCTCATCATCAGGCCCGATGGGTATGCGGGGGAGGAAGCGCATGAGAGAGGCGATCCACGGCGGCCGGAAGTCCTCCGGCCGCAAGCTGCCTTTATGTCCTCTGGTGGTATACTCCGTCCACATTACAAGGAGAGGAGAGGAGATGGAGATGACCCAGTGGCTGGTGACGCTGACGTTCAGGGTGACGGTGAGCGGTGTCCGGTCGAAGGATGATTCGGTGGCTGCCGGTCTTGAGCAACTGAAACAGTCCCTGAACAGCGGAGAGGATGTCCCGATGGAGGCAAGCGTCAGGAGGATCACCAATATCGTCGAGGAGGAGCCGATTTTTGGCGTGAAATGGTGATCGGCGCCCGGCGCGAACCGGCGAGATCGTGGTTGCAGCTGCCGATCCCCCGGGAAAACCTTTTTTTATCCCTGCCACCTGTTCGGCCCCATGCACGAAGTTCCCGATACGGTTGCCATCGACATCGTCCTCCTGCCGCCCGGGCCGATCATGGAGATGGCGATCAGCGCGAACCGGACCCTGCTTGCCGGCAACCCGGGCGGGGAGATACGCCTCGGTGGAGAGGACTGCTTCCCGCACGTCTCGGTCGCGATGCTCCCGGCGAGGCGCGGGGATATCCCTGAGATCATCGCGAAGGTGGACCGGATTGCCCGGCAGTGCTCTCCCATGACCATGACCATCGACGCCGTCGCAAAACACCGCTCAAGCACGGGGGAAACCGTCTCCGTCTTTCATATCCTGCGCTCGGAGATCCTCGCGCTCTTCCAC
Source organism: Methanoculleus sp. 10 (assembly GCF_913757945.1). NCBI lineage: Archaea > Methanobacteriati > Methanobacteriota > Methanomicrobia > Methanomicrobiales > Methanomicrobiaceae > Methanoculleus > Methanoculleus sp. 10. The sequence goes on along the minus strand of NZ_CAJYDP010000004.1, from coordinate 201,979 downwards.
AAGACCGTGATGAACGCCTTAAAGCCGTATACGGCGCTTCCGGTCGGGCCCCCGATCTTCTTTTCGGAAGCGCCCGCGCCCTCCATCGACTGCCTCCTCCGGTTCCAGAAGACATCCGCGTATGAGCGCTACTCCCCGCACATCACGCTCGGGTTCGGCGACCTTCCCGGGTTGCTCCCCGGGATCGATCTCCCCGTCAGGTTCGAGGTGACGAAGGCCGCCATCTGCCGCCTGGGCAGTCACTGCACCTGCCGGCAGGTCATCGCCGGGTTCGGCCTCGGGACCGGCGTCTTCACCGCTCACGGGAGGACGGCCCGGTGAGAGAAGGCCGGCTACAACAGCAGCGCCTTGACGTACTCCTTGGTACAGTGGACGCACCCGGAGTAGCGGTCGATCGTCCCGGTCTCAAGGATCTCGACCTTGAGGGACTCTTCCTGCATTCGTCGGGCGAACTCCGGGTCCCGCTCCTTTATCATCCGCAGAAACATCGAAAGCGGCATGAACGGCCGGGCCTGCGCCGGTACGATCCGGAAATCCGCATAGTCCGCATCGAGCGTCGAGTTCCGGGCGAGGTCCTCATCGAAGTAGAGGATGGCTTCAAACGCGTGGCGTTCCTGCAGTTCCATAAGGCGGTCGAGCGGGAGCCGTAATCCTGCGGCAAGCCCGAGCGATCCGAGTTCTTCCCGTCTTCCCGGGGAGAAGACTGCATCCCATGCTTCCATCATGGTATCACTCCAGAAGAGTGGTTTCACGGGCGATGACTTCTTTCCTCCGGCCCGCACCGGAAGCGGCACCGGGTGTGGCTGCCGTCCGGGGGGTGACGGCCCCGGGTTTCTCCGGGCCACAGCCTTCACAAGGTTCCTCCCGGCGGCCCGCCCCGGGTTCCCGCCCGTGAACCGGGCGCCCGGGAGAGTTCCCGGAGCGATTTCGCCGCCGGGAAACCTTCTTAACCGCGACGTTCCCAGTATCTGCATGGATCCGTTCACAGCCCGAGCGGCGTTCCGGCGCCTTCTTCTCCCCGCTGCTCCCGGGATGCCGGCGACGATCGGTGAGACCCCGGACGGGCGGTGCGTATGAGGCTGACGGTCCTCGTGGACAACGCCACGCTCACCGACCGTTACTTCCTCGCGGAACCCGGACTCTCGATCTACCTTGAAGACGGTGCAACACGTGTCCTCTTCGATGCCGGCTACTCGGGCATCGTCGTCGCCAACGCAAGGAAGATGGGGATCGATCTCCTCCGCGTTGGGGAGATCGTCCTCTCGCACGGCCATCTTGACCACACCTGGGGTCTCGATGCGCTGCTCCGGCTCCACACCGAGGCCATCATCGAAGGGCGCGAGCGGATCGAGCCCACGTTCATCGCCCATCCCGACGCATTCCTCACCCGGAGCCTCGGCGGCGCGGGGGAGATCGGGTGCCACCTCTCAGTCGAGGAACTCTTCCGGCACGGGAAGGTTCTCCTCACGGCGGCCCCCCTCTGGCTGACCGAGAACCTGGTCTTCCTCGGCGAGATCGAGCGCCGGTTCGAGTTCGAGCAGGCGCCTTCAGGCGGCTACATCTACACGCCCGACGGTATCCGGGACGACACCGTCGCCGATGATACGGCGCTCGCCTGCAGGACGCCTGCGGGGCTCGTCATCATAACGGGGTGCTCTCACGCGGGTATCTGCTCGATCGTCGAGCAGGCACGCGAAGTCTGTGACGAAGACCGGATCGCCGACATCATCGGCGGGTTCCACCTCCTCGACCCCTCGCCGGGAGAGATGCAGGGAGTCGTCGACTATTTCTCGGAGGTGCGGCCGGCGGTCCTCCACCCCTGCCACTGCACGGGTCTTGCGGCGAAGATTGCGCTCTCGAGGGTCGCGGACGTCCGCGAGACGGGCGTCGGGCTGCACCTTGAGTACGGCTGATCAGGGCGCGGGTCCCCGGAGCGCCGGGATCGCCCCGTGCTCCGCCTCGTAGGCCCGGACGGCCGCCGGGGCACCGAGGAGGAAGCGGCGGGCGTTGTTGTAGACGGCCGGGTGCGCATCCGGGTCGAGCGAGGCGAGGAGGTCTGCGAGCACGCCTGCCGCCGGCGCCCGATGGCGGGGCTCCATCGCGTCGATGAACGCGAACGCGTCGAGAGCCCGGACGGTGCTGTACTCGTTCACCCGGGCGAGCCGCCGGAGGACCTCCGCAAGGTAGGCCCGCCCCTCTTCCGTCTCAAGCGACCGTTTCCTGTTCAGCGCGAACCGCCCGTAGAGTGCCCGCTGCTCGCCGGCCTGCTCGACCGTGAAGGCGGGGGAGGATTCGATCCTGCGGAGGATCTCTACAAGGTCGTCGCAGTCGCTCCCGGCGACCACGGCGAGGAAGGACTCCCACGCTACCGGGCTTTTCGCCGATTCGGCACAGAACGCCCGAAGGATATCCAGGCGCTCCGGGGCGCTGCTCTCGAGGATCAGCCCAAACGCGGCGAGGCGGTCGGTTGCGGCCGCGGCCTCACGGAACTGCCCGGCGATCAGGCGGTGGACCTCCGGGGTGTCGCAGGCGGCGAGGATCTCGAGGCATGCATTCCTCCTCTGCCGCCGCCGGATCGCTCTGGCTTCGTCCTCCAGGTACCCGGCCCCGCCCCTGACGCGCGCCGCCGCCCGCCGGTAGACCGAGAGGAGGGTGTCCGTGTGCCGTGCGCCGACGGCGGCAAGGATCTTCTTTCTCGCGTCGTAGAGGGCGCGGTAGTGGTGGGCAAACCGCTCGTCGTCCACCGCCGGGAAGATGGTCAGGAACTGACCGCCCGCCTCCTCCATGAGGTGGTCGTCGGCGAGGAGGCCGGCGCAGAGGTCAATGATCCGGCCCGAGACGGCCGCGTCCGGATCCTCGAGGAGACGGAGCATCTCCCGGCCGGCGAGCGCGTTAAACGCGGTGAAACGGCCGACGATGTCGGCATCCTTCATTGCCTGGAGGTAGAGTTCGTCCTCTGGCGGCCGATAGACCACCTTCCCGTAGAAGGAGTGGCCGCGGTTGAGCGAGAGGTACGCGGGCCGATCGACGCCGTCGAGGACGACCTCGCCCTCCTCATCCTTGACGCGGATGATCCGCTCCGCGATCTCTTGGCCGTCGGCGTCGACGAGCGCGAACCGGAACGGGAACTCCCAGAGGCGGCCGCCGGGCGAGCGGCTCTGGCGATAGGTGAGGGTGAACCGCCGGGCCGCCGGCTCGTAAGAGGGGGTCACAGTGACGACCGGGTACTCCTTCTCCTTCAGCCAGACCGCCGCCATCCTTGAGAAGTCCTCCCCCGAGACCTCCTCCATGCAGCGGATCCAGTCGTCGCGGGAGGCGTTCGCGTGCCGGAACCGGTCGTGGTAGAGGGCGAGTCCCTCTGCAAACGTCTCCTTTCCCGTCAGCGTCTCGATCATCCTGACGAACTCGGGGGCTTTCACGTAGGTGACGCCCGTGATCAGGTCGTTTGGGTCGTCAAAGCCGTCCGGCTCGATCGGCATCGAGCCCGCGCCCCGATCGAGGACGAGCGTGCCGGCCCCGGGGTCGAGGAGGTCGAGCACGGTCTGGAGGCGGGAGTAGGCCTCGCCGAAGAAGAACGCGTGGTGCTGGTTCTCGATATGGACCGTCACCGCCTCGTTCAACCAGATCTCAAACGGGCTCCTCCCCGTCACTTCAGAGCCGTTCAGGTTATGGTAATACTCGTGGACCTTCACCCTGACCATGTACTCGAAGGCCGGATCGGTCGCCTCCGGGTAGGGCATGATGCGGTTTGCGGCGATCGTTGTGTTCCCGACGTTCTCCATGCCGCCGAAGTCGGAGTTCTGCATGGCGATCTCCCGGTAGACCGATCCCGTGTAGGCGTAACCCGGGGTGACGGTTGCAAGGAGCCCGGTAAGTGCTTCCCTGGTTCCTGCGAGGGTTTTTTGGTCCCCGGTTCGCTTCGCCGCGTCCCGCACCCGGGTGAGTCGCCAGATCTCCTGCCGGGTTTCCCGGTTGCGGTACTGTTCCGGGCCGGTGAAGAGGTGGACCCACATCACCGCGTCCGCAAGGATCTCGAGCGCGCGTTCTGCGGCCGTCGGGTCGGAGCCGGGTTTCGCAAGGAGTTCGAGGGTGAACGTCCGGCCGTCGGGGTACTCGAACTCCCGCCGGCAGGTGTCGTAGCACCCCACGCCGAGGAAGAAGAGATAGGGGGCCATCGGGGTCGTGGTGTTGCGGTACTCCTGGACGGAACGGCCGGGCCCGAGGGAGTAGCGCGGCCCTCCCGGGTCGCCGTTTGAGAGGATGTTCGTATACCCGTCGTCCGCGATGATCGCCGTCGTGTAGGTGCATTTCGCCGTCATGTCGTCGAGGCAGGGGACCAGCCGCTGGAACCCCCACTGCTGGCACTGGGTGATCTGGACGGGCGATCCTGCGGGGCAGGACCCGTCGTAGTAGAGTCCTTCGAGGACGTGGCTGCTCGGGCGGCAGATCGTCTCGGTGTTGAGGGTGAACCGGGTCCGTGGCGGGACGGGAGGGTCGAAGGTGACAGTGAGGGTCGCGGCGCCGCGGTTGTAGGTAGAGGCGACTGCGTGCCCGTCGCAGGCAACCTCGAGAATATCCAGGTCGCGGGCGTTCAGGGCGAGGGATGCGAGCGGCGCATCAAGGGTCTCGGCGGTGAGGGCCGAGACGACCCGCGTGTGGTCGTCGTAGACGTCGAAGGTGAGGTCCATGTGGACGACCTTCACGGTGAGCGCCCCGAAGTCCTCCGGGTAGTAGCGAAAGAGCCTCATGCCCGGCGTCAGAACCCGGTTTCGCCGGTGATCTCGTGGAGCGCACGGCGGATAGCCGTCCTGACCTCCGGCTCCTCCTCTCCCTCGAGCGCGGCGGCGAGAGGGCCGGCCGCCCGTGCGTCGCGGAGTTTCCCGAGCGCGTCGGCGGCGGCCACCCTGACATCCTTCTTTCTGTCCGTAAGGAGGGGGAGCAGCGGTTCAACCGCACGGGGGTCGCCGATCTCGCCGAGCGACCAGGCAGCGCCGCGCCGCACCCACCGGTCGGGGTCGGCGAGGAGGGGGAGCAGTGCCTCGACGGCCCGTACGTCGCGGAGTTTCCCGAGCGCCTGCGCCGCAACCCAGCGGACCTCGTTCTCCAGGTCGTGCAGGGCGGCGATCAGCGGTTCGACCGCCCGGGCGTCGGCGCATCCCCCGAGCGCCTCGGCAGCCCGCAGCCGGTAGGGCGTGCTCTCGTCCGAGAGCTGCTCGATGTATTTGCCGATGTTCTCCTCGCGTCGCTTCTCCCTATCTTCCATGAGGCGTTTTATCGAACGTTCCATCTCCATCCCTTCGCCCGTTTCTGCCGGACACCAATGTTATTTTTGGTATATTATAATGCCTGGTGCGACACCCCGCCCTTCATGCAGGTTACGGATGTGCCGTTCTCCGTAATCCTTACGCCCCCTCTTCCCCGTCCTCGCCGACGACGTCGAAGGCGACGATCCTGTAATTGTAGTACCGCCCGTCTGGGGCGGTGAACGAGAGGAAGACCATCAGCCCGTGTTCTTCCGATATCCAGAGTTCGGCATCGTCGTCGATGGTGTAGTAGCCGAACCCGAACCCGGCCAGGGCCTCCTCGATGGCGTTGTCGACCTCCATCTCCTTGACCATCCGAAACGTCGTGGCCAGGGCGTACTGCCGCTCCTCGAGGGCGGATACCTGGAGCCTTGCACGCTTCTCTGCAAGGATGAGGTTGTCCAGGGCGGTCATGATCTCCTGCGCGACGGTATCCGTCTCCTCCGACCCCATACCCGGTACCTTGGGTGTGCCGGTATATCATCGTATCAGTGCGCGGAGATCCCCTGTCCAGGCCGGGAGCAGCCGGCTCTTCGGGATATGGGGGTTTTCGCACCTCGCGGCGCGATCGGGGGCTGACCGTGCCTCCGGAGTGGCCGCCCCCGGGCCGCGGGGTAACAACCTATCTCCTGGAAAACCCGGGGTGCGCCTCCATCCCGCCGCGGCGCCCTCGATAGCGAAGGTCTAAACCATTCCGGGGCCAATACAAGGCTGATGGCAGAAGGCAGGCTCAAGATCGTTGTGTTCGGTTCGTTCAACGCCGGCAAATCCAGTCTCATCCAGGCGCTCGATCCCCGGAGCCGCCATATCGAAGCAGCCTCGGATGAAGGCTCCACGACCGTCGCCTTCGATTTCGGCAGGCTGCAGGTGAGGGACCAGGCGGTCTACCTCTTCGGGACACCGGGGCAGGAGCGGTTCGAGTTCGTCCGGCAGATCCTCTCGCGGGGGATGGACGGCGCGATCATCGTCGTGGATGCGACCACCGGGGTGGACCCGATGACGAGGCACCTCTACGACCAGTTGAAGGCCCTCGGGGTGCCGCTCGCGTTCATGGCGAACAAGTGCGACTGCCCGGGCGCAGTGCCCGAGGCCATCCGCCGGGAGCTTCCGGGAGAGACGGTGCATCCCATCTCGGCACGGAGCGGCGAGAACGTCCACGCGGCACTCGACGCCTTCGTTGCAACCCTGGCCGCCCGGTAGCGATCATTTTTACTGCCGGCGGGTCGTTGAATTCTTGAGATCTTGACCCGTAAAGAAACTTACATCAGGGATGTTGCCCGGCTGCTCTCGGGCTTTCTCGCGAACGGGAACGCCGCGGACCTTCTCGACTGCCTGGTCGCGGGGAGCGGCCTGCCCGGGTCCCGGGCAAACCGGGAGCTCGCCGGGGCGTTCACCGAGACCGTACGGGAGTTTGCGGCTGCCGACCCCGACGACCAGCGTATCCTCTGGAGCCTCTGCGTCGGGCTCGCCGGCGTCTCCCCGGAGGATGCACCGACAGGCGACCCGCACGAATTCCTTGCGTTCTGCGGCATCAGGGGCGTCGGGGCGATCGGCTCCCTGTCGCCGGCGTGCGCGGGGCCGGCATTCACCCGCCTCGTGGCGGCTTCCGCCGATCCCCGGTGGCGGATCCGGGAAGCGGTGGCGATGGGGGTCCGGGACCTCCTGTCCCGGCAGCGGAAGGCTGTGATTCCGGAGCTCGACGGGTGGGTGGAAAGAGGGTCCTGGCTTGCCATGCGCGCCGCGGCCGCAGGGATCGCCGATCCGGACCTGCTCGGTGAGCGTGATATCGCGGCGGCCGCCCTCCAGCTCCACCGGAAGATCCTGATCCGTGTCTATACGGCGCGGGAACGGGAGTCGGAGGGGTTTTTGGCGCTCAGGACGGCGCTCGGCTCCACGCTCGCCCCGGTCGTCGCCGCCCTCCCCGGGATAGGATTCGAATACCTCCGGCAGCTTGCAACCCTCGACGATCCGGATATCCGGTGGATCGTGAGGGAGAACCTCGAAAAAGGCCTGCTCCCGGAGCGGTACCCAGAGACGGTCCAGCACATCCGGGCACAACTGTCGTAGCAGGGGGATGCGGGCCGCCGGCCCCCTCCCTTCTCACCCGACGATTGCCGATGCCGTCTCGTCGAACGGATTTGTCCGCATCGCAAACGAGAAGAGGTACGGGTAGTTTTTCTGCAGGTAGCGCATGTACCTCAGCCACTCCCGGATCAGGAGGCCGTAAATCCGTTCGAGGTCGTGGGCGAGGTGGGCCGTGTCGGTCGCCGGGAGGCCGGAGAAACCGGGCCGGCGTTGCAGTTCCTCATTGAAGTGGAATATCGCCCGGAGGAGTTCGGTGAACTCCTCGTGTTCAAGGAGCGCCTGGTTCTCCATTAACCTCAGGAGAAACTCCTCGCGGGGCCCGAGAAACCGTTTGACGGCCTCGAGGTCGACCTCCTCGATCCTGATGCGGCAGGGGTGCCGCTTCAGCCGCTCTTCCACCTCCCGAAACGTCTCATCAGTCCAGGCGTCGGTGACCACCAGGTGCGGCCGGACCGCATCCAGGTCCGGGTCGTTGTTGGAGATGTAGGTCAGGAGTTCCGTCCCGAGCATCGAGTAGAATGCCCCGATGACCATGTTCAGTTTCTCCATCCTCTGCTGCCGGTCGCGGGATGCGAGCACCTGGTGGAAGACGAGCGTCACCAGGAGGACCTCGATCGGGAGAAACGCGATGTCGGCGAGCGTGTAGATGCCGATATGATGGAGATCGTGAAATATCAGGAAGTGCAGGGCATAGAGTGCGACCGAGAGGATGACAAGCCCTGCCCCGAAGGCGATCGGCCATCGCCAGTTGTTCATCGTGAGGACTATGCCCGCCACCCCCTATAAAACCAGCGCCACCCGCCCCCTCGCTACGTGCGGCCGGTACCCGGCGCCGCCGCTATGTTGAACGCCGCGTTCGCGTCGGCGTGATCGGTGTACCCGCAGTGTGGGCAGAGAAACTGCTTCCTCCTGCGGATACCCCGCTCGCCGCACCGGCTGCAGCACCGGGATGTGAGCGCCGGGTCCACGAGGACGACCGGGACTCCGGCGTCGTGCGCCCGTGCCTCGACAAGGTTCTGGAGGTGGTAAAACGACCCGTCACGCCGGGAGAACGGGAGGGGGACACCCGGCTTCTGCCTTCCTGCAAACCCCGCGCCAGAGAGGTCCTCGAGTTTGATGCCGCACTGGAGGTGCCGGGCCATCTTCACGATCTCTCTTGCTATCCGCCGGTTCAGGCCTCCCCTGACGCTGCTTTCGCGGTCCCGGGCCTCCTTGAGCTTCTTATGCTTTCCGGCGCTGCTGCCCCGTTCCCGGATGCCGGCGTCTTCCGGCTGCTCACCGAGCATCACCACGCCTCCGCTCGCCGGGTGGGCCACGACGGCGATGTAACCGGTGGTGTTCAGGTCGACCCCGATCCAGCCGTCGGGCGGCGGGCTATCGGCAGAAACCGGTCTCATCCCTCTGTATCCGGGCTTTCGATCTCATGCGCTTCCGCACCAATGTGAAGAAACTGGTCGCCCGGACACCATATAGCCACCGGGCCTGCCGTTTCAGGTTCCGTAGCGCCTCCAGGCCTCCGCCACATGCAACGCCTGCATACCGAGCCTCAGGGGTGCCGCGACGTCGTTTTCGTGGTCGTCCCCGATGAAGAGGACGCCGCAGGCCGGGACCCCCATCTGTTCGAGCGCCGCCGTGTATATCCGGGGGTCGGGCTTCTGGTAGCCGAGATCGGAGGAGAAGACGACGACGTCGAAGCGGTCGTAGAGGCCGAGCACCCGCAGTTCCTGCTCCGAGAAGACCCGCTGCCCGTTCGAGACGACACCCGTCTTCATCGTCCCGAGGAGGTCAAGCAGTCTCCGGCTCTTCTCTATGACACCGAGGCGCCGGAGGGATGCGGCCCGGAACGTCCGAGCCGTCTCGATCCCGAGCCGTTCCGCATCGACATCCCAGGCGCTGTGTTCGGCGCAGATGCCGGCGAAGACCTCTTCGACCCGCACCTCCGGATGCCGCCCCCCGACCCGGTCGGCCGCCTCTTGCACCCGCCGGGGGTAGCACTCCCGCAAGGATTCAGGCGAGATCTTGACGCCTTGATAGAGGAGCCACCGGGAGAGGTACCGGTAGGTTTCGATGTCGCGCTCATCGGTCAGGATATCGATGAGCGTTCCATAGCAGTCGAAGAGGACTCCTGCTACCCTGGGGCTGCGGCGAGACATGCCTCTGCCTCCTGGAGCAGCCGGTCGCGTTCCGCTGCCCGCCAGGGCAACCTGGCGATCCTGAGGTAGCCGAGCGCCATGAAGAACGGAAGATCGCGGGTATAATGCCGGAACTCCTCTTCGCCGTTGCTGTAGTGCCAGAGCAGGTGGCCGATCCAGTCCTCGGCCCGGGAACCGTTCCCGTGCGGCGCCTTGAGCTCCGCCGCGAGGATGCCGAGGTCGCGGATGGGGTGCGCGTGGTTCCGGGAGCCTTCGAAGTCGATAGCCCAGACACCGTTGCCGACGAGGTAGTTTGCGGGCGTGGCGTCGCCGTGAACCATGCACCCTTCGTCTCGTCTGATCCTCGGGCTGTGCCACCAGGCCCCGAGCAAGTGGTTGAACCGCTCCCTTCGGTGTTCCGGGAGCTGGTTCTGGTCGAGCATCTTATGGAAATAGGAGAATTCACGTGCCCGGTTGCAGGAGGTCCGCGTGTTGTCGTGGAGCCGCCGGAGCAGGTGCGCTACGCCGGTCAGGTGGTCGTAGAGGGAGACCTTCGCCGCGATGAGTTCCCGTATGGTCGGGCCTGGGATGTAATCGGTCACGAGGACTGCATGAAACCGGCTCTTCGCCGCGAGCGCATGGGGGACGCGGACCAAGCCGGATACGCGCTGTATCCGGTAATACTCGTTCTTCATTGCTTTCCTGGGGTCATAGCGGGAGTTCGCGCCTGTCGGCGCGCCGAAGAACTTGCCGATCACGCTGACCCCGCCGGAAAACTCATACCGACAGACGACGTGCGACGCGGGTTCTATCCGGTAGACCCGGACGTCGCCGTCAGGATCCGGCAGCCGGTCGGCGAGGACGCCGACCAGCCAGCCCCTGAATGCATCGTGGGGATCAAGAAACCCCACTTCTCTCTCAATCTTCACCTGGCTTTCCCATCCTCCCTCGGCACGGTGAGGGCTCATGAGATCCGCAGCGGTAATGAATATACCTGCGTGGGGGATCGACCCACACCTTTTTACGTTCCGCGCACCTTAACGGGATGCACCGGCGCCCCCCCGGGGAGTAACGAGCCATGATACCGTTTCGCGAGTTCCTTGAGAGCGTCAGACCTGCCGTCAACCGGCGGATCGCGGAGGTGGCGGGAGAGGGGAGTGCGATCGACCCCGGCGTCGTCCCGCTCCTCCTCCGGGGGAAGAGGATGCGGGCCGGGCTCCTCCTCCGCGTCCACGCGACCCTCGCCTGCAGGAAGGCGCCCACCCGCCGGGCGCTCGACCTTGCCTGTGCCGTCGAACTCGCCCACGCCGCAAGCCTCATCCTCGACGACATGCTGGACGGCGACACCGTCCGGCGGGGGATCCCTTCCCACCACCTCACCCGGGGGGAGGGGCGGGCGATCCTCGACGCCGTCGGGGTACTCGCCCTCCCGTACGCGCTCGCCGCCCCCTACGGCGCCGGGTACGTGGCAATGCTCGCGTCGGCCCAGCAGAGCATGGCCCGGGGCGTGGCCTGGGAGATGATTGGGGGGCCTGAACTTCCGGTGGTTGAACTCTATGACGCGATCGTCGCGAGAAAGACGGGATGCCTCTTCTCGCTCGCGGCCGCCTGGGGTGCCATGGCGGCGGGCGAGGGCGATGACGTCGTCGCCGCGTTCGCGGACTTCGGCCTCTGTGTCGGGAAGGCGATGCAGATCGCCGACGACATCGCCGACCTGCACACGCTCGCGGCAGGGGTCCCGGGCCGCCGGGCCGGGTCCGAGGCGCTCCTCCTCCTGGGCATCGCTCCCGGAGGGGACGGGACCGATCAGGCGCTGGCGTCGAGGCTCGATGCGGAGGTCGCCCGGGCAACTGCCCGGCTCAGGGATGGGGCCCGGCAGCGGGTGCCGCCCAAAGAGCAGGAGGCCTTCGAGCAGGTGGTCCGGGATATCGCGGGGCTCGCGATCACGGGAGTTCCGCCGCCCGGCACCGCCACGTTTCGGGTCGCCTGCCCCGACGCTCTTGCGCACCGGTGAACTACTCCGTCCTTACGGATGGGGTCTCCCGTCCGTGCCCCGCGAGCCCCGCAGAGATAAATACCGTCCCGTCCCACACTCTTTCAACATGCCGGTCGTAACCATTCGTATGGCAAAGGGACGGACACTTGAGCAGAAACGAAGACTCGCCGCCGAGATCACCGCGGCGATCACGGGGACGCTCGGCGTCGATCCGGAGCGTGTCACCCTCTTCTTCGAGGAACTCGAGACCGAGAACATCGCGCGGGCGGGCAGGCTCCTCCCGGAGTCGTAATCCCGCGGCGAGCGAACGTTTTTGTAGCCGCCCAGGCGATGCCTCATATTCCCCGGAAGTGAACGAAACCATGGCACGAGAATTCGACGAGAGAGACTTTGCAATCCTGCGGAAACTGGCGCCGGAATACAGCGGGATCCTCTGCCCGGAGTCGGGGCACGAGTTCCACTCGATCCTGCCGCCGGTCTCAAACCATATCGCGGCAGATGAAGAAGACTTTGCGGAGCGGGTTGGCCGCCTCTCGGGCGAGGACTGGAGTTACCTCACCGCCCAGATCCTTTCCGGCCGCGAAGACCTCGGGTGCATGCCCGAGGAAGACATCGACACCATCCTCATCCGGATCGGGGAGACCGTCTCGGAGGAGGCGGCCGAACAGGTCAAGAGGCTCTACCACCTCTCCGGGTGCGGTATGCTCTGACCCGCCGTCACCCTTTCCGGCCGGCGGCCATCTCCGCGTAGCGAGCAAGCCTTCCTGACCAGACGGGCCAACCACATCCCTTCATGCCCGAGCATGACCGGGAGGGGCTGTGCCCGCTCAGATCCATCTCACCGGAACCGCACGATTCCTCAGTGCATACCCGCGGACAAGCAGCGCGGCAACGGTGCTCTTCCCGCTGCCCCCTTGCCGCAGATAACAATCTTCACCGTTCTTCTCTCCAGAAGCACTTCTACAATCGTTTGACATCCCGTCCGCCCGTCGCGGTCACCCGTTCTGCCGGCCGGCACCCATCCACCTCCCACCAGATCTTCACCCGCGTCGTCATCACCGGGTGCAGGAAACCGCCTCCGTCCTCCGGGTGCACGGGGACGACGGCGGGGTGCTCTGCCCCTGCCCCATCCGGAACCGGTATATGCCCCGGCGATAACCAGACCTTCATGGAACTCAAAGAGGAACTCTCCGGCGTCCCGGGGATGCTCCGGCCGTTCAAGGCCTACCTCCGCGGGGCGGGGCTTGGTGCGGGCGACCAGGTCGTCTACTACGGCTGCCCCGGCACCTGCACCCCGTTCATCGAACTCCTCGGGTTCGCTGTCCGGGACCTCCCGGTCGAGCAGGTCTACGTGCCATACGCGGACGAAGCGGGGGCAAAGGTCATCCGCCCGGTTGGGGGCGTCGGGATGCAGGTCTCCGCCGACGCGGTCCGCGTCAACCCGGAGGTGATCGTCCTGATGGGCGGGCTTGCGATGCCGGGCGTCCCGGTCACGAGAGAAGCGGTGCAGGCGGCCGTCGGAACCCACCCGGGAGCGAAGATCGTGGGTGTCTGCTTCATGCAGATGTTTGAGAAGGCGGGCTGGCTCGACGCTTTCGACTTCGACCTGATCATCGATGCCGCCCTTGACCCGGTCAGGGTCTGGGGGTGACCGCCTGTTTTACGGCCGGCTCCCACGGTTGGTCGGAGCGGGGCAGGGTGAACCGGAATGCAGCGCCGCGCTCCGGGTGGCCCGGTACCCGGTCGTCGACCCAGATCCGGCCGCCGTAGCGCGAAATAAGCATCTTCGTGATGTAGAGCCCGAGCCCTTTCCCGCTCCTGGCATTCGTGCCCCGCGCGAAGCGGGTGAAGAGGAGGGGTTTCTCCCGGTCCGGCACGCCCGGCCCCGTGTCCTCGACCGAGACCTTGACCGCCCCATCGCCCTCCTCGACCCGGACGGTGACCTCGACGCCGGGCTCCCCGAACTTCTCCGCGTTGCCGATGAGGTTCGCAAAGACCTCCGGGAGGAGATCGTCGGCCATGACCCCGACGGGTCTTCCCTCGTAGACGATCCCGGCATCGGGATGGTGCGCGATCCCGGCCCTGATGACGGCGTCGAGGTCGACGGGTCTCGTCACGGTCTCGCGGGAGACGAGGCGCCGGAGCGTCGAGACGTTCTGGATGATCTCGATGCTCCGGCTGATTCCGTTCCTGAGTTTCAAGACCATCTGCCTCTCCTTCCCCTCCAGCACCTCGGTGAGCAGGTCGGTGTAGCCGAGAGCGACGGCGTTGGCGTTGTTGATGTCATGCACCATGATGTCGAGGTAGAGGTTTGCCTCTTCGTGGGCTGCCCGCAGTTCCCCTTCCACCCTGATACGGTCGGTGATATCAGAGCCTGAGCCGATGATCCCGATCGACCTGCCGTCATCGCCGGTGAGCACCGTATCCTGCCACGTGAGGATGAGTTCCTCCCCGTTCCGGGTGATGACCGGGTTCTCCCGCGGGCCGGGGAAGGCGGTGCCGTTAGCAATAGCGGCGTCAAAGATCTGCCGCCGCGCCTCCCGGGATGATTCAGGGACAACGGTTGCAAACCAGTCCCTCCCGGTCAGCTCCTTCTCGCGGTAGCCGAGCAGCTCGCAGCCGTGGCGGTTGACGAGCTGGATGGTGTGGTCGGCGTTGATGACGACGAAGAGGCCGCCCGCCACGTCCAGGTAGCGTTGGGCGAGATTTCTCTCTTTCTCCACCTCCTGCTCCCGTCTCTTGAGCTGCCCGGAGAGGGAGGCGACGACGAGGGCGACGACGACGAACATCAGGACACGGGCGTAATCGTTCAGGACCAGCGGGTCCGGGCTGAAGGCGAGGGTGCCGACGACGACGAGCCCGCCGAGGAAGAGAGCGACCGGCACGCTCCGCTTCTCCCACCAGAGTGCGGTCAGGATGATCGGTACGTAGAAAAAGTGCGAAAAGACGGTCCCGAGCATCAAGACGGTATGGAAGTAGTAGGTCAGGAAGACCGATATGGCAAGGAGGGTTATGAGGACACCCACTCGCTGCTGTTCGGTAAGGGTAATCACGGGACACCCACCTTGACTGCTGATATATATAACTTTAAAATATAAAAATCTCTTCATGTAAATGTTCGGCCGATTCCGGCAGGTTCTCCGGCGGTTCAGGGGAGAGAGACGCGGCACCGGGGGAGGATGGACAGCCCGCGCCGGCCGGTTCCACACCCGGCCTTCCCACGCTCCCTTTCCCCGGTGCGGCGGGCATCCTGCCGGACTGCAAGCCGGCTTTTACAGATCTGGGGTTTCCAGGGAGCGAAGGCCGTGGAGATGCGCTGCGGCCCGCGGTCGCTGCGCCCTCTCCCCCACGGGTCCTGTGCGAACTGTCGATGTGGGTAGCGACGCGGTTTCATGCGACGGGGTGGGGCGAGGCGCACCCGATCCCCTCCCGGAAAGGTCATGGGACCAGAAATCTCTGGGATTTAACCCTGTAGAGGGTCAAAAACAGCCTATATTTAATAGATCGTAGAACAAAACTAGTTCAACCGCCCGCTTCAGTGAAGCGGCTGCCCGCAGACCCGCACCGTGCCGCGCACTTGCCGGTGCCCGGTCGGAACGGTTCTCAATCAAACAGAAGGGCCGGGAGGGCAGATGCCCGGAGCATCCTGGTGCCGCGAGAACGCATCCGCTGGTGAACCCGTGTCAAGAGATCTTACCGAAGCACTCAAAGCGATGGGCTATGTAGATACCGGGCTCCCCGCCCTGGTAGAGTCGTTCCCTCCCGGCGTCGTCGAATACCTGCGGGAGTTCAGGACGCAGGAAGTCCGCGACATCATCGAGACGCTCCTCTACATCTACATCGCCCAGAACAGCTCGTCGTCCCGTGGGGAGGGGATGGGCGTGGTCGAGCAGAGTTGTTACGCTTATACGTCCGGACCGCTCTTTGCGCTCGCAGAAGTCGGTCTCATCGAGTCCTCCTCCCGGCACGGGACGACGGTGGTACGGGTGACCCCCGCCGGAGAGGGGATCGCCCGGCCGCTGACGGAGGCCCGGATCCGGGCACTGGACCTCCGGACGCTCGCCCGCGAGACCCACGAGGTCGTCCCGGCCCTCCTCGCGGGAACGGTGAGGGGCTCTTACGTCAACAAGACCTTCCCATCATCGCTCCCCCGCACCGAAGAGACCTTCATCGGTTTTCTCCTCAACAACAACCCTGCGCTCTTCGAGGAGTGCGAGCGGTTCGCCGCCCGGCTCAAGGCCGCCGGGTGTGCGGTCCTCGCCCACGCCTACGACCTCGACGGGGCCGGGGTCGGCGGCGTCGTCTACACCTTCCCCGCGGAGTTCGCGTACATCCTCAAGGGGATGCTTGAAGCGATCGACCCGGAGGTCCGGGAGCACTACGATATGCTCCTTGAGTCGTTCCACTCGACGTTCACCGTTCTGCGTTACCTCGCCTGCGGCGAGGACTGCGACCGGATCCGGGCCTCGGCAACTCACCGCCGCGAACTATCGAGGGTGCTCTCCCTCATCGCCGATTCGATCTACGTCCTCGAGCAGGCGCCCCAGGACGACGGGGTCGGCCTTGCCCGGTTCATCGTCAAGGACCGGGACCGCTACGACGCCCACCTCCGCGACCTCGGGCGGGCGCTGATGGCCGACGTCGCCGCAAAGATCGTCATCGGCCGGCCGGCCCCGGCGGCAGAGCCCCATCCTGCCGAAGGAGAGGCCTCTCCCGTCCCAAAGATGGCAAACACCGCAACGTCCGTGCCTCCGGCCGAAGAGGGGGCAGAGCCGGAGGAGGACAGGTGGGACGACGCCGTCTTTGCCGATGATGAGGAGGAAGAGGCGCCGCCGCCGCCGCCGCCTGCTCCCCGCCGGATCGTCGCACCCCGCCCGGCCCCGGAACCGGTGGCGGAGCCACCCCGCCCCGGCGGGCTCGACATCTTCCTCGGCCACGCCCAGGGCGGGCACCGGGTCAACTGGTCGCCGGGACGGCTCAACAACGGCCACATGATCATCCTCGGCGGCTCGGGTGCCGGGAAGACCGAGACGATCCGGTGCATCGCCTCGGAGCTCGCGGCACAGGCGATGCCGGTCGTCCTGATCGACTTCCATGGGGATATGGCCGCGAGCACGGGGAGTATTCGGTCCTACAAGATCCGCGAGGGCGGGGAGTACTTCTTCAACCCGCTGGAGCTCGATCCTGCCATCGACGAGATCACCCCGCTCCGGGCCACCTCGGACTTCGTCGACGCCATCTCCATCAACTTTCCGACGCTCGGCATCCAGCAGCGGAGAAAGATCAAGAACATCATCAAGGATTGCTACCGGATGTCGGGGATCACGGGAAACACCGCGACCTGGACGCGGGTGCTCGACTTCGACGACATCGAGGGTGAGATCATGTCCTGCGAGGACGAGGCGATCCCGGCCTACCTCGAGGACATCTTCGACTACAAACTCTTCTCGGGGGAGGAGAAGATATCTCTCCCCACGATCCTCTCCGGCGGAATCACGCACATCAACTTAAACGCTCTCCCGGAGAACCTGCGCTACCTCTTTGCGGACCTCTTCCTCCGGCGCATCTACTACACCCTCCAGGCGACAGGCGAGATCCCGCGCGGGGCAGGGGACGAGCGGGAGAAGTTCCGGCTCTTCGTGATCGTCGACGAGGCGAAACTCCTGGTGAGCCAGAAGAGCGGCTCGAAGACAGCGATCAAGGCGGTGCTGAACAAATACGCCACCGAGATGCGGAAGTTCGGGGTCTCGCTGATCCTCGCGTCGCAGCTGATCGCCCACTTCAACGAGGAGATCCTCGCTAACATCGCCGTGAAGTTCTGCATGCGGGCCGAGAACAAGAAGCAGGCCCAGGAGAACGCCAAGTTCTTCGAGGTGAGCGAAAAAGATCTCCTCAACTTCCGGCCCGGGGAGGGGATCCTGATCATCGGTTCGGAGAAGATGAACGTCAGGATCGTCCCCTCATCCGGGCGAAAGGTGTAGGCCGGGACAAAACCCTTATCCCCGGCGCCGCCGGTGTTCATGCATGGATACGCTCGACGATTACCGGGGGAAGCGGGATTTCTCCCGGACGTCGGAGCCACCGGGAGATGGGGCGGATGCGAGAGATCGCCCTATCTTCGTCATCCAGATGCACGACGCGACCACGCTCCACTACGACTTCCGCCTGGAGGCCGACGGTGTTCTGAAGTCCTGGGCGGTCCCGAAGGGGCCGTCCGTGAACCCGAAGGAGAGACGCCTCGCCGTCCCCACCGAAGACCACCCGATCAGCTACGCCGACTTCGAGGGCGTCATCCCAGCGGGAAGCTACGGGGCGGGGACGGTCCTCGTCTGGGACCGGGGAACCTACCAAAACCTCGCACGACAGGGCGGGCGGGAGATCGGGGTCGCCGAGGCGCTCGGGCGGGGCCACGTGTCGGTCTGGCTCGAGGGGGAGAAGCTCCGCGGCGGGTATGCCCTCACTCGCTTCAGGGCCGGGAAGGGCGAGGCCTGGCTCCTTGTGAAGATGGATGACGCGGAGGCGGATCCCGGCCGCGACCCGGTCGCGACGGAGCCCTGGTCGGTCGTCTCCGGGCGGACGCTTGCGGAGATCGCGGCAGGAAGGGTTCTGGACAGGTGAGTTCACCTGCCCAGTCTGCGGCAGGCGGTATCCCGGCCCGGGAGATCGCCGCGCCCATGCCCGGCGCGCGCACCAGGGGCCCGATCGCCCGGTGAGAGCCCGGGCGTGCGGCATGTCCCCCCTCCGCCTCCCGGCGGGGTGCTTGATGAGGGAGCGCGGAGGTGCGCGGCGGGAAGTGGAGATACCCGGTATCTGGACCCGGGAGGATGGCCCCGTAGCCACTGTCCGGTTGCCTTTCGGTCGGGGTACTGGCTGGTTCTGGGGCAAAAGTTTATACATCCCCTGATATGGGTTTTTCATCCTCGAAAATAAACCAGGTGACCGTACCGTAAAAAGAGGTTTTTTTCACGGCCCCGATCGTCCATGAGTCCCCGGAGCAGAGGCCGCCGGAAAATTCTAACGCTGAATGAAAATCATACTAAGTATTATTTAGAATGGGTTATTTACATACGAATCGTCAGATAAACGGTGTAAAGTCATCAATTTAACAATATGGCGTAAATTAGGCGTAGTATTTCCGATAGGGAGATATTGCTCTGGGGTAACGGGGAAATAACGGTTATTCTCCATTAGTGCGAGGGATAAGTTTAAAATCTGAACTATCAAAAATTACAGGGATCAGATCGATCACGAGATCCTCTCGAAGGTGATATCATGGCAAGTAAGGTAATGACAAACAACGCTGTGGCAAACAACGTTATGGCAGAGGCAGTAAGCGACGCAGAGATCGTTGCGCAGTTCAGGCAACGCGGGTGCTGGGGACTGTATACGAGCGTGGACCTGAAGGGATGCGACCCGGCATCGATCAGGGACGCGGAGAAGATTCACCGGTTCATCATCGAACTGTGCGACCTCATCGACATGCACAGGTTCGGCGAACCGCAGATCATCCACTTCGGCCCGAACGAGAGGGTCGCAGGGTTCTCCATGACCCAGCTCATCGAGACATCGCTGGTCTCGGGGCACTTCGCAAACGAGACCAACGCCGCCTACCTTGATATCTTCAGCTGCAAGGAATACGAACCCTCGAAGGCGGCGGAGTTCTGCAGGACCTTTTTTGGAGCAGAAACAGCAACCTACCAGGTACTGTTCAGGGACTGAATACGAACACGGCACCCGGCATACCCTCTAACGATACTCTATGACGGCAGAGAGCCACTGCCATCTCCCGCCGGCGTAGACCCGGGACTGGGGCCGGAAGGCCCCCATCCTCGATTTTCACGTTTTTCCGGAGTATTCACCCGCGATTTCCGGGTCGAGAGGACCGACCGCATGGTTCCGGCAGGAAACCCCGGTGTGCCATAGCGATGAGCCTCGCGCGAAGACACGGTGGTTTGCGGAGTCAGGCAATATGGGTGTTGACGACATCTCTCTGTGGCCTTCGCGTCCTCGCGATCCGACAGTGTAGGGGACGGCGAGACGGTCTGGTGAGAAGGAGAGACCAGCGGTTGCCGGGTACCGGTCAGGCGGGCGCCTACCGGGCTCGCAGCCCTGCGTTTGCCGGCAGCTGGCCCTTCGCGTGCGCCGTCCGTTCGGGCGACTGAAAAAAGAGAGTTTCAGGGGGACTCGTAGGGGTTCCGGAGACCCTTCGGGGTTCCGTCCGCCTTGAGGCCCACGGTCTTACGTGCATCCACGTTCTTCTGGTTCTTCGTGATCTTCTCGGTGGCGAGCTTCCTCACGAGGTCGAGGCCCGGCTTGACCTGGTCCATCGGCTTCGTCTCGAAGCAGCCTGCCTTGATGGCACCGTCCCAGACGGCGTTACCCTTGGTGCTCCGCACAAAGACCGTGCTCCAGCCGTCGGGGCTGCCCACGGAACCGCTGGAGATGTCGGCGAGGTTCGCGACGTAGTCCAGGCAGACGTGGCAGCCGGGCTGCACGTACTTGTGGATCAGCTTCAGGGGCATCTGGCTGACGGCACCGCGCTCGGTGTAGACCGTGAACTTGCCCTTGCCGATATCCATCTTCTTGACGGACTCCATCTTCTGGTTGCAGTGGTCCTCGACCATGGCCTCGAGCGCCTGGTAGGAGAGGTTCTCCATGCAGTAGATCCCGAGCGCAAGAGCGATCTTGTCGTCGACGTCGCGCATGCCGATCGGGTAGAGCTGCGCCTTCCGGACTGCCTGGATCTGGCAGGGCGTACCGACGATACCGACCCTGTCCAGGCCGTAGCTGCGGGTCGCCTCCTTGATCAGGTAGAGGTTCGGGCTGATGGTGTAGCGCGTTCCGGCAGCGGCCAGGAGCTCCGCCTTCGTGGTCGCGACCATGGGCTCGGGCTTCCAGGGCTCGTTGCTCGGGCCTGCGACGATGGCACCGTCGATGATGCCTTCTTCGAGCGCATAGGCAAAGAGCGTCGTGATGATACCGCCGTCCTGGGCCTTCTTCAGGATATCCTTATCCGTCGAGCGTGCCGAGATCGCGGACTTGTAGTTACCGAGTACGTCCATCTTTCTCACCTCACTGCATGGCTCCCTTGATGGCATCCATGATGCCCTCGTAGTTGTTCATGACGTCGAAGTTGAACCAGCTCCGCGGGCACTGCGAGTAGCAGGCGCCGCACTTGATGCAGAGGTCGCGGTTCACGTTCGGCCTGCCGTACTCCATCGTGACAGCGCGGACCGGGCAGGTTCCGGCACAGGTTCCGCACCCCATGCAGAGCCCCTGGTTGATGACGTCATACATCAGGTCGCAGCCGCAGGCCTCGTTGCCGCGCTGTGCAAGCTGCATCAGCGGGGTCAGGTAGGCGGTCGCGAGGTTCTTCTGCTCGTCGTTGCCCCGGAGCAGCAGGTAGGCCATGACGGCGACGTTCCTGACTTCCTGGGGGCACGGGGGACACGACGGGATGTAGAGGTCGACGTCGACGACCTCACTGATGGGCACAAACGCCTCCTGACCGGGCTGGTTCCACTGACCGCCCCGGCAGAACCGGGTGATGTTGCCGTAGGCCGCGCAGGCGCCGTAAGCGACGAGCACCTTCGACTTCGCCCTTGCTTCTTTCAGTTCTTCTACCGAGAGTTTGTCGTCAAGACAGCACGACCCCTCGACCAGGCACACGTCCATCTCGGGGACGTGGCGCACATCGACCAGGGTCAGTGCGTAGACCAGGTCCGCATAATCATCGAGCAGCTTGAAGAGACCCTCGTAGTTATCCGCAAGCGTCACGAGGCATCCCGTACATCCGCTCAGGTGTAATTCACCTATCGTAATCTTCTCTGCCACAGGCTTTTCCTCCTTTTGTACAACTTCCACCTTTTTTTCTACAATCACATCAGTGGGTTTTACCGCGGGTTTCGCCTGCGGCTTGCTTGCGGCAGGCTTCATCTCCGGTTTTGCCTCGGGCTTCGCCTCAGGTTTCGTCTGCGGCCTACCCGTTGCAGGTTTCGCCTCAGGCTCTGTCGGCTGACTCGCGGCCGGCTTCGCCTCAGGCTTGCTCTCCGGGATTTTCTCCGGGCGACGCCCAAAGATGCGTTCCTTGATGGTTGATAGCAGCCCCATATTCTACCCCAATTTCCTCCAGTACGATCCGCACCGTCTTGGGAATGGCCCCTTCAACCTCCTCAGTGAGCCCCAGTTCAAACTCATGGCTCGCGACACGCTTCGGCTGGCACCCGATGATCGTGATATCGATGACGTCTTTTAATCGCTGCAGCGGCTCGGAGAGGTCCCACGAATGGGCATCCCGGTAAGCGCCCGGCGGCAGGTCTTCGGGCCGGAGTTTCACCAGATCACCGGGTTTTCCGCCGAAATCGGCGATATCAATGATGATCAGCTTCTTCACCGGCACCTGTGCATCCTCCATCAACGTAAAGAGGAAGTGAGGGGCGCCAAGGCCGGCATCGATGACCTTGACGTTGTCGGGCAGTTGTAACTTCTGAAGTTCCTCCACGACTGCAGGGCCGAATCCGTCGTCCCCGAAGAGGGGGTTGCCGCACCCTGCGATCACGATCTCACGGAATAGCATGCGTGTACGCTCACTGAATGAGTTTCTGGGCCACTAACCTCTTGTCTTCGTCGATCACCAGCATGTGCGTCGCACAGGAGACGCAGGGGTCGTATCCGCGCATGACGACTTCCGCGAGCCGCCAGGGTGCGCCCTCAAGCGCACGGCTGCAGGTGGGGAAGTTCCAGGTGGTCGGGACGAGCATCGAGAAGTACTGCACCCTGCCGTCCTTGACCCGGGCCAGGTGGACGTCGGTTCCACGAGGAGCCTCATTCGCGGCCCATCCGAGGGACCCATCGCCCTGCGGGATGGTCTCCGCGACCACCGCTCCGGAGGTGTCGAGCGCGTCGAGCGCATCGATGATGCCGTAGGCGGTCTCGGGGAACTCCATCTGGCGTGCAACCTGCAGGCCGATAGTGCCCTTCTCGTCGTAGTTCTTGAAGATGGCCTGGCGTGCGCGCGGCCCGACCTCGATCGGCTGGCCGTCGTAGAGCGGGACGCCGGTGCAGGCCTCCATCTGGGGCCAGGCTTTTGTGCCTACGGGGGTGGTGCCGCCGATCGGGTAGTTCGGGTCGGCCTCGCTGATCTCCACCTCACCCATATACCAGTCCCAGGGCCGGACCTCGGTGAACCGCTCGGGGAACCAGGTGGGGTTCTCGTCGAGGCTGGAACTGCCGTAGACCGGCGCGGTGGCCATGTAGCCCTGGTTGTGGTAGCCGAGGTCCTTCGGGATCGGGACCTGAACGCCGCCGACTTCGGCCCAGTCGCGCCTCTGGTAGTTCCGGAAGACCGCGATCATGAACTCCATCTGCTGCTGCGTGAGAACCCGGGCCTCCTTCGCGAGGTCGTAGATCTTTGCTTTCGCGCGCGGGCTGATGTTCCTGTACATACCGCCGACGCGGGGGTTGCTCGGGTGGATGGCCTCTCCGCCGACAGTCTCGCCGATCGTCTGAGCGATCTCACGGATCCGCTGGATCCGGAGGGCAACGCTCCTGACCGGTTCTTCCTTCGTGAACGGGTTGATCTTCGTGTCGGTCCCGGGTATGTACATGTCCGGGAGGGAGAGGATGTTATGCAGGGCGTGGCTGTGCATCCTGTTGGCACACTGCAGGATGTAGCGCAGAAGTTTTGCATCCTCGGGGATCTCGCACCCGATGGACGCTTCCATCGCCTCGACAGCTGCCAGGGTGTGTGCGATAGGGCAGATACCGCAGACGCGCGATGCAATCTTTGGAACCTGCTCCATCGTCTTGCCGATGGCGAGCTTCTCGACTCCCCTCACCGGGGTAATGCTGAGCCAGTCTCCACGCTCGACGATGCCGTCATCGTTGACCTTCAGAACGAGCTTCGAGTGGCCTTCGTGTCTCGTTGTTGGGGAAATCTCTACAACTTTCGACAAATATATCGCCTCATTCCGATATTATGGTGTTCTGAACACGGTACCTGTGTTACCACACAATTGTGTACTGGAAACGTACGTGGGTACGTCAAAAGGGAATATGAAGGAAACAGAGTTTATAACTTTCGTTTCGGTACATTTTCAAATATTACGGATTTAAGTTCCTGTAATATTTATTAGTAAAATAGGTTAACTTATTATAAAAACATATGAATAATATTAACCTTATAATGCCCCCTCATCCATCTCCGCGACGAGTTCGGCTATTGTCGCCTTCCGCTCCGCGTATGCGTTGTGCTGGTGGATGCTCTCCTCATTCGTCTGTTTTATGGTAACCACGGAATCTCCGGGGAGATCGCGGAACTGCGCGATCACCTTGCGGGCCATCTCGCGGACACAGTCTTCAACGAACCGGGGGTTTTTGTGGGCTTCCATCACCACGTAACTCTCGTCGCCCCGCTTGAGGAGTTCGTAGATGCGCGCACTCATGGAATCCTTCAGGATCTTGATGATCTTCTCGAGGCTGACGTGCTGGTCGTCGTCGGTCTCGATACAGAGGAACCCCCGCCCGCGCTGGTTGTGCGTGGCCATCGGCACCTCCTCGAAGAACGCATCGATCTTATCCTCCGCCACGCCCAGGTTCTCAAGGACGTGCAGGGCATGATCCTTCATGATGTTCTGGGCGCAGGGGCAGGCGGTCATTCCGGTCACTTCGGCCCCGATGCTCTTTCTGATGATCGGGCTCCCGTCGTTCCTCTGGGCTATCGCGCTCGCGTGAACGTTCACCACCTCGTGGCAGCTCGTCTCGCTGATCGGCGTCTCCCGCCGGACCATGAACTGGCTCTGCATCCGGACTTCGGTCCGCTCCGCGTACTCGTGCCGGTCGAGGAGCTTCCTCGCCACCACGCTGCAGAGTTCCTCGATCACCTTCACCTCCCCGTCGATGGCCTGCTGGAGCACATCGTCGATCACCTCGAAGTTCCGGGAGAGGTTTGCACCTTTGAGACTTCCCGGCAGGTCGACGAAGACGTCGAAGTTGGAGATGAAGATGACCGGCCGCTTGCCGGGTCGGGCGACTTCAACGAGTTTTTGAACGTTCTTCACACCCACCCTGGTCAGGTTGATACGGACCTCCGGCAGGCTGGACTGGACATCTGGCAGTTCCATTACAAATCCTCAATAGTGTATAGAGAATAAGGTTTCTCTTCATCAACATTAAAATAATCCCCGGGGTGAGAGCAGTTTCTCCATATAATATTTATCTGGTTTGCTGCCCAACCGGGAGTGAGAATCTATGGTCCAGAAATACTATGAGTCCGACGCAGACCCCCGCCTCCTGGGGGGCAAGACCATCGCCGTCATCGGCTACGGCTCCCAGGGACGCGGGCAGGCGCTGAACCTGCGTGATTCCGGCTGTCAGGTCGTCATCGGCCTGCGGCCCGGCAGCAGCTGGCAGAGGGCATCCGAAGACGGTTTCGATGTTTATCCCGTGGCGGACGCCGTCAAGCACGCCGATATCATCCAGATCCTCCTCCCCGACGAGAGCCAGGCAGCGGTCTACCGCGCCGAGATCAGCCCCCACCTGAAAGAGAACGCCTGCTTGATGTTCTCGCACGGGTTCAACATCCACTACGGGCAGATCGTCCCCCCGCCCGCCGTCGACGTGGTCATGGTTGCCCCGAAGGGGCCCGGTCACATGGTCCGGCGGACCTACGAGGAAGGGAAGGGAGTCCCGGCCCTGATTGCCGTTCACCAGGACTACAGCGGAAAAGCACGTGCTATCGCGCTCGCCTACGCCCGCGGCATCGGCGCAACCCGGGCGGTGGTGCTCGAGACGACGTTTGCCGAGGAGACCGAGACCGACCTCTTCGGGGAGCAGGCGGTCCTCTGCGGCGGGGTGACCTCGCTCATCAAGGCAGGGTTCGAAACCCTGGTGGACGCCGGGTACGCGCCGGAGATGGCGTACCTCGAGGTCCTGCACGAGATGAAACTCATCGTCGACCTGATCTACGAGGGCGGGTTTACGAAGATGCGCGACTCGATCAGCAACACCGCCCAGTACGGCGACCTGACGCGCGGCCCCCGTGTCATCGGGCCGGAGACCTACGCGGCGATGCAGGAGATCCTTGAGGAGATCCAGAACGGCGAGTTCGCGCGGGAGTGGATGCTTGAGAACATGGTGAACCGCCCGGTCTTCACTGCGTTGACAAGAGCGGACGAGGAGCACCTGATCGAAGAGGTCGGGAAGGAACTCCGCGGGTTTATGCCGCAGTTCCGGAAGTAACCACCTTCCGTTCTTTTTTTCTCCGGTCGATACCCGTTTATACCCTTCGGCCAACCGGAGGGTATGTCTGTCTGCATCATCTATCATTCGGAGACCGGCAACACCCGGACCGTCGCTGAACGGCTCGCCGCCGCGATCAAAGGCGATCTCGTCGCGGTCAGGGATCTTGCGGGCTACTCGAAGATGGGAATGTACCTCAAAGGCGCTCCGCGGGCCATGAGGGGGGAACTCGCCGCTATCGAACCCGCCACAATCAACGTTGCCGGCTACGAGGTCGTCGTCGTCGGGACCCCCGTATGGGCGGGCAACCCGACACCCGCGGTCAACGCGGCGTTCAAGGCTCTCGTGGGCATCGAGGGGAAACCCGCGGTCGTCTTCTGCACATCACGCGGGATGCCGGGAAAGACCCTTGAGCGGCTGCAGGCGATGCTTGCCGGCCGGGGCGCCGACGCCCGGGGCGTGGTCGGGTTCACGGTGCGGGATGTGCGGACAGGAGAGGGCATGGATGCCCTTGTCGATCTCGTCCGCCGGTCGGAAAAAGAGAGGGTTGTTCAGTAACGCATCAGCCGGGTCGTCGAGGTGAGCGCCGTCTCGAGCTCGCCGGGCGTGATGACGACCGTCTCACCCTTCAGCCGGAGGGTGAGGGCGTCGCCGCCGACCGTGCCGATGGTCCTGTGCTCCACCCCGGCAAGGGCCGCTTCGTCCCGGACCGCGACCAGGAACCGGCCGTAGGTCTCGGAGAAGAGTTCTTCGAGGGGATCGCCGGCGAGGCTGACGTCCGCGCGCGGCGCGACTTTCACGAGCGCCGCAAGGAGCCCACCCCGGGAGAGGTCGGTCGCGACCGTGACCCGGTTGTCCCGGACAAGATCCCGGACGAGGCTGACCGCGGCCGGGTCGGCCATCGCGGGCGCCGGGCCGCCGCACCCCGTGACGGCGTCGAGGACCGATCCCCCGAAGACGGGCAGTGTCTTCCCGATCAGGGCGAGGAGTTCGCCTTCGGCGGGGGGCACCCACTCCCGGACCTCCCCCCGTCCCGCCATCCCGAGCGACGGCGTGGGCTTGATCTGCGTCCCGAACTCATCGCTCTCGTTATAGAGCGAGACGTTGCCGCCGACGATCGGTATCGCCATCCTCCGCGCCGCGTCCCCGAGGCCGAGGACGCACTGCTCAAGCTGCCAGAAGACCTCCGGGTGCTCGGGGCTCGCGAAGTTGAGGCAGTCGACGATGCAGAGCGGGTCGGCACCGAGGCAGGCGAGGTTGCTTGCGTTCTCGATGACGGCGTTCGCCGTCCCCTCGAAGGGCCTCAGGTAGATGTGCCGGGGGTTGCACCCGCAGGAGAGGACGAGCGCTTTGTCTTCGAGGCGGAGGACCGCGGCGTCGTGGCAAAGCGAGACCGACCGGAGCTGGACGTCCCTGTCGTACTGCTCGTAGGCCCAGTCCTTGTTTGCCACATCCGGGTGCGCGAGGACCGCGAGCGCGAGGTCCTTTACCGCGGTCTTCGGGCGGACGAACGGCGTCTCTGCCGCATACGGTTTCTTCTCCCAGGCACAGAGCGGCGCCCCGCCGACCAGAAGGTCGATCGGAAGGTCGGCGACGACCTCGCCGTGGAACTTCACGATGTAGCGGGGGTCGGCGATCACCTCGCCGATCTCGCTCCACCGGAGATCGTACTTCTCCGCGATCGCTCCCATCAGGGCGACGTCGCCGGGAGCCACCTCGATGAGCATCCGCTCCTGGGACTCGGCGAGCATGATCTCCCGGGGCACCATCCCGGTCTCCCGGAGGTGGACCCGGTCCGCGTAGATGACCGCCCCGAACGTGCTCGCCATCTCGCTCGACGCCCCGGCAAGCCCCGCCGCCCCGAGGTCACGGCAGGAGAGGACTTTCCCGGTCTCTGCCATCGCAAGGATCGCGTCGATGAGGAGCTTCTCGGTGTAGGGGTCCCCAACCTGGACGCTCGGCCGGTCGGCGGCCTCTGCATCCAGAGAGAGGTCGCGGGAGGCAAACGACGCCCCCCCAAGGCCGTCCCGCCCGGTCGAGGAGCCGATCAGAACCAGGCGGTTGCCCGGCACCTTCACCCGGGCGGTGATGTAGCGGTCCGGGTCCACGATGCCGACACAGACGACGTTCACGAGCGGGTTTCCCGAGTAAGAGGGATCGAAGACGAGCTCGCCCCGGACGACCGGCACTCCGATGCAGTTGCCGTAATCACCGATCCCGGCGACGACGTGCTCGAAGATGTAGCGGTTCTTCTCGCTCTCAAGAGGGCCGAAGTACAGCGGGTCCATCAGGGCGATGGGGCGGGCGCCCATGGAGAGGATGTCGCGGACGATCCCGCCGACGCCGGTCGCGGCGCCGTCGTAGGGGTCGACGTAGCTTGGGTGGTTGTGGCTCTCCATCCCGATGGCGAGGGCGCAGGTATCACTGAACCGCACGATCGCGGCGTCGTCCCCCGGCCCGAGCAGCACCTCGCTTCCCTCCGTCGGCAGCGTCTTGAGGAGAGGTTTCGTGGACCGGTAACTGCAGTGTTCGCTCCAGAGGTTTTCAAAACAGGCAAGCTCGACGTCGGTCGGGTCGCGCCCGAGGGTTTTTCGCAGCAATGCAAGGTCCTGAGCCGATAACATACTGTAAAACTGGTGGGCTGCCTATCTACATAAGCGTGTGCAAGCCCGTTCGTGAGGTACTCACTTTTTGACGTGGCGCGACCAATACTGGGGTATGACCCCGTCATATGAAGACCTTCTGAAGAAGGCGTATACCAATATCACGGAGCCGACGGAGTTTGAAGATCGGTTCACGGTTCCTGTCGCCCGTGCCTTCATCGAGGGGAAGACCACGGTCCTTGAGAACTTCGCCGAGATTGCGGGCATCCTCCGGCGCGACCAGGACCACCTGATGAAACACCTCCTCGGCGAGCTCGGTACCGCCGGCAAGATCGAGGGGACGCGGGCCGTCTTCTCCGGGAAGTTCGAGCAGGAGCAGATCAATGCAATCATCCGGGGCTACGTCGAGGACTACGTCATCTGCTCGGAGTGCGGTAAGCCCGACACCCGTCTCGTGAAGAGCGACCGGATCCTGACGCTCCGGTGCGACGCCTGCGGCGGCCACCGGCCGGTCAGGAAGCGGAGATCGACCGTTGACCCCTCTGCGGCGGCGAAACCGACCGAAGGCGCCATCATGGACGTCACCCCGCAGTTCCTCTCGAAGCGCGGCGACGGTGTGGTGAAGATCGACCGCTACACGATGTATGTCGCGAATGCAAAACCGGGCCAGACGGTGAAGGTGAAGATCACCCGGATCGCCGGGACGATCATCTTCACCGAGCGTGCCGACTAAAAGGGGATCAGACCTTCCTGATCTCTACCCATAACCCTGCTTCTTCTTCCCGGACGCGGGAGGAGACGACCCCGCTCGCCGCAAGTTCCCGGCGGAGCACCCCGGGGGTCGCCCACCCGCTCCTTCTGGCGACATCGCGGTCCCAGTCCGGGTTTCGCCGCCGCATCTCGCGAAAGATCTCGTCCCGGAGTGCGGAGGTTCCAAAGCTCCCGCCGACGAATGCGGCGCCACCGGGCCGGAGGACCCGCTCGATCTCGCGGAACGCCTGCGGCCGGTCTCTCCAGAAGTAGATCGATCCGCGGCTGACGATGAGGGAGACGGAGCTGTCTCTGATCGGCATACAGTGGACATCGCCGGTGACCGGGATTATCCGATCTGTGTAACCGGCGGCAGTCTCCCGGGCGATCCGGGCCATCGCCGGATCGGTATCAAGCGCGATGACAGAGAGACTGCTCTTCTCGGCAAGTGCGGCGGCAAGGAGGCCGGGGCCGCTGCCGAGGTCCAGCGCGAGACCTTCCTGTATCCCCGACCACGCGAGCACCTGCTCTGCGATGACAGGATAGATGGGGGCAAAGACTTCCCGGGCGATCCGGGTGAAGCCTTCGGCGCTCTTTGTCATGGCTGCCCCGTGCAGGTCCCCGGCCTGTGCGGATTTCCGCCTATGCGGCCTCGAGGGCTTCCATCTGCCGGAGGAGTTCGCTTGCTGTGCCGGAGAGCCGCTTTGCCGCGTCGGTGATTGCAGGAAGAGGATGCCGGCCGCCGATCGTGGTGACGACCAGTTCGGGGTCTGCGAATCGGAATACCTGCCTGTGCTGCGCCACGTCCACCCCGGGATCGTTGAGGAGTTCGGCGGCGAGTGCATTGACATAGGTGATGCCTTCACCTTCGAAGAGTATCCGGGCCCTGTCGTCGGTCAGCTCCAGGAGTTTGAGTTTCATGGCCATACGCACCCTATGGTTGGTTTCGGGAGGGGTATATAGGTATGGGTGGAGACCGGACGATCCCGGGCGTTCTTATTCAGGAGCAGGGCGAGAACGACCCGGCAGGGCCGGCCCGTGGCATGGTCGGCAAACTGCCTTTGGGCTCGCGGTAAAGACCCGTTCCGCCGCCACGCGATCCCCCGAAGAGTCCGGTCTGCCCCGAACGGATCTCCGCTCTGGTCTGGTGCAGGTATCTGTAATTATTGCTCATCCTACCGGATGCCCGTCGCAGAGATCCGAAACGCTCCTTCACCCGCCTCCTCCGCGATGAGAGAGATGGATATGGTCTTTGTACCGGCCCGATCCAGGGTGACGGATTCGCTGTACGGCCTGCCCGCGGCGTCCCGGACGGTCAGCGTAAACGAGGCGCGGGCGGGATCGAAGAGGCCGTGGTTCCGGTTGATGCAGGTGATCGTAAACGTGTTTCCGCCAAGCCCGGTCACGACATCCGCGCCTGGAGAAGCAACCGTCTCGTTGAGGTCTGAATCGATCCAGGCTCGCCCCAGAGCATGGGTGCCGGTGGTGATGTTCTCGCAGAAGACGATACGCCCGCTCGTAGTGTCTATAACATGTACCTCTCCGTCCGGCCAGAACAGGGTAATTGTCATACAGATCACCGCGATGAGAAGAACTGCCGGGACCACGGCTCGGGTGTACGTTCCCGGTTCGGTCGTCATAGCAGGTCTCTTGTACGATTGTGGTGTCGGACGGGCAGGGACTACCCTGCCCGTCACTCTGGCCGCCGTTCACATTACGGGCAGTCCACTGCGAACGCGTTCCATCCCGCCAGCACAAAGACGACGCTGGCGATCGACAGCCCCACGATAAGGGCGCCGATTCCGGAGAGGTGTTTCAGGTTCCGGACCTCCATTCGCACGTATCCCTGGAGGCTACGGGACCGCAACGGCTATCCTCATGCAGCCAGCAGCACCATTAGCCTCAAGGCACGATGCCAACCGAGGATCCCGGCCATCGCGGGATACCGTTCAGGCATCCACGCTCTTTTGTCAGGGAACAGGATTCAATATAGTTTACGGCCACCGCAGCTACACGTCGTGCGACATGTAGCTGCGGTGGCCGTAAAAGGCATATAGTTGTTGTAGAAATTCCTCTACGATGCTCTATGGAACTTTGCAAAATCGCAACGTTTATTGTGATCGCTGCGGCGCTGCTGGTCCCGACAGTGGCGGCGCAGGGGACTGGAAGTCATAACTACATCGTAACCCCGGCCGGGGATACGATGCTCGAAGACGGCCCGGTGTTTATGCCGATGAACGTCGGCAGCATCACGCAGGGCGAGACTGACTGGTACTCGCTCAATGTTGCCGCAGGCACAACGAAGCTCACCATCGACCTGAACTGGGGCGACTCGTCCGACTCGCTTCGGCTGACGGTGTACGCACCGGACACCGTGCTCGGACCGTATTACGATTCATACGACGGCACGACGAACGGAAGAATATACATGAGCATAGAGGATTCTGTCGGCCTGTATCCCGGAACATGGTGGTTCGAGGTCTATGGCGCCGATGTGGACGGGACCGAGGACTACACGTTCGGCTGGCGGTGAATATCGAAACATTGAACAATTCTTCCGGCGACTATCCAGCATGGTGCGGTGGGGCCGGATCTTTTCCATTCTCCTCGTTGCCGTGACCCTCACAGACATTGCGCTCCCGGGCACGGCAACCGCCGGTTACATAACCAAGCCTGCGACGGAAGAATGCCCCAACGAGATGTACGACTTTGAGGAGAACATGGTCCAGAGCCTGCCGCTCCGGGTGATGATTTCCCACGTTTTGCTCATGGTCCTCCCCGCATGCTTCTTCCCCGGCGAACTCCTCTACCTCCTTAGCGCTCTTGTGCCGCTCGGGTTCCGGCGGGTGACCAGATGCACCATCCTCAATGACGACTTCCGGTTCGACCTCTACCAGCGGATCGCCGCAAACCCGGGTGCCGGTGCCTGGGAACTCGGCGAGTTGACGGGTGTATCGAGAGGAAGGCTCCGATACCATCTTAGTACGCTTATCAGGGAAGGCAAGGTGGCCGCCGTGGGCTACCGGAACCGCACCGGGCACTTCGCCCGAAACCAGAGGTATACCGACCTCGAACAGCGCATTTTCATCAGCCTGCGGGAAGATTCCTCCCGTGCGGTACTCGGGTGTCTCCTCGGATCTCCGGACACAACCCGGAGCGATCTTGCAGAACACCTCGGGCTCTTCGGCTCGGCGATCTCCCGGCAGATGCAGGAGCTCAAGGCCGGAGGGATCGTCACCGCAGAGAGGGACGGGCGGTTCGTCCGCTACCGGCTCTCTGAGGGCGCCCGGGATTTTCTCAACCGGTATACGGGAGGCCTTCCCACTCCCGGGCACCCCGGCACGGAGGGTTACCCCGTCGAAAAGGGGCACGAGGTATCGTCGAGTTAGGTCCCGAACTGTTTAGGCACAACATCCCGGACCCAAGCAAGCCCTTCCCGACATACTGTAAGATCCGCGACCTCTCGACCGGGATCGATACTCTCTACAGGGAAGATAGGAGACCGTATCAAAGATCCTGCCATCCCTCACCCAACCCCCACGGTTTATCTCCCGCCGCTCCCAATACCTACCATAGAGAGGCTACACCATGGAGATCGCGTTCACCAAACTGCAGGGAAACGGCAACGACTTTATCCTGATCGACGAATCCCAACAGGAGATCATCCCTGAAGAGATGAAGGGAGGGTTCGCGGCGCTCTACTGCGACCGCAGGTTCGGCATCGGCGCCGACGGGGTCCTCTTCCTCCAGGCGTCCGATAAAGCCGACGTCCGTATGCGGCTCTTCCAGCCCGACGAGAGCGAGGCCGCGATGTGCGGGAACGGCATCCGGTGCCTCGCAAAGTACGCCCACGACGCCGGTTACGTCAAAGAGTCCTGCTCGGTCGAGACCGGGGCCGGGGTCGTCCCGGTGACGATGCGGTACGCGGACGACGAGTTCACCGCGACGATCACCATGCCGACACCCGCGTTCGAGCGGAGAGCCGTCCCCGCCGTCGGGAACGGCGAGTACCGGGAGGAGATCCGCGGGTTCACCGTTTATGCCGCAAACACCGGGGTCCCCCACGCCGTTGTCTTCGTCAAAGAGATCGGCGCCGTCGATATCGGCGCCGTCGGCCCGGCCATCCGGAACCACCCCACCTTCCCGGAGGGTGCGAACGTCAACTTCGTCGAGAGCGCCGGCAACGACACCCTCCGGATCCGGACGTTCGAGCGCGGCGTCGAGGCCGAAACATTCAGCTGCGGCACCGGCGCCACGGCCTCGGCGGCGGTCGCCCACCACCTCGGGAACGTCGGGGAGACGGTAAGGGTCGAGACGAAAGGCGGCCCGCTCATCATCCGCTTCGGGGAGGCCGTCACGATGGAAGGCCCCGCCGAGACGGTCTTTTCGGGCGTTATACCGTTCTGATCCCGTCCTCGGTGATCACAAAATCGAACGAGAGCCCTTCCGGCCGGGACCGGTGCTTCCGGAGCATGGCCCGCCGGACGCTATCTCTCTTTTCGAGCCTCACGATGGCCTTTGATATATGCTCAAGCGCCGTCCCCCCAAGGCCGGAGACCCGATCCCGCTCCACATCCACGTAGATCTGGTTGGTGATCAGGACGGGGATATCGTACTTCTTTGCGAGGCCCAGGAGTTTTATCGTGTGGTGCGAGAGTTTCCGCACCGCCTCCCGCCCGAGGTCGAGTTCCGTCCGGTAGAGGGCGGTCGCCGAGTCCATCACCAGGAGGTCGACGGGGGCGCCATCCTTCTTCCTGAGCAGCCCTTCCGTATCGGCGATCATCGCCCCCTGCTGGGCAAAATCGATCGGTTCAAAGAGGTAGAGCCGGTCCGCAAACTCCGCGGCATGCCCCCCGGCTACCTGGGTGAACCGTTCCACCGAGAATCCTTCGGTATCGATGTAGACGACCGCGTTCCCCGCCCGGAGGCTCGCGACCGCCGCCAACAGGCAGAGGGTGCTCTTGCCGCTCGCGGGTTCGCCGTAGATCTGGGTGATCGTCCGCCGCTCGAGTCCCCCGCCCAGCAGGTCGTCGAGGGGCCGGCTCCCCGTGCTGACCCGGTCCGGTTTCATGGCGCGAGCACGCCCCGCTCGATGAAGAGGCGGCGTGCCGCCGCTTCGACGGCGCCGGTGACCTCGCGGAGCGGGATGCCGAGGTCCCGGGCGCACGCCGCCGCCTGCTCGTACTCCGCCTTGAACGAGGTGATCTTCCCCCCCGACCACCCGCATTTGACGTCCACGGCGAGCTCCCGGCCACGGATGGACACCGTGACCTGCTCAACCGTCCGTTCGGCGACCGCCCGGTGGACCATCGGTATGCAGCGGATGCCGAGCGTCCCGAGTTCGGCGCCCATCACCCCCACGAGGCGGTCGGTCGCATCGGGGCAGCAGACGACCCGGACGAGGTGGCCGCTCCGCCCCTTCTTCATCACCACCGGGATGGCGCTTGCGTCCCGTGCCCCCTCCTCCATCAGGCGGTTTATCGTGTAGGCGAGAGCCTCCCCGGTGACGTCGTCCACGTTCGTCTCGAGGATGTCGACCCGGTCGCCGCCGGCCCGCTCCTCCGCCGCAAGAAGCATCGAGCGGAGGACGTTCGGCCTTCCCCGGGGGTTCCTGCTCCCGGCCCCGTAGCCGACCGCCCTGATCGCCGCCGGGCCGAGGTCCTCCGGCCGGACCGTCGAGAACTCGGCGAGGAGAGCGGCCCCCGTCGGGGTACAGAGTTCCCGCTCCTCGTCGCCGGGGACGGTTCGAAGATCCGACCCGGCAAGGATCGCGACAGTCGCGGGAGCCGGGATGGGGAAGGTGCCGTGAGCCCCGACGGCAAACCCCCGGCCGAGGGCGACCGGGAGGACGGTCACCCCATCGACGTCGAGGGAGTGGAGGGCGGTGCAGGCGCCGACCACGTCGGCGACGGCGTCGTCCGCACCCACCTCGTGGAAATGCGCCCCGGTCCCGTGGATGCTCTCTTCGGCCCGGTGGATCCGGAGAAAGACCCGCCGGGCCATCTCCCGTGCGCCGGCGGGGGCGTCGCTTTCGGCCACCCGGTCGAGCACCTCGTCAAGCGTGCGGTGGTCGACCGGGGCATGCGCTCTCACCTGGACTGCACGGATCCCGGAGCGGTCTACCCGTTCTATTGTCGGTTCGCCGACGACGGAACGCATGGCTGCCCGGACAAGCCCCTCGTCCGCCCCCAGATCGAGAAGCGAACCGATGATCATGTCGCCAGCGGCCCCGTTGAACGGATCGAAGAGAAGTACGTTCATGCGCCTCCAGTACTTATAAATCCCCGAAATATAAGAATTAGAGGTAATGCCCGAGATATACTTGAAGGTAGATAGCGCTTATCCGGAGGATCAGGGGGCGGGCAAGGCACGGCTCGACCCCGACACCATGCTGCAGCTTCGGCTCAGCCCCGGAGACCTTGTCGCTATCGAAGGAAAGCGCCGCACCGTGGCCAAGGTCTGGCGTGCCATGGTGAACGACTGGCACCAGGGGAAGGTCCGGATCGATAATTTTACCCGGCTCAACACCGGTGCCAGCATCGGGGACCGTATAAAGATAAAGACGCTGGACGAGGAGGTCGAGGCGAAACGGGTGGTGCTCGCGCCTCCCGAAGACCTCCCGAAACAGCTCCCCATCAATTACAGCAGCGTCGTCAACAAGCTGATCGACTTTCCCGTCGTGAAGAACGATTCCGTGCCGATCCAGGCGGGGCTCCCGTTCATGCAGCCCCAGCTCGTCGCGTTCAAGGCCGTGGTGGTGGAGCCGGAGAACGCCGTGATCATCACCAAGAATACGAAGATCGAGTTCTCCGAGAAACCCGCCGCCGGGTTTGAGGGCGTCAAACGGATCAGTTACGAGGATATCGGCGGCCTGAAGGGCGAGCTGCAGCGTGTCCGCGAGACGATTGAGCTTCCCATGCGCCACCCCGAGATCTTCCGGAAGCTCGGTATCGAGCCTCCGAAGGGCGTCCTCCTCTACGGCCCGCCGGGGACCGGGAAGACCCTGATCGCAAAGGCGGTCGCGAGCGAGAGCGGAGCCCACTTCATATCGATCGCGGGACCCGAGGTGATCTCGAAGTACTACGGCGAGAGTGAACAACGGCTCCGCGAGGTCTTTGAGGACGCCCGGCAGCATGCGCCGGCCATCATCTTCATCGACGAACTCGACTCGATCGCCCCCCGGCGCGAGGAGGTGACCGGGGAGGTCGAGCGGCGTGTGGTGGCCCAGCTCCTGACGATGATGGACGGGCTCGAGGAGCGGGGGCAGGTCGTGGTGATCGGGGCCACGAACCGGCTCGACGCCATCGACCCCGCCCTCCGCCGTCCCGGCCGGTTCGACCGGGAGATCGAGATCGGGGTCCCGCCGGAGGACGACCGGGTCCAGGTGCTCCATATCCACACCCGGGGTATGCCGCTTGGGGAAGGCGTGGACATCGCCTCCATCGCCCAGCAGACCCACGGGTTTGTCGGGGCGGACCTCGCCGCTCTCGCCCGTGAGGCGGCGATCAAGGCGCTCCGGCGTTATCTCCCCGAGATCGACCTCGAGGCCGAGGAGATCCCGCCGGAGATCCTCGAGAAGATGGAGGTGCAGGGCAAGGACTTCCGTGACGCCCTCCGCGACGTGGGCCCGAGCGCCATGCGGGAGATCCTCCTCGAGGTGCCGCACACCACCTGGGAGGACGTGGGCGGCCTTACCGAGGCGAAACAGGATATCCGCGAGGCGGTCGAGTACCCGCTCACCCGGCGGGAGCAGTTCGAAGACCTCGGTATCGAGCCCCCGAAGGGTGTCCTCCTCTACGGCCCGCCGGGGACCGGGAAGACCCTGATCGCAAAGGCGGTCGCGAGCGAGAGCGGGGCGAACTTCGTGCCCGTCAAAGGCCCCCAGCTCCTCTCGAAGTGGGTCGGCGAGAGCGAGCGGGCTGTCCGCGAGGTCTTCAAGAAGGCCCGGCAGGTGGCGCCGTCCATCATCTTCTTCGACGAACTGGATGCTCTTGCCCCCGCCCGCGGCGGCGGCACCGAGTCGCACGTGATCGAGAGCGTCTTAAACCAGATCCTCACCGAGATCGACGGGCTTGAGGAACTCCGGGGCGTGGTGGTGATGGGAGCGACGAACCGGCCGGATATGGTCGATCCGGCGCTGCTCCGGCCCGGGCGGTTTGACCGGCTTGTCTACATAGGCGAGCCCGGGCGGGACGACCGGGAGAAGATCCTCAAGATCCACACCCGCTACATGCCGATCGAGGGTTCTGCGATCGAAGACCTCGTGGACGTGACCGAGGGGCTCTCGGAGAACGAGATCGAGGACCTGGTGCTCGCGGTCGGTGCCGGCCGCCGTGCGAGCGTTGAGGATGTGCGGAGCCATCGCGCCGCGGTTGCGGCGAGCGACGACGAGGGGCTCCGGCGCTCTCTCCGGAGGAGGAAGATCGTCGACCTCTTCTCCCAGCAGAATATCGACCTCGACGATCCCACACGGGACCGGCTCATCCGAAAGATCGCGGCCGATGCGGAGGGGTTCGTCGGCTCGGACCTCGAAGCGCTCGGCCGGGAGGCGGCCATGCTCGCGATGCGGGAAGGCGCTACCCACGTGAACGCGTCGCACTTCGACCGGGCGCAGGAGAAGGTGCACGCGACGATGAACGAACGGCTGCGGCAGTACTACGGGAAGGTGCAGCAGCACTTCAAAGGCGGGCTGCCAAAAGAGATCCAGCCGCCGGAATACCAGTAGGCGGGCATCCGGGGAAGACCCCCGGAGAACTGTTTTTTGCACGGGATATCTCCCCTCACTATCGTCCGGGCAAATTCTATCGCTCCTGATAATCTCTCCCCCGTCCGATCGGGGGTCGCATGCCGGGATTCCAGCAGATCAATCAGCGGTATCAGAAACTATCCACGACGCCGCTCAGCCTCAACCTCTCTTCGGGGTCGTCAAAGACAACCTCCGCGCAACTGAAATGTTCGGGGTCGTGATCGAAGTCGTAGTACGCATCATCTTCATCACGTGCATCCGGATTTCTGAGTTTCTCCAGGTATTCCTCGTATCCCCACACACCCCCGATGTCCTCAGGAGGGCATGCCCGCTTTCCCTTGATGCATCTGGGATACCTGATGCCGGGCTCCTTTGGGAGGATCTTCTCAAGGATGATCATGTGCTTCCAGTCGTCGCCGAAATCGTAGGTATACATCGCCCGGGGATTATTTATGGCGAAGAAGTCGGCCATGGCGATCTCCCAGCCGAGCAGTGTCCCGGGAGCGAATTCGTTCGGGAACCCGATCTCTACCTCGGCATGGCTCTTTGGGTCTTTCATCTGGAACTCGTGCAGGTGGCTGTCGGTCCATCCCATCGCGTCCTGGATTGCAACATGAAAGTCCCAGAAACTGTAGGTCTCCGGCACCTGAATCCTTCTCCAGATAGGAGGGCGGATGTCCCGGAGAGTAATCTTGAACTGATACACGTTCTCGAATGCTTTCTTCTTTTTTCCCGGCATACGCCTCATGCTCCTTGAGATCCCGCAGGCGCGTCGGATGCAGCGCATCCCCGGTCGTGCGGACTCTCATTCATCAGTAGATATTCATTCCCGTACCGCCGGAAAAAGGTTCCTGCCGTGGTTCCGATCTCCTGCCATATCCGCCGGGCGATGCACGGCACTCCCGGTACAGCCCAAACGATTCTCTCACTTAGGGAATAGCTCCACCCCCAGTTTCTGTTCGAGGTCGCGTACCTTCTTTGGGACCTCGGTGATCTGGTCGAACCCCTCATAGGACACTCTCATCACCTTCGAAAAGATCAGTAAGAGATCCTTGGGTGAGTACTCCGCCGTCAGGTCTGCTTTCTTAATGCGTGCCAGCAACCTGCAGTAGAGATACAGGCAGAGGAACCCGACGAAGAGATGGCCGCAGACCGCACTCCTATCCGAAAGATACAGGATATCTGCCTGGATCTCGTTCTTCAGGGTATCGAAGTGCTTCTCCACCAGATCGCGAGTCTTGTAGAGTTCATAGATCTGCTGCGGCGTCTCATCAAGGTTCGAGAGAAAGAGGATGCGGCCGGCGCGTTTCTCCTGTTCCCTGGCTACCTCCTTCGTGATCGTGCCCTCAGTGAGTCGTTGGAAGAGGGTCTTCCTCTCCTCGAGTCGCAGATCCTCATCCTCGAAGAGGTAGAGGGTCCTGTCCCCGATCTCCCTCCTTCCCCCCCGGATCAGGCGCTTGTGGTACAGGAACCGGTCGTTGAGGTGGATCCGGGTTGCATAGTGGACACTGTCACGACGGAGCGGGAGGAGGTACGAGCACTCACGGCTGATGATCCCCTCGACCACCTTTCCGGAGATGAACCCGCGATCCAGGATCAGGATGGCATCCGCAAGGTGCAGACCATCCATGGAGGGGAGGAGCGTCGTGACATCCTTTACCGACCCCGGGAGGGGGCGCAGCATCACCGGCAACCCCGTCTCTCGCCCGGAGAAGAGAGCGAGGTTCACCTGGGGAAGGGCGATCTCTCGGGCATTGTGGCCCCACTCGGCAAGAGAGAGGTTATCGGAGAGGGAGAAGACAAAGGAGAGATCGTAGATGAGATGGCGGTTGCCGGTGCGAAGGTGCTGGAAGATCCTGTCCTGACCGATGCGGTCGTCGCCGATGGCCCGGAGCATGGTAGAGAGGGTTCTGGGGGAGCAATCGGGCTGGATATTCAGGGAATTGTCCAGTTTCTCCCAGGATGCCTTCACGCGTTTGAGGGGGAGATATCCGGTGATGCGGGTGAAGACAAGAGCGATAATCTCCTGCCAGTGGTCAGGGAACGCTTCGGTGAGAACCGGGATGAGATCCTGGAACTCCAGGGCGAGAAGATGGGCGTTACCGTATTCGTGCACAAATCGAGGCCGCTGCAGGGCAGTCACAGGACGTTCTTCCTGCGATGGCCGGGAAGAACCCCTGGCGAGGAGACCACGATCCGGGGTGAGCCGGCCAAGATAGCGTGAGACTTTCCGGGTCTTTTTTGTCTCCCGGTCGTAGACACTTGTCGAGTGATACACATACGGTTTACCCTGGATGTATTTGATCTCAAGGCACTTCTTCCCCATCTGCCGCTGCTGCTCAAGCCAAGCAGCTACCCACTCTTCCATGCCATAATATTAGGGAGTATAAGTATATAGATCTTTCGTTGTTATGGTGGCCGAGAGGCAAATGGAGCGCAGAGTGCGGAGAACAATCCCTAATCACAGAAATGTTTGGGATCGGAACTACCTCTTTGGCAGGCTGCTTGCCTACGCAAGGAAAATCGAAGAACTGTCTATAAAAAGCAGTGGGAACACGCCACGACAAACGAACGCGGAACGGGCGATGCCGAGGATCCATAAGTACCCGGCAAGAACCTGGAGCGAACTGTACCAGAAACTTCTCCCGTACATGGCAAAGTTCCGGACCGCAAGTCCTGATGCTGTGGGAAACAGGTATGAAGCGGAAATGAATGCCATAATGGAGGGGCTGAAAGTCGATCCTGTGGGTTTTGATGATACGCCTCTCACGTCGCTATATCTGCTGGGGTATCAGAGTCAGTTGAATCAGTTTGAGATTGAGAGAAAAGAAGCAATAGCCCGAAAAAAATCAAGAGAGGAAGCCGAAAGAGCAACTCAGGCTAGATCTATAGACAGAGATGATGGGAAATGACACAACTGGAAAACAAGATTGATTTTGCCGTGATTGTATCAGCGAAGAATGCAAACCCAAATGGAGATCCGTTAAACGGAAACTGCCCGCGTACCACTTATGAAGGGATCGGAGAGATGTCTGATGTCTGCATCAAACGCAAAATCAGAAACAGGTTGCAAGACATGGGTAACTGCATCTTCGTACAGTCTGTTGATCGCCGTTCGGATAATCATTTGAGCCTGAAAGATCGTGCAGACGGGTATGAACCATTAAAAAAAGCGTTAACTGATGGGAAAAAAGAAGATGCAGAGAAATTAGCCTGTGGGCGGTGGATTGATGTCCGAAGTTTCGGCCAAGTGTTCGCTTACAAGGCTAAAAAACCCGGTAAAAAGGCTAGTAAAAAGCAGGACAATACAGAGGTGGATCAGACAGATAATGCTGAGCCCGTGTCAATAGGTATCCGTGGACCGGTATCCATTCATCCAGCATTCAGTGTCGATCCCGTTGAAATCACCGCCCTACAGATAACTAAAAGTGTTAATGGGGAAACTAACGAAAAAGATCCATACAAGAAGGCTCCCGACACAATGGGCATGAAGTACCGCGTGGACTTTGGGGTGTATGTGTTTTACGGAAGCATCAACTGCCAGCTCGCGGAAAAGACCGGTTTTTCGACAGAGGATGCAGATAGCATCCGCAAGGCTCTCATTACGTTATTCGAGAACGACAGTTCATCGGCCCGCCCGGAGGGCAGTATGGAGGTGTACAGGGTGTTCTGGTGGAAACACAACTCAAAGAGCGGACAGTATTCTTCGGCGAAGGTCCACCGGACGTTGCATGCGCGGCCAAAGACGGATGCGCCGAAGTCCATCGAGGATTATGATATCACGGTAGACAGGCTGGAAGGTCTCGAATCCGAGATCTTTGAAGGAAGGTAACGAGTGAACCCGCGGTGAGAGTCGCCGGTGCAGACTATCCCAACCGTCGGGATGGCATATCGGTGAACATCGGTTCGATCGATTTTGATCCCGCACGGTAAAGGTGGGAGGGCTCCCCCCTCACCGCCGGCCAAGCCAGACCGCGAGGCTCACAATCGCCACGAGTGGAATTATCCATCCCGGCGCCGCCTTCTGGGACGGCTCCGCGGTCCCGTTCCCCGCCTGCGCCTCGATCCACCCGACCGCATACGTGAGCTGGACATCCTCCCCGGCCATCGCCCGCGCCAGGGTATCCGCATCGAGCGGCACCCGCACCGTCGGGGCGACTCCGCCGACCATCGACGCGTTGCTGTCCACCTGGATCCGGCCGTTCTCGTCGAGCGATGCACCCGCCGGGAAGGCCGTCATGATCCCGGGGGGCAGCACCGGCCCGAGCGTCTCGATGCCGAACGCCCCGTTCGTCCCGTACCACGAGACGATCGCACCCGTCCCTGACTCTGCAAAGACCTTCGGGAGACCCTCGCCCGAGCTGATGGTGTAGGGGCTGACGAGGACCGCGACCGGGCCCTCATAGCGGTCGGGCCGGGGCTCGCTCCAGGACTCCCAGAGGGGCGCGAACTCCCCGGTCCCGGGGTCGTACATGGTGCCGTACTCGTAGAAGACCGGCCGGTCCACGAACCAGGCCGCGAGAGCGGCGGCCAGGTTGTCGTCCCCGCCCCGGTTGAACCGGAGGTCGATGACGATGCCGGGCGCCCTATCCGCGATCGCGCCCTTCACCGCCGCCTTGAAGGGCTGGTAGGTGTTGTGGATATCTTCCTCGTAGACCGCGATGTAGACGATACCGCCGGAGAGGGTCCGGGTAGTCACGGTCTCGTTCGTGATCATCGCTTTGAGTTCCGCCCCTGACCCGGCAGCTCCGTCGTTCGCCTCGCGGCCGAGGAAGATGCTCGTCCGGGCGAGCGTGTCATAGCCGTCCTCCGCCGCGGTCAGGTTGACCGTGCGTGGCACCGAATCCCCGGGACCGGCTATCCCGACCGTCGCCCCGGCCCCAACCGGCGCCCGGGTCAGGAACCGCTGCTTCTGGAGGAGAACTCCTTCAGTGGTCGAAGGCTTGACCGGGGTCCAGATGATCGATGTCGCGTCGATCGCCT
Source organism: Methanoculleus sp. 10 (assembly GCF_913757945.1). Lineage (NCBI taxonomy): Archaea > Methanobacteriati > Methanobacteriota > Methanomicrobia > Methanomicrobiales > Methanomicrobiaceae > Methanoculleus > Methanoculleus sp. 10. Next base: position 159,143 of record NZ_CAJYDP010000004.1, on the reverse strand, counting down.
CCCCGACCGGCCGGCCGTTCCAGGAGACCACCTCGTCGCCGAACCGGATCCCCGCCTTCTCTGCACCGCTCCCCTCCGCGACGTAGGTCACGATCACCTTCCCCGTATCGAGTCGTGCGACGACAAACCCGTAGCCACCCCCGATATCAGCATACTTCGCCCCGAAGTCGTCGGGGGAGAGGACCATCACGTGCCCGTCAGGGATGGCATACGCAAACTCCCGGAGCGTCCGGTAGTACGCGGCGTTGTCGCGGTTCTTCTCGGCATCCGCGATCCCGGGGGCATACGTCGCGTAGAGCAAATCCCAGTCGACGCCGCGCCACTCCGTGAAGGCATAGCGTTCTTCCATATAGGCGCACGTCTCACGGAAGGCGTCGCTCCAGGACATGTTGCTGAAATCAGGAACCTCTCCCGTCAGGTTGGCCATGATGGGTGCGTACGACGCCATCAGTTCCTCGTTGTAGGCCGTCTCGTTGTCCCGCTCGAATATGATGGAGGTATCCGTCCATACCATCCCGCACGAATCGGTGTAGAGGCCGGCGGATACCGGCGACACGAGGGCGAGAAGCAGGACCAGAGCCGGCAGCCCTGCCAATATTGCGCGTAACCATCTTAAGTGCACGATAATCTTCCCTAAACATCCGTTTCTCACCGCGAGATTTGACCGTTGCGTTTTCCCACCCCGGGACCAGCAGGGAGCCGGGAGAATAGGCACGAGGGCAAACCTCCCGCTGCCGCGAAGGCCGTGGGATTGCTGTCCCCCGCATCTCCCCTTCGCGAGCGCCACCCCGCGCCGGAGGCCGGGACCGGGCCGCACACGAAGTTCAGGGGACGCTCGCGATCCGCCTCACGCGCCCCGGAATACGGTGGCCCGGTCCGCTGCTGCCATTGGGGCAACCTATTTACAGCACTATGAACAAGCATATACATCAAAGAGCACACCTGCAACACGGAGTACCCCATGCCGAACTGCACCACGTTTCTCGACGCCAACGCCTGTAACCCCACAAAAACCGCTCTCGTCGTCCCCTCCCGGGGGGAGTCCTATACCCGCGCCAACCTCCTCGACCTGGTCGCCCGGGCCGCAGGCGGCCTCCTCGCCCTCGGGATCGGGCGCGGGGAGCGGGTCTGCATCTACCTGGACAGTTCGGTGGAGTACCTGGTAAGTTACCTCGCCCTCTGGCGGATCGGCGCCGTCGCGGTCCCGACGAACCGGGTCTACCGGGAGAACGAGGTCCTCTACGCCGTCCGCGACGCAGGAGCCGCCGCCGTCATCACCGACGCGGAGGGTGCGGCCCTCGTCGGCCGCATCCGGGACCAAACACCGGCGCTCCGGCACGTCGTCGCCGTCGGCGGCAAGATCGCCGGCGCCACGCCGTGGACCGAGCTCCTCCGTGCGGACCCGTGCCGCCGCGCCGCCCACTGCCGGTTCGACGACCTCTGCCAGATCCAGTATACCTCCGGCACCACCGGGAAACCCAAAGGCGCCATGCTCACCCACGGCAACTGGATCGCGGCGATGGATGCCGAGCGGGACGTCCTCCGGATCACCCCTGACGACATCTACCTCGGCATCTACCCGATGGGGCACGTCGGCATCAGCTGGGGCATCGCCACCCTCCGGGCGGGCGGGACCTACGTCGTCATGGAACGGTTCGACCTCGCCCGCTACCTCGACCTCGCCCGTGAATACCGGGCCACGATCGTCGCCGGCATGCCGCCGGTGATCCACTCCCTCCTCCAGACCCCGCCGGGGACCGAAGCGGCGCTCGCCACCGTCCGGGTGATGATCAGCGGCGGCGGCCCCCTGACGCCCGGCGTCTGGAAACCCTTCCACGAGCGGTTTAATATTCCCGTCGTCAACGCCTACGGCCTCTCCGAGACGGTCGTCGTCGGTACCGGGACCGCCATCCGCCCCGAGCACTACGCGACCGCCGACGAGTTCCGAAGCGTCGGCACCCCGGTCGGGTTCTCGGAGGTGAAGATCGTCGACGCGAACGATCCCGCCCGGGAGCTCGGTCCCGGCGAGGACGGGGAGATCGCCCTCCGGGGGCCGGGGGTGGCGCTCGGCTACTGGCAGATGCCGGAAGAGACCCGCGCCGCCTTCCTCCCCGACGGCTGGTTCCTGACCGGCGACGTCGGCCACCTCGATGCGGAGGGGATGCTCTCCATCACCGACCGGAAGAAGGACATGATCGTCATGTCGGGCTGGAAGGTCTACCCGACCGAGGTCGAGGACGTCCTCGTCCAGCACCCGGGTGTCCGCGACGCGGCGGTCTTCGGGTGCCCCGACGAGCACCGGGGCGAGGTCCCGGTGGCCGTGGTGGTCCCCGCGGAGGGCGGCGTCACCCCCGACGGCATCATCGCCTTCGCCCGCGAACGCCTTGCCGGCTACAAGGTCCCCCGCCGGATCATCCTGGCGGCCGAGATCCCCCGGGTGAACGGCTGGAAACTCCTCCGGAAGCGCCTCAGGGAGGAGTACTGCGGTGCCGCCGGCATCGGCCACACCTGAGGGTATTATTAAGGAAAAAGCGGTGTATAGATACTCCTGACGTACACCCGAGGTGCAGACGTGGCAGACACCAGCAAACGTTCGACAGGTATCGCGGGCCTGGACCTTGCGCTCGACGGGGGATTCCCGCCGGGCGCCCGTATCATCATATCCGGATCGCCCTTAAGCGGCCTTGAGCTCCTGGCGCAGCAGTTCTGGCGGACGGGGAACGCGGCGGGTGCATACCTGATGCTTGACGCCGTGCCCCGGGAGGGTATGACCGATGCACGGGGCATGGATACAGCGGCGCTGGCCGGGGCCATGCAGGGTGAGAGGATCGTCGTGGACTCTCTCTCCACGCTGATCGCCACCCGGGGTATCGATGCGGCCACCCGGTTTGTCCTGCATGATACCCGGGCGATCGTCGAAGGAGGGGCAACCATCATCTACCTCCTCTACACCGGTCTCCACAGCCCCCTTGAGGAGGCGCGGATGATGCGTGCCGCGGACGTCTTCATCACCCTCAGGCACCAGGTCCACGGCAACGAGGTCGAGAGGACGCTCGCCATCGAGAAACTCAAGGATGCGAACGTGCCGCAGCGGGTGATCCCCTACCACATCATCGCAAAGGGCCTTGAACTCTCGACGACGAGCAGGGTGGTCTAGTCCGCATACTCAGCCCGGACCAGCCCTGCCGCAATATTCATATTCTTCAGTTTGGAAAACGCCTCCTCGCGCGTCCGCATCCGCAGGCCGCAGTCGGGATCGATGAGCATCGCCTCCGGCGAGAAGAGATCGACCCCCGTCTCGATCCTTTTCCGGATGACCTCGACGCTCTCGACGCCGGGGTCCGCCGAGTCCACGCAGCCGTAGCCGATCATCCGGCCGCGCAGGTCCTTTGCCGAGAGCACGTCGAGGTTGGATGGGTTGTTTGCAAACTCAAAGTCAAAGACGGCGACGTTTGTCCTGAGGATGTCGTCCACGACGTTCCTGAGGTTCCCGCAGACGTGGAGAGAGACCGGAACCCGGAGCCTCCCGGCGATGGCGTTCACCGCCTCGCGGCCGACGGCGATGTTTGCGGCCCCCGTGGAGAAGATGGGCTCGTCGATCTGGAGGAGCGTAACGCCGGCGTCCTGGAGGTAGCCCGCCTCGACCGCGAGCGCCTGCGCAAGGTCGAGGACCAGTTCGTCCCTGTTCCGGTAGAACGGGGTCTCTAACTTCAGGCCGTGCGCGAGCGTGCTCGGGCCGGTGAGGATCCCCTTCACCTTCGGGTGCCGGGAGAGGGCATACTTCGTATCCGCGACGGTGATGGGCTGCCGGGCCGGCTGGACCTTCCCGACGACCGCGGAGCCCCGGATGCCGGGGAGACGGGAGGTGAAGGCGTGGATCATGTCGCCGCGGACCTGGCCGTCGGAGATGATATCGATCCCGGCAGCGATCTGGTCGGCGACCGCTACCTCCACCGCGTGCTTCAGCGGGTCCACAAGGCCCATAATCCCCGAGCCTTTCACCACCGGGTAACTCCCGACCACCGTGGTCGGGAGGCGCATGCTTGTCAGGGTCATGGCGTCAGTCTGTGCCGGTCGCGCGGGAAGAGCGCCGCCTCGCGGATGTTGCCGAGGTTGAGCATCGTCATCACCAGGCGCTCGATGCCGAGCCCCCATCCGGCGTGCGGGGGCATGCCGTAGCGGAACGTCTTTAAGTAGAACTCGAAACTCTCGGGGGAGAGGCCTTTTGCGCGGATCCGCTCCACGAGGAGGTCGTGGTCGTGAATACGCTGGGCGCCGGAGGAGAGCTCCATCCGGGGGTGCATCATATCGAACGCCTTGCAGAACTCCGGTCGGTCCGGGTAGGGCATCGCGTAGTAGGGCCTGATATCGGTCGGCCAGTCGACGATGAAGTAGTGCTGCCCGATCACGTCGCCGATCGCCCTCTCGGCCGCCGGGGTGAGATCGTCGCCGAAGGAGAGTTTCTCCTCGATGGTCCGGTTCGCGATCTCGATCGCCTCCACGTAGGGTATCCGCGGGAACGGTGTTGCCGGGACCTCGAGGTCGACCCCGAGCTCCGCGAGGTGCTCGCCGCAGGTCTTTTTGACGCAGTCATAGACGTGGACGATCAGGTCTTCGAGAAGGTCCATGACGCCGTTGTGGTCGGCAAACGAGACCTCCACGTCAAGCGACGTGGCCTCGTTGAGGTGCCGGACGGTGTTGTGCTCCTCGGCGCGGAAGATGGGGCCGATCTCAAAGACCGCCTCAAACCCGGCCGCCATCATCATCTGCTTGTAGAGCTGCGGGCTCTGGTTCATGAACGCTTCTTTCTCGAAGTAGGCGATCGGGAAGAGCTCGGTGCCGCCCTCGGTCGCCGCCGCGACGATCTTTGGCGTGGTGATGTTGATGCAGCCGCGGGAGGCGAGGAACTCCGTCGCGGCGCAGGTCACCGCCGAGCGGATGAAGAAGATGGCGCGGACACGGGGTTTCCTCACGTCTAAGAACCGGGAGTCGATCCGGGTATCCATCTCGGCGGGCACTTTCTCCGCGACGTCGAGCGGGAGCGGGCTCTCTGCGATGCTGATGATCTCAAGCTCCTCGGGGACGATCTCGCGCCCGCCCGGGGCTTTCTCGATCGCTTTGACCGTTCCCCGGACCCTGACCACGGACTCGCGCGAGACGTCCCGGGCAATATCGAGGATCTCAGCCGGGACCTTCTTCTTCGGGATGGTCACCTGGATGATGCCGGTCCGGTCGCGGATCAGGAAGAACGAGAGTCCTCCAAGATCGCGGACCTCGTGCACCCAGCCGATGATCTCGGCAGATTCGGTCGTTGGGGTTACGGCCCGTATTGGTAAACGCATATGAAAAACCTGGGTACAATGTGGGCCCCGGGAGGTATTTTGTCTTGCGCTCCCGGCCGGGGGATTGCTCCGGCAAGGCGACGGGATTATGGCCTGCACCGGCGGGAAGCGGGAAAAAAAGGCGGCTGCCCCGGGGGGTGCGGGGCTACAGGAAGACTGCGGCGGCGATGACCGTCGTCCAGCGGCCGTCCATAACCCCTTCCGCTGCCTGGCAGGTGTGGGTCGTGCTGATGATCCGGCCGCTGGCCTTGTAGATCTGTTCACGCTCCTGCCATGCCCGGTCGGGATCGAACTCGATACCGAGCGTTGTCGCAAGCATGGTTGCCGCAAGGTCTTCGGCGTACTCGCCCGAAACCTCTGCCGTCTCCCCGAAGGCATGGTGCTCGGAGAGGTAGCCGTAGGTGTTGCTCTCCTTCGGCATCGCGTGGCCGATAGCGGCGGAGGCGAGCCTGCTCGGTTCGTTGGTCTCATTCCGGGCCATGACGACGTAGACGATGCTGCCTGGGGAGAGGTGCTGTAACCCTTCCTCCTTCGAGACCAGCTGGCAGTTCGGGGGGAAGATACTCGAGACGTAGACGAGGTTGTACTTCTCGATGCCCGCCTGGCGGAGAGCCAGCTCGAACGATGCCAGTTTGTCTTTGTGGATACCCACACCCTTCGTGAAGAAACACTTGGTCGGAACGAACATTAAGGATCTTCTTATCGTTTGAATTTTTTAAAATTTTCGGTGATAACAGGCACAAATTGAGAATGGATTGAAATTTCGTCAATTTTTTGCATTAGGTCGGTAATATGCCAGCAAATGGTAAAACAGGCTAAAAATTGATGGCTTTCAGGGCTCGCCGGAGTGGCCGCGACAGCCCCCGCGCCTGCCGCTCTTCACCTGCAGAACCGCCCGAACCGGGATCACTGCCGTATTCTTCTCTATCGGGGAAGATCCGGGCGGTCGGGGGAGAGAGCGGTTGAGCGCACCTGATGAGCGATCCGGGAGAGGGAGCGCACCCGGGGTTGCGAGATCCCGCCATCCGCCGGGGATACCAGCTCACGGAGATCGGGCGCCCCTGCCGGTACCGGGAGGTGCGGCCGCCGCCTCCCGCCCTGCGTATGCTCCTCCTGATCCTCCGGGGAGTCGCCGGGGTTCTCCGGTGCCGCCCCCGCCATAGGCCCTCCTCCCGGAGGAACGCTTATATGGAATGGTGCATGATCCGGTGCAACCGGGCGTGCGCCCGGGCGTCACGGCACCCGGATCCCCGGGCACGTCCCACCACGGGAGATGGAGAAATGCAACAGGATATCAAACCCTCTGCGGTCGTCGATTGTCTCGGGCTCTACTGCCCCATGCCGATTGCGATGACCAAAGAGGCGATCGAGAAGATCGGCGTCGGGGAGGTGCTCCTTGTTGAGGCGGACGATCCGGCAGCAGAGGAGGATATCCGGCGCTGGGCGAGCCGGGTGGGGCACGAGATCGTGAAGTTCGAGAAGGATGACAGAATCATGAGGTTCTTCATCCGGAGGATGAAGTGAGGTGATGTGAGTGTACGCGGATAAGGTTGTCAGTTGCATCGGCATATGCCAGTCGCCCATGCTGTCGATCGAGGGAGAGATGAATGCGCTCAGCGAGGGGCAGGTCCTGCAGGTGATGACCGACAAACCGGATCTCATCGAGACGGTCAGGTCCTGGGCGGGCGAGAACGGACATACAATCGAGGAGGAGCACGTCGCCTCGGGCGTGACGACCCTTATTTTACGCAAGGGAGCGGCGGCAGCGGCGAAGGCGACGTGATCCGATGGATGCCGAAGGCTACGTGGATGCCCGGGGTGCCTACTGCCAGGCGCCGGTCATCCTGCTCAAAGAGGGGATGGACCGACTCGCAACCGGCGCCGTCCTGAAGGTCGACGTTGACAACCAGCCCACCGCAGAGGACGTCAGGGTCTGGGCGAGAAGGATGGGCCACGATATCGTGGGCGAGGAGAAGGAGGGAGAGAAGATCACCTTCTCCATCCGGAAAGGAGTGTGAACCGTATGGCACGGATACTCTACATCCAGACAAGCGGCACCGAGACGCCCGAGCGGCTCTACGCACCGTTCGTTCTCGCGATGACGGCACGCGCGATGGATATGGACGCCGACATCTACTTCATGATCAGGGGGGTGACGGTCGTGAAGAGGGGGGCGGCGGAGGGGATCCAGGTCGGGAACTTCCCGAAACTCTCGGAGATGCGCGACCAGGCGATCGCCGCGGGGGCCAAGATCTACATCTGCGAGCAGAGCACCCAGCTCCTCGGTATCGCACGGGGCGACTTCATCCCGGAGGGGCAGGTCGTGGGCGCGCTCACCTTAAACGATCTTGCCATCGACGCGGACGCGGTCATAACGTTTTAGAGGCAGCCGGAAATGGATGGACGGATCTATCTTGACCACGCGGCGGCGATGCCGGTCCACCCCGGGGTCGCCCGGTTCGCGAGGCAGTTTCCGGAGAGTTTCGCCGGCAACCCCTCCACGATCTACCGGGAAGGGCTCGCGGCGCAGGCGGCCGTAGCCGGGGCGCGGGAGAAGGTGGCGGCGCTCATCGGCGCAGAGGACCCGGCCTCGATCATATTCACGAGCGGGGCGACCGAGTCGAACAACATCGCCATCCGGGGGACCGCGCTCCGGAACCAGAAGCTCGGGAAGAGGGTCGTCACGAGCGCCATCGAGCACATATCCGTGCTGAACCCGGCAAGAGACCTGCAGAAGAACGGGTTTGTCTACACGCAGGTCCCGGTCGACCGTTTCGGCGTCATCGATCTCGACGCCCTCAAAGCGGCGGTCACGCCGGGGACCGTCGTCACGTCGGTCCACTCCGCGAACAACGAGATCGGGACGATCGAGCCGATCCGGGACGTGGCGGAGATCGTCCACGACCGGGGCGGTCTCCTCCACGTCGACGCCACCGACGCCGCGGGGAGGATACCCGTCGACGTCGGGCGTGACGGCATCGACCTTCTCACCCTCTCGGGAAACCAGCTCGGGGGGCCGGACGGCGTCGGGGCGCTCTACATCCGCCCGGGGGTCCGGGTCCAGCCGGTCCTCGTCGGGGGCGGGCAGGAGCGCGGTCTCCGGCCCGGGACCGAGAACGTCTTTGGCATCGCCTGCATGGGTGAGGCGGCCCGAATCGCAAAGGAGGAGATGCCGGAGGAGAGCAGGCGCCTCCGCACAATCCGGGATAGTCTCATCGACGGCATCACCGGGATCGAGGAGGCCTACCTGACCGGCCACCCGGCAGAAAGGCTCCCGCACCATGCCAGTTTCCGGTTCTCCCGGATCGAGGGCGAGAGCATCCAGCTCGCCATGGACATGCTCGGCATCGCGGTCGCCACCGGGTCGGCGTGCACCTCCCGGACGCTTGAGGCCTCGCACGTCCTCCTCGCCATCGGGCTCGCCCACGACGAGGCGCACGGATCGATGGTCGCGACGCTCGGGCGCAGAAACAGCCTCGATGAAGTGCCCCGGGTCGTCAACGCCGCAAGAGAAACAGTTAAACGCCTGCGGGCCATTACACCGCTATAGGTGAAGAGTTTGGCAGACCAGATCGGATACAGCCAGAAGGTGATGGAGCACTTCATGAACCCGCATAACGTCGGGGTTATCGAGAACCCTGACGGCTACGGCAAGGTCGGCAACCCCGTCTGTGGAGACCTCATGGAGATCTTCATCAGGGTCAGGGATGACGTCATCGAGGATATCAGGTTCCGGACGTTCGGGTGCGGTTCGGCGATCGCCACAAGCAGCATGGTGACCGATCTTGCCAAGGGAAAGACGCTCGATGAGGCGATGAAGATCACCCGCGACGACGTGGCGACCGAGCTTGAGGGGCTGCCGCCGAGAAAGATGCACTGCTCGAACCTCGCGGCGGACGCGCTCCACGCGGCGATACAGGACTACCGGGATAAGCAGAAGAAAGAGTGACGCTGCCCCTCAGCACCCGTAGATCAGCGTCAGTATATTTTTCGCGAGATCCAGGCTTTTCCCCCGGTAGACCATCAGGGTATCGAGGCGGAGTGCCCCGTCGATCATGACCGGGTCCCGGATATCCTGGATGAAGATGTCCACAAAATCCCGATAGAGACTGTAGGTCCCGGCGGACGAGGGTTCTTTCCCGAAGGCCCGCATCAGGGCCGCCGCCGGGCCGCTGACCGGCGCGTCGCCGATGAAGGGGCTGACCGCGATGACGAGCTTACTCCTGAGCGCCTCCCGGACACCGGCGCACTCGAGGATCGGCGATATGCTCGTGACCGGGTTGCTCGGCCCGATCACCACGGCATCGCTCGCGTCGATCGTCCGGATCACCTCGTCGGTCGCGACCGGCGGTTGCCGGTACCGCCGGACCACGCCCTCGATCGCCACGTCGCCCCGGTGCTTCACCCAGTATTCCTGGAAATGCATCTCGCCCCGGCGTGTCTTGACGTAGGTCGTCACCACGGAGTCGGTCATCGGGAGGACGGTCGCGAGGACGTCGAGCTTCGTGCAGAGGGCCGCCGTCGCCTCGGTGAGCCTCATCCCGCTCCTGAGCATCTCCCCCCGGGCGACGTGGACCGCCCGGTCCCGGTCCCCGACGGCGATGAACTCCTCGACACCGAGTCTCGCGAGGAGGTCGTGGGTGATGTAGGTGTCGTCACGGATTCCCCACCACCGGCCGGTGTCGAGGATATCCGCAAAGAGGTACATGACCGTGTCGATATCGGGCGAGAGATGGTTCCCGGAGAGCCACATGTCCTCGGCAGTGTTGACGACGACCGCGATCTCCTGTTCGTCCAGTAACTCCTGCATGCCGCGGAGGAGTTTCGGGGTCCCGGTCCCGCCCGAGAGGAAGGTTATCATGGGATAATTAGCGTATCAAGCGCAACCGTATATGAATTTTCCCAAATCCTGCCGGGCGGCACTCCTCTCTTCTTACGAAACCGCGTGCCGTATGACCGCCATGATATCCCAGGCGAGCGATTCGGCCTGCCGCTCGTGCAGGAGGCGGGTCTCCAGGCGGAGCGAGCCTTCGACTACGTCCGGGTCGTGGAGGTCCTGGACGAAGACGTCGACGATGTCCCCATAAAGCCGGAAGACCCCGGGGGATGTCGGTTTCTCGCCGGCGGCGTACATCAGGGCGGCGTCCTTTGGGTCCGGCAGAACATCGCCCCGGAACGGCGAGACCGCGACGACGAACGTATCAAGGAGGAGACGGCGCATTCCCTCGCAATCGAGGATGGGAAGGATACTTGATGCCGGGTTTGCCGGGCCGATCACCACGGCATCGCTCGCCTCGATCGCTGCCTGCACCTCATCCGTTACCGCCGACGGTTCGGGGGCGGTGCGGATGAGTTCCCGCACCTCGGTATCGGTTGCGGCGCACGTCCGGTAGGTGAAGAGCGGCAGGTGTCCGGTCCCGGTATCGACGAGCATCCCGGCCTCCGCGTCGGTCGCCGGGAGGACGGTCGCCCCGATGCTGAGCGCCCGGCACTGGATCTCGACCGCCTCCGTCAGGGTCTTTCCCTCCTTCAGGAGGGCCGCCCGGGCGATCTGGACCGCCCGGGCGCGGTCGCCGACGGGGAAGGGTTCGCTGCCCGCCACCTTCGGGAGGTAGTTATGGGTGGCGTAGGTGTCCCCCTTGATCCCCCACCCGCGGTTTGTGTCAAGGATCCCGGCGAAGAGGAAGACGGCGGCATCGATGTCGGGGGCGGCGTGGCTCCCCGAGACCCAGAGGTCCTCGGCGGTGTTCGCGATCACGGCAATCTCACTGTCGTAGAGGATCTGCCGGGCGCCCCGGATGAGCGCGGGCGTTCCGGTTCCGCCCGAGAGGAAAGAGATCATTCTCCATACCTTTATCGTTCCCCTCTCAAGAATCTTAACAGAACGGATGAAGATCATCAAGGATCCGGTCCACGGCTACGTCGAGGCGGACGAACCGGTGCTCAGGCTGCTCGACTCGGGAGTTGTCCAGCGGCTCCGCCACGTCACCCAGCTTGGGTTTGCCAACCTCGTCTACCCGGGCGCCAACCACACCCGGTTTGAGCACTCGCTCGGGACGATGCACCTTGCCGGCCTCATGTGCCGGGAGCTCGGGCTTGACGACGGCGAGATGAAACTCGTCACGACAGCCGCCCTCCTCCACGACATCGGCCACGGCCCCTTCTCCCACGTCACCGAGCCGGTGATGGAGGAGTTCGTCGGGCGAGGCCACCACCAGATCGACTGTCTCGTCAGGGAGGGAGCGATCGCCGACATCCTCGAGGCGGAAGGGATCGACCCTGCCGAGGTCTGCGCCGTCGTCGCAGGCAAGCACCGCTTCGCAAGCATCATCCACGGGAGCCTCGACGTCGACCGGATGGACTACCTGATGCGGGACGCCCACTACACCGGCGTACCCTACGGGACGGTCGACGCACACCGGCTTATCCGGTGCTCGGTCCTCGCCGAATCGGGCATCGCGCTGCGTGAAAGCGGTATCAACGCCGCCGAATCGCTCCTCATCGCCCGGACCCTGATGCGCCCGGCGGTCTACTTCCACCACGTGAGCCGGATCGCGACGAGCATGTTCGTCCACGCCCTCCGGGAAGAGGTGCTGAACGTCCCGGGCACGGACGCCCGCGAACTCGTGCGGATGGACGACGCCGCCTGCATGGAGCGGCTGAAGCACTCACCTTGCGAGATCACCCGCGACCTTGCCAACCGGGTCTACGCCCGGGACCTCTACAAGCGGGCGCTCTACGTCGGTGAAGACCGGGTGAACGCCGCAGCCCTCCGGCAGGACCCCGGGCCCGCCCGGGAGCGGGACCTTGCCCTCGCCATCGCCGAGACCGCCGGAGTCCCGGCGGCGGAGGTCCTCGTGGACATCCCCCCGCTCCCGCGGGCCCTCTCGATGGAGGTCCGGGTCAGGAACAGCCACGCCATGGTGGATATCGAGGAGGTCTCGCCTCTCATCAGCACCTTAAACGACACCCGGCGGCAGCAGTGGCGCCTTGGGGTCTACACCGCCCCGGAGCACCGGCGGGTGGTGGAGCAGGCGGCGACAGAAGTCCTCCGGGTGAAGCGGGCGACAAAACAGGATAAACTCGTAGTGACATAACTGATGGGGAAGAGATGAAGAAGGAGTTTGTCATCGGGGTCACCGGGGCGAGCGGGGTCATATACGCCCATCGCCTGCTCGAGGTGCTCTGCGACCGGGCAACGGTGCATATCGTCGTATCCGACACGGCCCGGCAGATCGCCGGGATCGAGGGCGTGGACCTTACCGGGTTCGACGCCGTATACGCCGAGAACAGTAACCTCGCGGCGGATATCGCGAGCGGATCGTTTCGCTACGACGGCATGGCGATCGTCCCCTGCAGCATGAAGACGCTTGCAGCGGTCAGCAACGGCCTCGCCGACAACCTGATCGCCCGGGCGGCGGACGTCTGCCTCAAGGAGCGGCGGCCCCTCCTCCTCCTCCTCCGGGAGATGCCGCTCTCCCGGGTCCACTTAAAGAACATGCTCGCCGCCGACGAGGCCGGCGCGACCGTGATGGTCGCAAGCCCTCCCTTCTACCAGCACCCGGAGACGATCGACGACCTCGTCGATATGGTGGCGGCCCGGGTGCTCGACCACCTGGGGGTCGAACATGCCCTCGGGTCCCGATGGAGCGGATACGATGCGTGAGTTCATAGCAATGATGCGGGAGCAGGGCCGGGTCGAGGAGATCGAGCGGTCCTGCTCGACCGTCTACGAGGCTCCCCGGATGGCGAGCCGGGCCGGCAAGATCCTCTTCTTCCACGACCTCGACGGGCACCGGGCGGTGATGAACCTGCTCGCCGACCGGAGCGCGCTCGCGGCGGCCCTCGGCGTCGGGGAGCGGGACCTCGTCCGGCACCTCGCGGCCGCGACGTATGGCGGCCGCATCGTGGACGCCGGGCGGTGCCCCGGCGGCATCCCCGCCGACCTCTCGCGCCTCCCGGTCATGAAGCACTTCCCGGGCGACGCCGGGCGCTACTTCACGGCAGGCGTGGTCTTCTCCCGTTTTGACGGCGTGGAGAACGCCTCCATCCACCGGATGATGGTCCTCGACGACCGGAGGGTTGTCGCCCGCCTGGTGGAGGGGAGGCACACCCACACGCTGCTCAAGGCGGCGCTTGCCCGGGGGGAACGTCTCCCGGTCGCGGTCACCGTCGGGACGCACCCCCTCGTGACGTTTGCCGCCTGCACCCGCGTCCCGGATGGAAAGGAACTCGCCTACGCGGCGGAGCTGATGGGCGGGGAACTCGCCATCCATGAGTGCGAGAACGGTGTCCGGGTTCCCGGCGCCGAGATCGTGCTCGAGGGTTCCATCGGGCCGGAGACGGCGGCGGAGGGGCCGTTCGTCGACATCACCGGGACCTACGACCCCGTGCGGCAGCAGCCGGTGATCGAGTTCTCCCGGATGTACCTCAAGGAGGACCCCATCTACCACGGCATCCTCCCTGCCGGCGACGAGCACAAGCTCCTGATGGGAGCCCCGTATGAGCCCAAGATCTACCGCGCGGTCAGCGAGGTGACGACGGTGAAAGATGTCCTCCTCACGAAAGGCGGCGCCGGCTACCTCCACGGTGTGGTCCAGATCCGGAAGAACACGCAAGGCGACGCGAAGAACGCCATCATGGCGGCGTTTGCCGCCCATACGTCCTTGAAGCACGTCGTGGTGGTGGACGAGGATATCGACATCCACGATCCCTACGACGTCGAGTACGCGATTGCCACAAGGGTGCGGGGCGATACCGACATCATGATCGTCACCGGGGTGCGGGGGTCGTCGCTTGACCCGATGCGTCTTGCAGACGGGACGAACGTGAAGGTCGGGGTCGACGCCACGATGGTTATGGGCAGAGAGGACGAATTCAGGAGAGCGGAGTGGCCATAGTTCATGTACCTGGACGAAGATGACGAGAAGGTGCTCGCCGGCGAGTTCGGCGGGACACGGCAGAAGATGATGGAGATCCTGGTCGCGCTCGGCAATGTCTACGGGGCCGAGAGGCTTGTCCCGATCACGAGCGCCCAGGTGAGCGGTGCGTCGTATAAGACCATCGGGAGGTGGGGGCTTGCCTGGCTGCAGAGCCTCGGCGCCCGGGTGGCGGTCCCGACCGTCTTAAACCCCATCGGTATGCCGCAGGAGGGGTGGCGGGAGTTCGGGATCAAGGAGGAGTTCGCCCGCCGCCAGGCGGAGGTCGTTGAGGCCTACCGGAAGCTCGGGATCAAACTCGAGTGCACCTGCACCCCGTACTACCTCCGCATAACGGAGTACGGGGAGCACCTGGCCTGGTCGGAGTCGTCGGCGGTCGCCTACGCAAACTCGGTCCTCGGCGCCCGGACGAACCGGGAAGGCGGGCCGAGCGCCCTTGCGGCGGCGATCATCGGGAAGACCCCTTACTACGGCCTCCACATCGTCGCGAACCGGCGGCCGCAGGTCGTCGTCGAGGTCGAGGGCGGCACGGGCCCACGTTCCGACCACTGGGGCGCCATCGGCCATGTCGCCGGGAAGAAGGTGGGGAACCGGATCCCGATCTTTTCCGGGGTCCGGCCAAACCGCGACCAGTTGAAGGCGCTCGGGGCGGCGATGGCGGCGACCGGCGCGGTTGCGCTCTTCCACGTCGATAAGATCACCCCGGAGGCCCGGGTCTTCTCCTTTGAGACCGGCGACCTTGACCGGGTGACGGTGAGCGAGGACGAGATCGAGGCACTCTTTGCGGAGAGCGAGGTCGAGGCGGTCGCGGTCGGGTGCCCGCACTGCTCCCCGGACGAACTCCGCGAACTCGCCGACCTCCTCAAGGGGAAGAAGACGACGAAACCCTTCTACATCTTCGCCGCCCGGGGGGTCACAAAGAACAACCCCGACCTTGTCGTCGCCATCGAGCGCAGCGGCGCCCGGGTGATCACGGACACCTGCATGGTCGTCTCGCCCCGGATGGACGAGTTCGGCTCGATCATGGTGGATTCGGGCAAAGCCCTTGCCTACGTTCCCGGGATGTGCGGGGCGCTCGCCCGGATCGGGACACGGAAAGAGTGCGTCGAGGTCGCGACGTCGTGAAGGGGGGCCGGCGCTCCATCCCGCCCGCCCCTCTCCCTAAACCGCATGCTGCCCTTTCGCGAAGTCGCCCGGGGGTATCCGCGGTCCGCCGCAGGCGCCGGGATGACCCGGTGCGTTACGGGACCAACCCCCCGAACGGCCCGGTCAGGCCGCCTGCATTCAGGGGCCGGGACCAGAAGGACATGAAGTACTGGTCCGTCTTCTCGGTGTACAGGAGGACTGTCCCGTAGTCGGTGTCATACGATATATACCGCCGGATCCCCGGCCCCCTCATCTCCATCTGGTTCACGGACTGTTCGGTGCCGGTGAAGGGGTTGGGCATCTTCAGGCCCATGGGGTCCCCAAGGAGTTGCCAGGTACCTTTTCCATACGTTCCCGCGGACTCTGCCGGGCTTCCCGGGTCAACCCAGAGCGGGGGGCCGTACCAGTCCGGGTTCTGCTGCCCTTCTATGTACGACCACCGGTGCACCTGACTCTCTACCGTCCCGCTGCGCGGGATGAGCTCCGCAGTTCCCGCGTAGTGGCCGCCTGACGCCTCCTCGACCTTCACGACCCAGTCGAAGGATACGACAGGGGACTGGCTCGATATGCCGTACTGGTCGGTCGTGATCTCGGAGACGTACGCATCATATGTCAGAATCGTCCCGGGTTTGATGATATTCTCCATGCCTGAAGCGGTGGGGCCCGCGGGGCCTCCCGGGATCTGCGGCGGCCCCACCGGCACCGCCGTCACGGCGGATGCGCACGTGACGATGAGAATACTTAACAGGATACTGCCCCTCAGCAACGTTTTTTGCATATACGTCACATCCTATGACTGGTTCCAATCCAACCCGGCTATTTTCACAGTGTGCGGGACATACGCACGATGAAGCATCCTCCCGGGTCAGACGGAATGCACGGCCGGTATATGCGATACTATATAGCCCTATGTCCCGGGATCATCCTGCCCCGGAGACCAGGGCTGCTACGCCCACGTCGCCAAAATCCTCCCTGAAGAACGAACCGAAGACGTACCCAGCCTCGATCCCGGAGAAACCCGCAAGAGTCGTGCGGATGGTGCGGAGGACCGCCTCTCTCACCGGCGTCCGGCAGATGGCGGCGCCGTATCTCTCCGTGCAACCCTTCTTGGCATCATGCCTCCTGATTGCTACTCTTCCGCGATTGCACGTCACTCTCTGACCTCACGCCCCCACCGATCTCACGTCGAGCACCTGCATCAGGCTCTCGTCCAGCATGTACCCCCGGAGCCGGTCGCGGTTGCCCCGCAGGCTCTCGATGCTGTTGATCCCGGCAGCGCCCAGCAGTTCGGCGAGTTCGAGCGTCCACGCACGGATCAGGTTCGTCACCTGCTTTGCCGCGATATCCGGGTCCAGGCGCTCGACCAGGTCCGGGCGCTGGGTGGCAATCCCCCAGGGGCAGAGCCCCCGGTAACAGTTCCCGCAGACCCGGCACCCCATCGCCACAAGGGCTGCTGTCCCGATATAGACCGCGTCGGCGCCGAGGGCGATCACCTTCGCGACATCGGCGCTCCCCCGGATGCCCCCGCTTGCGATGACCGAGACCTCGTTCCTGATCCCCTGGTCGCGGAGTTTTGCATCGACGCTTGCGACCGCCGCCTCGATCGGTATGCCGACGTGGTCGCGGAAGACGCGCGGCGCGGCACCCGTCCCGCCGCGGAACCCGTCAATAACGACGGCATCTGCCTGGGAACGGGCGATGCCGGCGGCGATCGCGGCCGCGTTGTGGACGGCTGCTATCTTCACAAAGACCGGTTTCTTCCACTCCGTCGCCTCCTTGAGGCCCCGGACAAGCTGGGCGAGATCCTCGATGCTGTAGATGTCGTGATGCGGCGCAGGGCTGATCGCGTCGCTCCCTTCCGGGATCATCCTTGTTCTGGAGATCTCCGCGCAGACCTTCTCGCCGGGAAGGTGCCCGCCGATCCCGGGCTTCGCCCCCTGGCCGATCTTGATCTCGACAGCGGCGCCGCGCTCCAGGTAGTCGATGTTCACGCCGAACCGCCCGGAGGCGACCTGGACGATCATCCGGTCCTGGTAAGGGTGGAGGGCAGCGTGGAGTCCGCCCTCCCCGGTTCCCATGAACGTCGCAGCCTCTTTTGCCGCCCGGGCCATCGCTACCTGGGCGTTGAGGCTGATCGCCCCGTAACTCATATGCCCGATCAGGATCGGGGTCTCGACCCGGAGGTTCGGGGTGAGCGGTGTCCGGAGTTCGATGTCGCCGCCCTCCCGCCGCCGGAGGTCGAGCTTCGCCGGTTTCTTTCCTATGTGAGTCACCAGTTCGATCGGCTCGCGGAGCGGGTCGAGACTGGGGTTCGTGACCTGGCAGGCGTCCAGCACCAGGCGGTCGAAGATGACCGGGTAGTCGAGAGCGTTCCCCATCCCGGCGAGGATGATCTTTCCCGTCCGGGCCTGGTTGTAGATCGCTTCCCGGGCCTCGCGGGTCCAGAGGGGGTGGCTCCGGTAATCGCAGGGGTGCTCTTCGAGCATAATGGCGTCCCGGGGGCAGCAGGCGAGGCAGCGGTGACAGGCGGTGCAGTTCCGGGAGTTGATGAGGATCCGGTCGCCGTCCCACCGGAAGACGCCGTAAGAGCAGTTCTCGATGCACCGCCCGCACTCCATGCACCTGACGGGGTCGGCGCTGACCCGGTACCGGGGGGGAAGGCTCCCGATCATCCCGGGTCGATCCTCCCGATCACCGGTTCGCCTGCAGCCGGCATGGTGATCGACTCGATGTTGGGCTCCATCGCCCGGATCGCCGCCTCTTCGCTTGAGATATAGAGGCGGTCACCGCACTCGCCGGCGACCATCGGCCGGAGTTTGCTCCGGTCGGTGAACCCGACCATTATGTCGGGGTTCGCGGCCACGATGGCGAACGGCCCATTCATCATCGCGGGTGCGTAGGCGAGCCGGAGGGCGGCGTTCCACTCCCGCCCGGCATCGGGCATCCGGTCGATCTCTTCCCAGAAGGGGGGAGCGAGCGCCCGGAGCGCAAGATCGACGTCAAGCCCGTGCCGCCGCACCAGGAGGTCGATCAGGTAGGCGACGACCTCGGTGTCGGTATACATCGTGCAGGTGTAGCCGAAGCTCTCGATGTAGCGCCGGTTGGTCCCGTACGATGTGATCTCGCCGTTGTGCACGACGCTCCAGTCGAGGAGGTTGAACGGGTGTGCGCCGCCCCACCAGCCGGGGGTGTTTGTCGGGTAACGGTTGTGCGCGAGCCAGGTGTAGCCCTCGTAGTCCTCGATCCGGTAGAAGTTCGCCACGTCTTCGGGCCAGCCGGCTGCCTTAAAGACGCCGAGGTCTTTCCCGGAGGAGACGATGAGTGCGCCGCGACGGGCGGCGTTGACCCGCATCACGAGGGTGCTGACGATATCGTCTTTCTGGGTGGCGCCGCCCGGCACCGCGAGGGCGGGGTCCGGTTTGAAGAAGTAGCGCCAGGGGGTGTGGATCGCCCGGAGGTTCGGCTGGTCGCAGGTGGGGATCACCTCGTCGTGCTCGATCGTCCCCCACTGCGCGAGCGTTGCGTCGAGGGCCGGTTTGTTCTCACGAGGGTTGTCGAAGAAGACGTGGAGGGCGTAGCAATCCCGGTAGTCGGGGTAGATGCCGTAGGCTACATACCCCGCCCCCTCGCCGCTGCCGCGCTCGTTCATCATGGAGAGAGCCTGCCGGATGCCGGAACCATCCATCGTCCGGCGCTTCCTATCCATTACGCCAATTATGCCGCACATTGCCATCACGGTCGACCGCTCCCCTCCCGTATCTGCATCTCTCCGGGGGTCCGGGGTGGTCGGGGAACGCTCCGCTAAGTGTGTTATCACAATGTATAAATAACATTGGAAGGAATCTTCCTTCTACATGCCTTCCGAGATCTCAGCGATGCTCGAGCGTATCGAACGGGACAACGCCCGCTTCCTTCGCCTGCAGTTCACCGACCTCCTTGGTATGCCCAAGAACGTCGCCATCCCGGCGAAGCAGGCGGAAAAGGCGCTGACCGGGGGTATCGGGTTTGACGGGTCGTCGATCGAGGGGTTCGTCCGGATCGAGGAGTCCGATATGGTCCTGAAACCCGACCTCTCCACCTATGCCCTCCTGCCATGGCGGCCCAGGGAGAACGGGGTTGCCCGGTTTATCTGCGATGTCTGCACACCGGACGGTAAACCGTTCGAGGGCGACCCGCGTTATGTGTTGCGGCGGGCGATGGATGATGCGGCACGGGACGGATATGTCTTCAACACCGGCCCGGAACTCGAGTTCTTCCTCTTCCGGATGATCGACGGCGGACCGACCACGCTCTTCCAGGACGTCGGCGGCTACTTCGACCTCGCCCCCACCGACCTCGCGGAGGATCTCCGGCGCGAGATCATCATCGCCCTCACCGAGATGGGGTTTGAGATCGAGGCGTCCCACCACGAGGTCGCGGAGAGCCAGCACGAGATCGACTTCAAGTACAGCGACGCTCTCCACACCGCAGACAACGTCATCACGTTCAAGTTCGCGGTCAAGACGATGGCACTGATGCGTGGCCTGCACGCGTCGTTCATGGCAAAACCGATCTACGGCATCAACGGGAGCGGGATGCACACCAACTGCTCGCTCGAAAAGGACGGGGCGAACGCGTTCTACGACCCGGACGCCCCCCTGCAGCTCTCCGAGACCTGCATGCACTTCGTCGGCGGCCTCCTCCGGCACGCCAGGGCCGTCACCCGGGTCGCGAACCCGACGATCAACTCCTATAAGAGGCTCGTCCCCGGCTACGAGGCGCCCTGCTACGTCAGCTGGAGCGCAAGCAACCGCTCGGCCCTCGTCAGGATTCCGGCGCCCCGCGGCAACAGCACCCGGGCCGAGTTCCGGAGCCCCGACCCGACCTGCAACCCCTACCTTGCCTTCACTGCGATGCTCGCGGCCGGGATGGAGGGTGTCCGGAAGGGGATCGAGCCTCCGACCGATGTTCACAAGAACATCTACCACATGACGGCCGCCGAACGGGACCACAACGGGATCGAGACGCTCCCCGGGGACCTCTACGCGGCCCACCAGGCCCTGCTTGCCGACGACCTCATCTGCACGGCGCTCGGCCCCCACGTCGTCGACGCCCTCACGAGCGTTGCACAAGCCGAGTGGGAGTCCTACCGGGCGGCGGTCCACCCCTGGGAGCTCGAGCGCTACCTTGCGACGTACTGATGGCCCGGAGCCGGAGCACCGGGTAGTTCCGCCCCCTGCCCCTCTCCGGGCGCAGGATTTTCTCTTCGCATCCTTCGCGGCTTCGCGCGAGGCCGTATCGTCAGAAAAATGCCCCGCTCGGGCCGAACGGCAGCAGGTCACCGGTACGGCGGATCTCCAGCCTGCCGGTATCACTCGAAACCCTTCGGGTCTCTCAAGCTCCGGTTCTATGAACCGTCACACCCTTCGGGGAAGTCGTTCTCCGCAACGTTCTTAACGGGGCAGGCCATAAATGCGCCATACCAGCCAGCCGGGAAGGATTATGACGCAGAGTATGGATATCGACACAATGCGACGGAAGCGGGATGTCAACGGGCTGATCGGGGCTCTCTCGGACCCGGACACGGGGATCCGGCAGGCCGCGGCCGAGGCCCTCGGCTCCGTCGGCGACGAGCGGGCGCTCGAGGCGCTTGAGCGGTTGAAGTTCTCGGACCCGGACACGGAGGTCCGGCGGGCCGCATCGGTTGCGCACGCCCTGGTGGCGGGGAGGCTCGCGGAGAAGAAGACGGTGGAAAGCCTGCTCCTGAAGACGTAGCCGGTGCGGGCTCGTCCCCCGGGGAGGGCCATCGCCGGAAAAGCATATATACCGCCGGGAACGTCAACGCAAACGGCAATCAGGAGACCGCTATGGCAACACTGGACGATATCGACACCATGCTTGATGCCCGGGACGTCGCAGGGCTGATCCGGGCTCTCGACGACGCCGACGAGTTTGTCAGGGTGCAGGCGGCCCTCTCCCTCGGGACGATCGCCGACCCGGAGGCGAGAGAACCGCTCGACCGGATGCGAAGAGAAGACCCGAGCCCCTCGGCCCGGGAGGCGGCCGCGACCGCGTACAAATGGGTGGTCGGCCGGATCGAGGAGGTCGAGGCGGTCAGGGGACCCAAACCCCCGCCGCCCTGGTAGACACCCCCGGGCTCACAGGACGACGAAGTTGAGCCAGAGGATGGCGGTGCCGATCGCGACCGTGACGAAGAGCACGAGCATCCCCACCTTCAGGAACTCCACAAACGAGATGAAGAGGTTGTTCCGCGCCGCGATCCCGAGCACGACGACGTTTGCCGACGCCCCGATGGCCGTCCCGTTCCCGCCGAGGCAGGCGCCGAGCGAGAGCGCCCACCAGAGCGGGTAGGTGTCCATCGACGCACCCATATCCTGGATGAGCGGGATCAGGGTGGCGGTGAGGGGGATGTTGTCCACGATCGCAGAGGCGAGCGCCGAGAACCAGGCGATGATCAGCATGGCCTC
Source organism: Methanoculleus sp. 10 (assembly GCF_913757945.1). Lineage (NCBI taxonomy): Archaea > Methanobacteriati > Methanobacteriota > Methanomicrobia > Methanomicrobiales > Methanomicrobiaceae > Methanoculleus > Methanoculleus sp. 10. The sequence goes on along the minus strand of NZ_CAJYDP010000004.1, from coordinate 137,249 downwards.
GCCCGGCGAGTGGACGCTCTCGACCACGAACCCGGCGACGGTCGCGATGACGCCGGTCTCGACGAGAGCGCCGACGACGATGAAGAGCCCGCCGAAGAAGAAGAGGGCCGGCCACTCGATCTTCTCAAAGATCTCCTCCGGGGGCTGCCGGCTCCAGAAGAGGAGGATCGACGCACCGATCAGGGCGACGAGGGCGGGTTCCAGGCCGAGCTGGTCGTGGACGAAGAACATCCCGATGACGAGCGCGATGACGATGACCGATTTCCTGAAGAGCGATCGGTCGCGGATAGCCTCCTGCTCGTTTAATCCTGCAAACGTCTTTTCGATCCCCTCCTTCTCGTCGGGTGAGACGTGGAGTTCCTTCCTGTAGATGAGGGCGAGCATCCCCATGACGACGACGAGGTTGACAGCCATGATGGGGGCGAGGTTGACCAGGAACTCGTTGAATGTCAGCCCGGCGGCCGAACCGATCATGATGTTCGGCGGGTCGCCGATGAGCGTCGCCGCCCCGCCGATGTTCGAGGCGAAGATCTCGGCGATGAGGAAGGGCAGGGGGGTGATCCGCATGACGCTTGCGATGTAGAGGAGCATCGGGGTGATGAGGAGGACTGTCGTGACGTTGTCGAGGAACGCGCTGATGACGGCGGTCACGAGCGAGAAGAGCAGCAATACCCGCATCGGACTTCCTTTTGCCAGTTTTGCCGTCTTTATGGCGATATACTCGAAGAGGCCGCTCCCGCGGGCGGTGTTGACGATGATCATCATCCCCATCAGGAGGAAGATGGTGCCGAGGTCGACGTACTCCGGGATCATCTCCCACGGGACGATGTGGAGGAAGACGATGACCGAGGCGCCGAGCATCGCCGCCACCGCCCGGTGGATCCGCTCGTCGATGATGAGCGCGTAGGTGAAGAGGAAGACCGCGATGGCGATCAGTTCCGGACCGATCACGCCTCGCCACCCCGGCGACGGTTGGGGGTGGAGGTGGCAGGAAGGGTTATGCATGCCGTGAAAGATTGACGAATGGTCATACGGTTCCCCAAAAAGAATGAATTGTCGGGAGTTAGATTTGCGCGACCTCCCTCATAATCATGCCGGTCGCGCCACCCCTCCCGGTTCAGCCCGGCGTCCGTCTTTCTCCGGCGTCCGGCCCTTCCCGCCCGAACCGCAGCCGGAGGGCCTTGTAGACCTCCCCCACGAGGAGCACCGGCAGGCCGAGGAGGAGAAGCAGCCCCCAGTCGGCGAGGGTCAGGGGTGCTGTCCCGAGGAAGTCCTGGAAGATCGGGACGTAGACCACCAGCGCCTGGAGGGCGAGGCTCCCGAGGATTGCAAGGAGCAGGGTGGGGTTCGAGAAGAACCCGATCCGGTGGAGGGGGAACCGGAACGACCGGAAGTTCAGGACGTTGTAGAGCTCGAAGATGATCAGGCCGGAAAACGCCATCGTCCGCGCCCGGTCGAGGTCGACCTCGTAGAGGCCGGAGAAGACGTAGATGGTCAGGAGGCCGAGCCATATCCCGAGGATGAGGATGACCAGGAATGCGGATCGTGTGAGGATGGACTCGTCCGGATCCCGCGGCCGCCTCTGCATGACGTCCTGCTCGGCGGGTTCGAGACCGAGCGCAAGCGCGGTCAAGCCGTCGGTGATCAGGTTGATCCAGAGGATCTGGACGGGGATGAGGATCAGCGGCAATCCCATGAGGAGCCCGCCGACGATCGCGACGATCTCGCCGACGTTCGAGGAGAGAAGGTAGCGGGTGAACCGGGCGATGTTGTCGTACTCCCGCCTCCCCTCCTCGACGCCGGCGACGATGCTTGCGAAGTTGTCGTCCACGAGCACCATGTCGCTTGACTCCTTCGCGACGTCCGTTCCCTTGATGCCCATGGCTATCCCGATGCTCGCCTTCTTCAACGCCGGCGCATCGTTGACGCCGTCGCCGGTCATGGCGATGACCGCCTTCTCCCGGGCGAGGAGGTCGATCACCCGGAGTTTGTGCTCCGCCGTGACCCGGGAGAGCACCTTCGTCGTCCGGAGCCGCTGCTCAAGTTCGTCGTCGGTCATCGCTTCGAGGTCGGCCCCGACGAGCGCCCCCTCGCTCGAGAGGCCCAGTTCCTGTGCGACTGCGGAGGCAGTCAGGGGGTTGTCCCCCGTGATCATGATCACGTCGATGCCGGCGCTCCGGCAGAGCCGGATCGCCTCCGCCGCTTCAGGGCGCGGCGGGTCGAGGATGCCGGCAAACCCGAGGAAGATCAGGTCTTCCTCGACCGTCTCCGCCGTCCGGGGAAGGCCGTCGGGGAGCGGGCGGTACGCCGCCCCGAGCACCCGGAGCCCCCGCGACGCGTACTCGCGCAGGTCCCGGAGGATGGCGTCGCGGAGGTCGTCGGTGAGCGGCACGACCGACCCGTCCCGGAGCAGCCGGGACGAGCGGGAAAGGAGCACCTCCGGCGCTCCTTTCACGTAGGCGACGTCGCCGTCGCCCTCCCGGTAGACGATCGTCATCCGCTTCCGGGTTGAGTTGAACGAGAACTCCCGGACCGCTTCGGGGCCCCCCTCCCGGGAGAGGCCGGCTTTCGCCGCCGCGACCACGAGCGCTCCTTCGGTCGGCGTGCCGAAGATCCGCCACTCCCCCGCCCCGTCGCCGGCGAAGGTCGCGTGGTTGCAGAGGAGCACCGCACGCAGGAACTGCCGGAGACCCGGGTCATCGAGGGGGTCGACGGCGCTCCCGTCGCGGAGGAACTCCCCCTCCGGGGCGTAGCCGGTCCCGGTCACCGTCACCTCGTTCTCCGGCGTCCTCACCCGGACGACCGTCATCTCGTTTTTGGTGAGCGTCCCGGTCTTGTCCGTGCAGATGACCGAGACTGCGCCGAGGGTCTCCGAGGCCGGGAGGCGGCGGATCAGGCAGTTTCGCCGCAGCATGTTCTTGATCCCGATGGCGAGCGTCAGCGTCACGACCGCCGGGAGCCCCTCCGGGATCACCGCCACCGCGAGCGAGACCCCGATGAGGAACATCTCCAAAAACTCCCGCTGCTGGAGAAGGCCGACGACGATCGCGAGCGCTGCGATGCCGACGGCGATCAGCCCGATGTCGCGGCCGAGGACGTCCATCTGCCTTGATAAGGGCGTCGCTTCGGCCCTGACCCGCTGGGAGAGGCCGGCGATCAGGCCGAATTCCGTCTTCATCCCGGTGGCGACCGCGACACCCCGCCCCCACCCATTGACGACCGTCGTGCCTGCAAACACCATGTTGCTCCGTTCGGCAAGCGCGGTCCCGGAAGGGAGCGGTCCCGGCGCCTTATCGACGGGCGACGACTCGCCTGTCAGCGGCGCCTCGTCCACCTCAAGCGACGTCGCCTCGACGAGCGCGAGGTCGGCGGGCACCCGATCCCCCATCTCAAGGGCGACGAGATCCCCCGGCACGATCCCGGATGCGTCGATCTCCTGCTGCTTCCCGCCGCGGACGACCACGGCCCGCTGGACGAGCATCTGCCGCAACGCCTCGATCGCCTCCCCGGCCTGCCATTCCTGGGAGTACCCGAGTATGGCGTTCAAGACGACGATGATGAGGATGGCGGCGGCGTCCTGGGGTTCGCCGACGAAGAACGAAATCACCGCCGCAACGATCAGGATGACGATCAGGATGCTCGCAAACTGTCGCAGAAAGACCTGGAGACGCGTCTCCCGCTTCTCCTCCTGGAGGACGTTCTCCCCATAGCGCTTCAGCCGCGCCTCCGCCTCCTCCGCGGAGAGGCCTCGCGGGCCGGTGCCGAGCTCGCGCCGGACCTCCTCCGGAGAGAGGGTATGCCATTCGGGCGGCGCCCTTCCTCCTCCGGGCAGAACCTCGTCCCGGTCCTGAGTCGGCACGATCATACTTTTCCGGTTCTGCGCCGGGCTATAAAAAGGTATAGATATCCTTTTGGCGCCCTCAGGAAGGCCGCAGGGGCGGATAGCCCGGACCCCGCCGGTAACATTATATCCCCCGGAGGGGCTCCACAGTGGTCGGGCCAGAGATCCAGGCCCGGGGAGGAATGACGATGAGCAGAATAGCAGTCCTGATAACGGATATGTTCGAGGATATCGAGTACACAAAACCCGCGGAGGCGTTTTCGGGGGCCGGCCACGATCTCGTCCACGTCGGCCTCTCCGCCGGAGAGACCGTCCGCGGGAAGAAGGGAGAGGCGGAGGTCACTATCGACCGCGCCGCCTCCGACGTCTCGGTGGACGAGTTTGACGCGCTCTTCATACCCGGCGGCTACTCGCCCGACAAACTCCGGGCCCACGATGCGCCCGTGGAGTTTGTGCGGGAGTTCGTCCGGAGCGGCAAACCGGTCCTCGGCATATGCCACGCGCCTCAGCTCCTGATCACGGCGCAGGTCCTCGAGGGCCGCCGGATCACCGGCTGGAAGTCCATCGCCCAGGACATCAAAAACGCCGGTGCGGAGTACATCGACCGGGAGGTGGTGGTCGACGGCAACCTGGTCTCGAGCAGGAACCCCGACGACATCCCTGCGTTCATCAGGGCGTCGCTTGAGAAACTCGATGAGGCCGGCGGCGGGAAGGTGGAGGCCGCGGCTGCGCGGCAGCGGTGAGACCACGGGCCGGGGCGGGGACCCCGGCATATCCTTTTATCTTTACGACCGCACCTCATTCATTGAAATGAGGTTCACGGAACCGGTATGGAGCAGACCCGCGATCATCGTCCTGACTGCGGGGCTGATCGTCCTCCTGGGGGTCGCCGCCCGCGTACTCGCCGGCGTCGATCTCGCGTATGCCGACCTCCTCTACCTCGTGCTCATCCCGGCCGCGTATTGGTACCGGCGGCGTGCCGTATACGCGGGGATACTGGTTGCGGCGCTCCACATCGCCGCCGAGTACGGCATCACCGGGTACGTGGGCACGGATACGCTCGTGCGTGCGGGGATGTTCGTCGTCGTCCCCTATGTCCTCGGGTACTTCTTCGAGGTCACGGACCGGCGGGCCGGGAGCAGGCATTTCCGGGTCGGCGAGCCCGGTCCCGGCGCACCCGCGTGCGACCGGGATACGAGGAGGCTGATCGCCCGGTTGTCGAGCCGGAACCCGGACACCCGCTACGAGGCGGCCGGGTGCCTCGGCGACGCGGGCGAGCCCGCTGCGGTCCTGCCGCTCGCCGCCCTTCTCCGCGACCCGGAGGGCGGTGTGCGCTGGAAGGCGGCGGAGGCGCTCGGGAGACTGGGTTCCCCGGCCGTAGAGCCGCTCACGGAGAGCTTGCAGAGCGAGGACGTGGATGTCCGGTGGATGGCCGCGGTCGCTCTCGGGGATATCGGCGACCCGGCGGCGATCCCGGCGCTCGTGGAGGCGCTCGACGACGAGGACGCCTACGTCAGGAGCAGGGCGGCCCTCGCGCTTGCGGCCATCGGGGAGCCCGCGCGGGAGGTGCTCATCGCTGGCCTCCGCACCGGGAACGGCCGGGTCCGGGGAGGTGCGGCGCTGGCGCTCGGGAGGCTCGGGGGTGAGGGCGCCGCCTCAGCCCTCATCGGTGCCCTCCGCGACCCGGACGAGGAGGTCCGGCACCGGGCGGCGGGTGCGCTCGGGGATATCGGGGAGCCTGCTATTCCCGCTCTTCTTTCGGCCATCCGGGCTGACGAGACGGACCTCCGGCAAGGGGTGACCGCCGCCTTCGGCCAGATCGGGCGGCCCGCCGTCGCCTCGCTTGTTGCGGCGCTCGGCGACGGCGACTGGCGCGTCCGCCGAGGGGCGGCGGCAGCCCTCGGGGAGATCGGGGATCCCGGGTCCGTCGACGCCCTGATCGAGGCGCTCGACGACGGGCGGGAGGAGGTGCGGCAGGCTGCCCGGGAGGCGCTCGGCAGCATCAGGAAGACATAACACCGACGAAGGTGCACCTCAACGGTATGACTGACGAGACCCGGATCGATGAACTGATTGCCGACCTCCGGCAGGCCTCTCTCGCGGAGCGGCGGGCGGCGACCGCCGAACTCGGGGCGAGCGGGGGCGCGGCGGTCGAGCCGCTGATTGCCGCGATGCTTGACGGCGACAACGATCTCCGGTGGTACGCCGCCCGGGCGCTGGTGCAGATCGGGGAGCCTGCCATCGCCCCTCTCCTCGCGGCGATGCGTGCCCGGGAGGACCGCGACTTCCGGCGGTACGCCATGGCGGCCCTGACCGGGATCGGGGAGGCGGCCGTTGAACCCCTCATCGGCATCATCGAGAGCGCCGATCCTGCCCTCCAGCCGTTCGCCGCGGTGGCTATCTGCAAGATCGGGCAGCCGGCGGTCGAACCGCTCCTCCGCCTGATGCGGAACCCGGACCCGAAGACGCAGGAACGCGCTGCGCTCCTCCTCTGGAGGATGGGGGAGCCGGGCGCCGGGCCGCTCACCGAGGCGCTGGAGGCGAGCAGGAGCGGCAACAAATCCGAGAGTCATAAATGATCCGGAGGCCCTCAGATCACTAAGGTCTGATGGCACCTCACACAGTGGAGATCCTCCGCCGGTTCCTGCAGGGAGGGAGGCCCGGGAGAAACGCAACGGTTCCGGTCGCAGGCGCCTCACTTACCGCGGTTCTTGCTGCGCTCTTCGTGGTGCCCCCCGGCACCGGCCTCATCCTCTGGCCCTTCCTCTTCCTCTCCGCCGCACTCGCCGGCTACCACTACCGCGAAAAGGGGATTCTGGCTGCCGCCGTGCTCGGGTTCGCCTGCCTCGGCATCGCGTCGCTGCGCGCATACCCCGGACCGGTCTCCCCCCTTCTCGCGATGCTCCTCCCCTTCGTCGCCATGATCGCTCTCGCGTCGCTCGCCTCGACCGTCGGGTACTCGGTCCGCGAAGAACAGGCCCGCCACCGGGAGGCCGTGGAGTGGGCTCCGGGCGGCGCGTTTCTCATCAGGCGCGGGAACGGCACGGTAGCGGAGGCGAACGAGAACTTCGCGGAGACCCTGGGCTACGCACGAGGAGACCTGCAGGACCTGCCGGTTTCACGGATCTGGCCGTACGCCGGCGACCGCGAGCAGTTCTTTGCCCGGGCAAAACCGGACGGTAAGACCACGGTCGTCGAGACGCAGTTCGTCGGCCGGGACGGCTCCTCGCACTGGTTCACCCTCTCGGGACGCTGTCTCGATGACGATATCGTGTCCTGCCGGGTCTCGGGGGTGACCCGGTACAAAGAGGTGGAGACCGCTCTCGACGCCGAGCGCCGCCGCCTCTTCTCGGTCCTGGATACCCTTCCCGCCTACGTCACCCTGCAGAGCGAGGACCACACCTTCCGGTTCGCCAACAGGGCGTTCCGGGAGACCTTCGGCGATCCGGGAGGCAGGACCTGTTACGAGGTGCAGCGCGGCTCCCGCAGGCCCTGCAACCCCTGCCGGGGAACGCTCGTCTTCACCCTCAAGAGCCCGCAGCGGTGGGAGTGGGACCACTCGAACGGGAAGACCTACGAGGTCCACGCCTATCCGTTCACCGACACGGACGGATCGTGCCTGATGTTGCAGCTCGGGCTCGACATCACCCAGCGGGTCCAGGCGGAGGAGGCGCTCAAGGGATTTGCCGGCAACCTCCAGGCCAAGAACCGGGAACTGGAGGTGCTGCGAAGCCAGCTCTCGGTCGTCAACCAGGACCTCGATGAGATGGTCCGGGAACGGACCGCCGAGGTGGAGAAGCTCCTCACCCAGAAGGACGAATTCATATCGCAGCTCGGGCACGACCTCAAGACGCCGTTAACCCCGCTGGTCGCGCTCATACCCCGGATCCTGCAGCAGGAGCAGGACCCGCGACTGCGGCGCCTCCTTGAGATCACCGGCCACAACGTCACCTACATGAAGGACCTGGTCGAGAAGACCCTGAAATTGGCCCGCATGAACTCCCTCTACATCGAACTCGAACTTGAGCCGCTGAACCTGCGCACCGAACTGAACGGCATTCTCCGGAACTACGCGGTCCCGTTTAATGCGAAGGCCATAACCCTCGAGAACAACGTCCCGTCGGGGATCTTCGTCAGGGCCGACCGGGTCCTTCTCGGCGAGATCTTCGATAACCTGATCGCCAACGCCGTCAAGTACCTGCAGAACGGGACCGGGACCATCACCATCGACGCCGCCCGCGAGCAGGAGGTCGTTGTCGTCGCGGTCAGGGACACCGGGATCGGCATGACCCGCGAGCAGCTCGACCGGGCGTTCATCGAGTTCTACAAGGCCGACTCCTCCCGCCACGAACTCGATTCCCCGGGCCTCGGCCTCGCCATCTGCAGGCGGATCGTCGAGCGGCACGGGGGACGCATATGGGCCGAGAGTGACGGTGAAGGGATGGGTTCACGCATCATATTCTCGCTCTTCGCGGCAGACGGTTCGTGAGAAGAATCCATAGGTTTATATTCTGGTCCGGGTGAGAGAAACTACCAGGTACCCGGTGCGTGCCGGGGAGGGAGCAGATGGCGGAAGTGCCGTGCCGGCAGGTTATGGTCGTGGATGACGATGTGTTCATCCTCGAGGTGATGGAGGAACTCTTCGAACCGGAGGGGATCAGGGTCGTCGCCGCGGAGAGCGGGGATGCGTGCATCGCGGAACTGGAGAAGGGGTTCCGGGGCGTCATCCTGATGGACGTCATGATGCCCCAGAAGGACGGCTGGGAGACGATAGCGGAGATGATCGACCGGGGGTTGATGGAGGGAAACATCGTCGCGATGCTCACGGCAAAGGACATCCCGGACACGGAACTGGATTCACTCAAAGAGCACGTCATCGATTACATCACAAAACCCTTTGAAGCAGACGAGATCGTGGCCATCGTGAAGGGCTACCTTGATTACCTCGTGTGAGGGGGCGCATGGCGAACGTAGCATCTCTTCACCGGGACAGCCGGACGATCGTGGTCATAGGCTCGTCGACAGGTGGCCCGCGGACGCTGGAGACGATCTTTTCACGTTTCCCGCTTGTCGATGCCACCATCATCATCGTCCAGCATATGCCGCACTACATCAACAGTGCGCTCTGCAGGCGCCTGAGGGAGATCTCCCGGATGGAGGCCAAGATCGGAGAGGACGGCGAGCGGATTGAGCACGGCACGATCTACGTGGCGCCGAGCGACGTCCACCTGAATCTCGTTGGAAACCGGGTCATCCACCTCTTCAACGATGAGAAGGTGCAGTACGTCAGGCCCTCGATCGACGTCGCCATGATGTCGCTTGAGCGCAACGGCGACGATCGGTTCGTCGGGGTGATCCTTTCGGGGATGGGGAGCGACGGCGCCGAAGGGATCCGCCACATCAAGGCGGTTGGGGGCGTCACCCTCGCGCAGACCATCCGGACCTGCGCCATCCACGCCATGCCCCGCGCCGCGTTCGAGACCGGGCGGGTGGACCAGATGCTTCCCCCGGAAGGGATCCGGGAGCGAATCATACGGATCGCCGCGGTCCTCTGAAAATTTGGCCTCCAAGGTGATCCGGCGGGACCGGGACTCTGCGTCCGGGGAGGAGCCTCTAAATGCGTGAAGGGCTCAATAGTTCCTGCATGGAGGTCTCACCTGCTATCGCCCGGTACTTCGACGATCTCGCGGCCAATCTTGCGTCCGCCATGGAACTCGCCGCTGCCGCACGGGCCCGCGGGCTCGATCCAAGGACGGAGATCGAGATCCCGATAGCAAGCGACCTTGCCGACCGCGTGGAGGCGCTCCTCGGTTATCCGGGGATCGCGGCCCGGATCCGCGAGCTCGAACGGGAGATGTCCCGCGAAGAGGTGGCGCTCCGGATCGGCGACGATTTTGCGGCAAGGATGTTCGGCGAAACCACGACGGAGGAGATCCTCGACCACGCCATCCGGGGTGCGATGGCGCTCCTGACCGAAGGGGTGGTGGCCGCCCCGACGGAGGGGATCGCGAAGGTCAGCCTCGGGAAGAACGACGACGGGACCGATTATCTCAAGATCTACTACGCGGGGCCGATCCGGAGCGCCGGCGGGACGGCGCAGGCGCTCTCGGTGCTGGTGGGCGACTACGTGCGCCAGGCGCTCGGGATCAACCGCTACATCCCCCGCCCTGAAGAGGTGGAGCGCTACATCGAGGAGATCCGGCAGTACAACAACATCATGAGCCTGCAGTACCTCCCGAGCGAGAAGGAGCTCCGGACGATCATCGAGAACTGCCCCGTCTGCATCGACGGCGAGCCGACCGAACAGCAGGAGGTGAGCGGGTACCGGAACCTGGAGCGGGTGGAGACGAACACCGTCCGGGGCGGGATGGCGCTCGTGGTCGCGGAGGGGCTGGCCTTAAAAGCCCCGAAGATCGTGAAAAACGTCAAAAAGATGAAGATGGCCGGCTGGGACTGGCTTGAGGAGATGATCAGCGGCGGCGCCTCGGCAAAGAGCGATGACGACGACAAGGGCGCCGCCGTCAAACCGAAGGACAAGTACCTCCGGGACCTGATCGGCGGCCGGCCGGTCTTCTCCTACCCGATGCGCAAGGGGGGGTTCCGGCTGCGCCTCGGCCGGTCGCGGAACACCGGGTTTGCGGCCGCCGGCCTGAACCCCGCGACGATGCATATCCTCGGGGACTTCCTCGCGGTCGGGACCCAGATGAAGATCGAGCGGCCCGGGAAGGCGGCAGGGATCGTGCCGGTGGACTCGATCCAGGGCCCGACGGTCAAACTCCGGAGCGGGGAGGTCCGCCGGGTGGACGATGCGGCGGAGGCGCGGCGGATCGCCGGGCAGGTCGAGGAGATCCTCGACGACGGCGAGATCCTGATCAGTTTCGGGGAGTTCATGGAGAACAACCACCCGCTGATGCCCCCGTGTTACTGCGAGGAGTGGTGGCGGCTCGAGGGGGGTCCGCGGCACCCGGAGAACGAACTTGAGGCTATAGAGTTCGCGCTCGACGGCATCCCCCTCCACCCCGACTACACCTACCTCTGGGACGACGTCGCCCCGGCCGAGATCGCCCTCCTCGCGGACCGGATCAGCGCCGGCGGCCGGATCGAGGACGGGGTGCTGACGCTGCCGGATACCCCGGAGGTGAAGGCGATCCTCGAAGAACTCCTGGTGCCTCACCGTCTCTCCGGCGACCGGATCGCGATCTCCGAATACCTGGTGCTCCTCGCCTGCCTCGGGCTGACGCTGCACCTCGATAAACGGCCGGCTTGGCAGGACGCTCCCCGCGAGAACTCGCTCGACCTCGTGATGCACCTCTCGGGTTTCGTGGTCCGCTCACGGGCGGGCACCCGGGTTGGCGGCAGGATGGGGCGGCCGGGGAAGTCGAAGCAGCGGGAGATGAAACCGCCGCCCCACTCGCTCTTCCCGATCGGGGACGAGGGCGGTTCGCGCCGGTCGTTCCAGGCGGCCTGCGCCTCAAGACCCCGGTCAAACACGGACGGCGGCGTGATCGAGGTGGAGGTGGGCGAGCGGCGCTGCCCCGCCTGCGGCACGTTCACCTACAAGAACCTCTGCGACTGCGGCACGCACACGCGGCCGGTCCTCCGGTGCCCGAAGTGCAGCCAGGAGATCGGGAAGGACCTGTGCCCCCGGTGCAACGTGGCGACGGTCTGCCTCCAGAAGGTCTCGATCAACGTGAAGAACGAGTACGCGGCGGCGCTCGAGAACGTCGGGGTGCGCGAATCAGCGATCCCGCTCCTGAAAGGCGTCAAAGGGCTGATCTCCCGCGAGCGGCCGGTGGAACCGATCGAGAAGGGGATCCTCCGGGCATTGCAGAACCTTTATGTCTTTAAAGACGGGACCGTCCGCTACGATATGATCGACCTGCCCCTGACCCACTTCCGGCCGGACGAGGTCGGCGTCCCCATCGAGAGGCTCCGGGAACTCGGCTACACCCGCGACATCTACGGCCGCGATCTCGCCAGCGCCGACCAGGTGCTGGAACTCCGCCATCAGGACATCCTGGTCTCGGAGGACTGCGGCGAGTGGCTGGTCCGGGTGGCGAAGTTCGTCGACGACCTCCTCGTGAGGCTCTACGGGCTTGAGCCCTTCTACCGGGCGGAGAAACCGCTCGACCTCGTGGGCCACCTCCTGATGGGGCTTGCGCCGCACACGAGCGCCGGAGTCCTCGTCCGGCTGATCGGGTTCTCGAAGGCCGGGGTCGGCTACGGCCACCCGTTCTTCCACGCGGCCAAACGGCGGAACTGTTTTGCGGGCGACACGGAGATCACCGTCTCCGACGGCCGGCGGTGGATGACGGTGCCGATCCGGCAGTTTGTGGTGGAGAGTTTTGATCTCTCAAATCCCGGGTTGGACCACGTGGGGACGTTCTACTCCGACCCGCGGCAGCCGTTCTATGTCAGGAGTATCGACACCCAGGGGGTGACCAGCTTCAAGAAGGTCACCTCGGTCTCGGTCCACCGGGCCCCGGCGCACCTCGTCCGGTTCGTGACGAGGCGGGGGAAGGTTCTCACGGTCACCCCCGACCACGCGATGCTGGTCTGGGACACCGATTACCTCCGGAAGATCCGGGCGCTCGAGGTGAAGATCGGTGACCGTATCCCGGCGGAGGAGGGCGGGCTCGTCATCAGCGACGTGGTCGTGGCCCGGGAGACCGTCCAGGCGCTCGACGACCGGGTCTACTGTCTCTCGGTCGCAGAGAACCACACCCTGGTCGCAAACGGGATCTTCTGCGGGCAGTGCGACGGCGACGAGGACTGCGTGATGCTCCTCCTCGACGGCCTGATCAACTTCTCCCGCTCCTATCTCCCCGAGACCCGGGGCGGGACGATGGATGCGCCGCTTGTCCTGACCACCCGGATAGACCCGGCGGAGGTCGACAAGGAGAGCCTCAACGTCGACGTCTGCGACCACTATCCCCTCGAGGTCTACAACGGCTGCCTCGCCTACGCCCATCCAAAGGACCTCGATAAGTTCGTCGACCGGGTGGAGCGGCGGCTCGGGACCCCGGCCCAGGTCGAGGGGTTCTTCTTCACCCACCCTACAACGAACATCTCGGCAGGGCCGCTTGAGTCCACCTACACGAAGCTCGGGACGATGCTGGAGAAACTCGATGCGGAACTCGACCTCGCAAAGAAGATCCGGGCGGTGGATGCCGACGACGTCGCGGAGAGGGTCTTGAACACCCACTTCATCCGCGACCTCCAGGGCAACCTCAACGCCTTCTCGAAGCAGAAGGTGCGGTGCATGAAGTGCAACGCGAAGTACCGGCGGATGCCGCTTGCCGGGAGGTGCACCCGGTGCGGGGGCAACGTCATCCCCACAGTCCACGAGGGGTCGGTGAAGAAGTACCTGGAGATGTCGCGCAACATCTGCGAGACTTACGCGATATCGGAGTACACGAAGCAGCGGGTGGAGGTGCTCTTCATGCAGATCGAGTCGACCTTCGGCGAGCCCCCGGAGCGGCAGCTCGGGCTTGCGGACTTCATGTGAGGTGCGGGGATGGAGGCCGTGGAGGTTCTTCGGGTCCTCAAGGGGAGCGTCCCCCCGGGGTCTGCGGCGGGGCGGGCGGTCTTTTCGGGCGGCCGTATCGACCCTCCTCCCGCCGTGGGGCGGGTGGCGGTCCCGGGCGGGGTCCTCGCCTTCCGGGTGACGACGCCTGCGTCGCAGCCCGACCGGACCCTCCTCTTCTTCCACGGCGGGGGGTTTACGACCGGATCGACGGCCGAGTACCTCGGTCTCTCTGCCCGGATTGCGGATGCGGCGAGGGCGGAGGTCTTCTCGGTCGACTACCGGCTCGCGCCGGAGCACCCCTTCCCGGCGGCGGTGGAGGACTGCCTTGCGGCCTACTGCCACCTGCTCGGGGAGGGCTATGCTCCTGAACGGGTGGTGCCGGTCGGCATATCGGCCGGCGGGACGCTCGTCCTCTCGACGCTCCTTGCCGCGCAGGAACTCGGGCTCCCGATGCCGGCAGCGGCGGTCTTGCTCTCGCCGGCGGTCGATATGCTCTTCCTCGGCGAATCGGTCCTCCTGAACCGGGAGACCGACTGGCTCGCGCCGGAGCGATTCAGGGCGATGCAGGAGGACTACCTCGCCGGCCACGATCCAGGCGATCCGCTGGCGTCGCCGCTCTACGCGGACCTCTCCGGTCTGCCGCCGCTCCTCGTCCAGGCGGGGGGCGGGGAGGTGCTGGTCGACGGCATCGCGGCGTTCGTGAGCACGGCCCGGCTCCAGGGGGTGCCGGTCGCCTTCGACTGCACGGAGGGGATGTTCCACTGCTGGCAGATGTTTGCCGCCGTCCTCCCGGAGGGTGCGGCGGCAGTGGAGCGGGTCGGGGCGTTTGTGAGGCGGCACGTGCCGGGGGAGTAGGCGCCAGCAAGCTCATTACTCTAGAGGTTCAAGAAGTACAGGCGCGAGGGTAGCCAAGCGGTCAACGGCGGTCGACTCAAGATCGACTCTCGAAGGAGTTCGCGGGTTCGAATCCCTCCCCTCGCATTCTGGTTTTTGGGTTATATGCAACTGAAAAAAAATTTGACATTTACCACCTGCGGTAAGATCCTGTTGTGGGTGGTATCCCCTCTTGAGGTGGTGTGACATTCCCCACCTGAGGTACGGATCCGGCTGTGGGAGGTGGTCCCAGGAATGCCCCTACGGTGTGACCATGCGGTAGGGTGCGCCCGCATTCTGGTTTTGAGTTCTTCGGCCGTCATCTCGCTCTTCATTTTGGTGCGATATTTGCCGCACACGGGGCGTTTCCCTCTTTTTGCGCCCACCGTTATGTGGATTCCTTCCCCTGATACACCACCGTCTTGTTGAACCACCGGTTGACCTCTTCGGTGACTTTGCGCCCGCCGGTAGGCCGGAGGCGCAGGTTGTAGTTCTCGGTCATGATAGGGTCGCCTTTCGCCATAGCCTCACTCTCGATAAGCCGGGTGGAGTATCCAGTAGAGATCCCTCCCTGAGCTACCACTTTCGAGAAATCAGCCCGCTGAGGGCCCAAACATTGAGGTGCCGCCGGGGCTATGCGATCGCCAGGGTTGACCATGCACGGGAAATGACAGCAGATGACAGCAAGTGACAGCAGATGACAGCACGTTGACAGCAACTGCTGTCATTCAACGGACGGAGAACCGGAGGGAGTTCCCGGTTTTGCCCATGATCCTGGATTTTCCCGGTTTGGATGGCAGCAACGTGGGAAACACAGGGACCCCCATCGGCACCCGGAGTTGCTTCGTGCATGCTCTCCGTTCTCTCATTCTGCTGTACATATGTGTACCTGTACAGTACTTACCCTCAGATTGAGATCCGTTTTCAGAACCATCCCCGATTTGTGCGTTTTCTCATTGGCAGCAGTTGCTGTCATTCTGCTGAAAACTGCTGTCATTGCTGTCATCGTCGGGCTGTCATCCAGCCAGATGGCGGCATCACCGCCCCAGGCCCAATGGACTTCTCCATCGAATGTAAAGTACTGCTCCCGGCGGCGGAGTTGACCGGGGCAGTCGTTTGCACCTTTGCACCCGTTTGCACCTGAATTTGCACCACGAAAAACCGCCATATGCAGCCGGTTCGCCGATCCGTCGAATATCCTCAGGAATACCTGGCATGTTTGCACCAGTGCGGATTTCACAGAGACCAGATGAGAGGTCGCTCGCCCCTGCAGGCATGCTCTCCGTTCCCGGTAAATGGTGCAAATGAGTACCCTGATCTGTACATATCTCTGTACATATACCTCCAATAGAACAATTATGGCCGTTACGGCCGGGATATTCGTTTGCACTTTTCCCGAAATTCCGGTGCAAACCTGGTGCAAAGGTGTAAACATAGATGCCGCCAGGGGGGCAGGGTGACCGCGGGCAGCGTTGGCAGCAGTTGCTGCCAATGAACGCAACCAGATTCTGACCCGGATTTACGCTTCCGCCCGGATACACAGAATCTGCCGGATCATTGGCAACAATGCGGAAAACACAGGCACTCCGGTTCCTGGAGGGGGTCAACCGCCCATGCTCTCCGTTCTCCTACTCTGCTGTACATAGGTACATGCACAGATCCTCTACCCACATGCCGGACAGTTTTCCCGAAATCCACCCCATTCCGCACGATCTCCTGTTGGCAGCAACTGCTGTACATATGCTGCCATCGTGCTGCCACTGCTGCCATCGTCAGGATCGCTGTCCGGCCCCATCCGCAGCGGCGCCGTAGAGGCCGATCGCGAGGCATTTCCCCTTGAGTCCAGGGCCGACCCTCCCCGAGGGTCTGTTCGGGGCCAGATCCCCCAACTACTAATTTAGTGTAGCGATGCCCGGGGAGGCGCAGCGGGATCCCAGCCACCCGGCATGCCGGGAAAACGGACTTTCGGGGGCGACGTCATGCGGTCCGATGACTCCGCGCAACCTGTGCAAGCACCTCCTGCACAAATGCCCGACCCTGTTATGCACTGCTGAACGATCGTAGAGTCGGGCAATTTGTGCAACGGGTTGCTGCACAAATACCACATCAAGGTACGCCCATGCAAATGATGAGCCTCCCGGGGCATCATTATGCACTCTTGCTGACATATACTCAACAACTGATGAGAAAGAATCAACACCTGTTGAACAATATTCAACAATATGAGAACCCCGGCCGGCAGCTCCCGGATGAAGAGACGCAGGAACCCGCGGTAGAGGGGAGCATCCCGCCCGTATATCTTCATCCCTGGGACTTTCTGGACGCGTATGGATCGCTCTTACGGAGATCGTCGTTGATCCTCCTCGTCCTGCTCGGGAGGGACTATACGAGGAAGTTTCACGTCCGGGAGATCTCCCGGATAGTGCACCGCGATGTCTCGCTCGTCAGCAAAAACCTCAAAGACCTTGAGGCGATGGATCTGGTCACCCGCGAAGATGTGGGAAACCTCGCCTTTTACCAGGCGAATATGGAGAATATCCTCCTGCGGCAGATGAAGGTCTGGTTCACGCTCCTTGAGTTGCAGGCCCTTATACGGGACCTGCGGGGTATGACGACGAACGTTATCCTCTACGGCAGTTGTGCGCGAGGAGAGGATACGCCCGCGAGCGATATCGACCTCTATATCGAGACCCTCGACAAAGAGCCTATCCAGGAGATCTTACATATGCACCAGAACACCCTTGCGCGAGAACTCTCCCCGATCATCAACACGCCGGATGAAACCTACCAATTAAATGAAAATTAAAAACAGTTGAAAATCCCAGGCGGCTCACTTGATCTTCTTCTCGAGCTTCTTGAGCTTCTTCTTGGCGGCTTGGCTACCCGCAGCCGCCTGCTGCGCGAGTTCTTCTGCCTTGGCCTTCTTTGCTCTGTTCAACTTCTCCATTTGTTTCTTAGTCGTTGGCATACAGGTACCTTGCTACTTCTTTGACTGGTTCTATTCACCGTTTTCCTTCATATAAATATCTCTGAAAGGGCTGCATTTTTGAAATACCCTGACACCATCTCATTAGCAGCAGAATGACAGCATCTACTATCATCATCGGGATCGCATCCGGAACATCTCCCCCTTTCCGGGGGGCAACCTCCATACCCCATGGCCACCCGTAGCCCCCATGGTTCCACGATCCTGCTCCGGCCCGAGACCAGGGCCCGCCCGGATGCCGTGAAGATCCACCCACAGGAGACCTATGAAGAGGCGTTAAACCGCCTCCTGAATATGGCATACGATCCGGAACCCCTGAGCGTGGAGACGCTGCAGAAGATCGGGGGGGGAATCGTCGATATCCGCGCCGGCCGGTGCCGCCCGTTTGACGAGGTCGTCCGGGAACAGGGCCTCGAATGACCTGGCGGCTCGTCATCACCCCCGGCGCGGAACGTGATTTTGCGAATCTCAACCCATCTGACCAACAGCGAATCAGGGACGAGTTCTACGCACTTGCGAACGAGCCCCAGCCCCGGTGCCACCTCAAGAAACTGAGGGAGAACTGCGATAACCCGCTTTACTCCCTTCCGGGTGGGGCAGTTCCGCGTGATTCTCACCATCGAGGACGATGTATTGGTCATCTTCGTGATTGAGATCGGGAACCGGAGCAATAGTCTACCGGAAGTACCGAGTCATAGCCCCGGCCAGGCCGGGTAGACCTTCCCCCTCGAACGTGAAACCACGGCTGCGGACCGTGGCCTACCACCTGCTGTCCTCATGCACGGTGGCGCCGCAGGGACCAGGCAGGGGCGCTCATCTTGAGGGCCATGGCAAGACGGATCATTATATACTCTCCGTGACGTTATCCCTGTGGAGAACCCTGCATGAGGATCTCCCTGCCGATGGCGATCCTGCCGGACGGAGTTGGGCCGCATGCGGACCACTGAGCCGGATATGGAAGTACAACCCGAGATACTGCAGATACTGGAAGCCATAGAGGATGCCGTCATCCTCGCCGATTCTGACATGAACGTCCGCACCATCACCCCTTCCATGGAACACCTCGCCGGGATCTCCGCCGATGACGCCCGCGGTGTGGATACGGCCCGTATCGTCGCCGACCGAATCCTCCCTGAAGGGAAGGCGGAGGGGGAGCCGAGGGAGCGGATCCTCTCGCTGCTGCAGAACCGCACCGGGTCCGGCGGAGTCACGGTCAGGGTGTCCGCGGCCGGCGGGGAGCGGTGGTACGCTTTCTCCTCCAGGCGGGTGAGGCAGACCGGCGACTGGATCGTCCGCTTCCGCGACGTCACCCGCCGGGAGGCGGCCGAAAGAGAGGTGCGGCGGACATCAGGCGACCTGGCCTTCCTCTCCCGGGCGGCGACGGAGCTTGCCGCGATGCCGCCCGAGGCCGACCCCTTCTCCGCCATCGGCGCCTACCTCCACGAACTCGCGCCCGGTTCCATCGTCATCGTGAGCGCCGCCGATATCGAGGCGGGCACCCTGACCCCCCGGGCGTTCTTCGGCATCGAGCCGTTCCTGCCGGACATCATCGAGACCTTCGGGGAGGACCTCGTCGGGATCTCCCTCGAAATCCCCCCGCATATTCGGAACATCATGATCCACGGCGAGATCGAGGAGGTGAAAGGGGGGCTGCAGGAGATCGCCCTCGGGCAGATCTCGCAGGAGATCTGCCTCAAATTCGAGGTTATTGCCGGCATCGGGGCAATGTACTGCATCCCGTTCACCTGGAAAGGCGAAATCTTCGGGACGGCGGTGATCCTTACCCGACGGGAGGGCGGAGAGGTCAATTTCCGGGCCTTCGAGGTCTTCCGGAGCCTTGCTTCGATTGCCCTCCAGCGGCACCAGGCGGAGGCCGAACTGCGTGGGAGCGAAAAGACGTTCCGGGCCCTCGTCGAGAAGGGTTCCGAATTCATCCTCATCGTCGACGATCAGTTAAAGATCCGGTTTGCGAGCCCGCCTATCGAGCAGGTAGACGGTTTTCCGCCCGATAGGCTGATCGGGAAGCATGCGTTCGATCTGATCCAGCCCGAGGATCTGCCGCGGGTGAAGGAGGTGGTATCGACTCTGGTAGAGAGGCCGGGAGGGAGCGTGCAGTTCGAGGTCCGCTTCCGCGGCCCGCGCGGCATGCACGTGATCGAGGCAATCGTGACCAACCTCTTAGGCGACCCCCATATCAGGGGTTTTGTCGTAAACGCGTGGGACATCACGGAACGAAAGCGTACCGAAGAGGCCCTGTGGCGGGCAGAGCGGGAGAAAGCCCTTATTCTGGACTCGACTGCCGAGATGTTCGCCTACTATGGCACGGATCTTAAGGTGCTCTGGGTCAACCGCGCCACCGCCGCATTCATCGGCAGGGAACCGGAGGACCTGATCGGGCATCGATGCTACGAGATATGGCACAACCGCACAGGCGTCTGCGATATATGCCCGGTTGTTCTTGCCCGGGAGACCAGACAGCCCCAGGAGACCGAGATCGCCGCACCCGACGGGAGGGTCTTCTTCCTCCGGGGGTATCCCGTCACCGGCGAGACGGGAGAGCTTGTTGGTCTCATCGAGTTCGCGCAGGATATCACCGACCGCAAGCGGGCCGAGGAAGAACGGGCCCGGCTCCTCCACGATCTCGAGGTCGCGAACCACGAGGCGAACCTGTACCTGGACATCCTCACGCACGACATCAGGAACATCAACTGCGTCGCCACCCTGTATACCGACCTGCTGATGCAGATCCTGAAAGGAGAGCCCAAAACGTATGTCCGGAAGATGAAAGGGAGCATCGATAAAAGCACGGAGATCCTGGAGAATGTTGCAATGATCCGCAAAATTCATCAGGAACATGCGCCGTTGAAGCCGATCGACCTTCACGGCGTGATCGTCAGCGAACAAAAGGACTTCCCCGAAGCCGAGATCCGGTACGAGGGGTTTTCTCGCATGGTCTGGGCGGACGACCTCCTTGCCGAAGTCTTCCACAACCTCATCGGGAATGCCGTCAAGTTCGGCGGCCCCGGCGTCGTTGTTACCATCTCGGTCGAGACGCTCGACGGCAGCATCGTCGTCACCGTAGCCGACACAGGCTCCGGCGTTCCCGACGAACTGAAGGAGTCGATCTTCCATCGGTTCGAACGAGGGCGAACCAGGGTACGGGGGGAGGGGCTCGGCCTCTACATCTGCCGCACGCTCCTGGAGCGTTACGGCGGGCGCATCTGGGTCGAGGACCGGGTGGCCGGCACCACGGAAGCGGGCGCTGCGTTCCGGTTCACGCTCAAGGAAGTCGTGGCATGATCGGGGAGGGAGTCCCCGCCAGAGGCAGTCGGTCGGGGGCGGGAACGGAGAGCAATACAACTCGTGTGATCAGGGAACAATGACTTCCGTGCAGCAGATCGAAGAACAGCGTCTATTCAATGCCCTTGACGGAGAAGCCGGGGGCATCCTCGTGTTTGATGGGGGCCGGACGGTGATCTGGCTCAACAGGGCGCTTTCAGAACTCCTGGACGTGACCCCTGAGGAGGAGAGAGGGGCGAGCGCTTCAGACTTCATACGCAGGCACGTGGCACCGCTGTCGCCGGATACGGCATCCCTGCAGGAGGTCGCTATAGACCTGCAGAACGACAGGAGCATCCACCGGGCGCCGATACGGGTCCGGGACCGCACCGGGGACCTTCACTGGTTCTCTCTCGCCTACGACCGGAATACGACGTATGCAGGGACCGGATACAGGATCCTCCGTTTCCACGACACCTCCGGCGATACGACTGCCCGGTTCTTTCGGGCCGGCCTCGACCATTCCCCGGTCGTCGTCTTTGTCCAGGATCAGAACCTGCGCTACATCTGGTCATACAACCGGAAGTCCGGACTCCCCGATACGGAGGTGGTCGGCAGGACCGATGCCGATCTCTTCGGGCCCGAGGACGCCGACAGGCTGACCTCGCTCAAGCGCCGGGTGCTGGAGACCGGGGAGGTGCTGCAGGAGGAGGTGACGGTCACCCTCGGCGGCACGCGGCATGTCCTGGATATGACGCTGAAACCACTCCGGGATGCCGATGGAAGGATCGTCGGCATCTCTGGCACGGCGGTCGACGCCACCGGCAGGGTGCGGGCAGAAGAGGAGTGCCGGTCGGGCACGGATACGCTGAACCTCATGCTGCGCAGCGCCCGCGACATCGTCTATCGGATCGAGCTTGAACCGGTTCGCCGTTTCTCCTACATCAGCCCGGCCGTTACGCGGATCGCCGGCTATACCCCTGAAGAGGTCTATGCGGATCCCGAGATCGTATTACGTTTCGTCTATCCCGATGATCTGCCGCTCCTGGAAGCGGTTTTTCAAGGGGAGTTTGCTCCGGACAGGCCACTCATGCTCAGATGGCTCCGAAAAGACAGGAAGGTAATCTGGGTGGAATCGCAGAACGTCCCCGTCTGCGACGAGAAGGGGCTGCTCATCGCCATCGAAGGCATCGCCCGGGACGTCACGGAGCGAAAACAGATGGAAGAGGCCCTGCGAGAGAGCGAAGAGCGGTTCCGGAGCATATTTAACGAGTCTTCCATCGGGATCGAGTATTACAACGCGGCAGGAATCCTCATCGACGTCAACCCCGCCGCCCTCCGGATATTCGGCGTCCTCGACCGGGACGGACTTGTGGGTTTCAATCTGTTTCTGGACCCCAACATCCCTAAACCGGAGCTGGCCCGGCTCAGGGGCGGCGAGACTGTTCACTACACGTCGGAGTTCGATTTCGAACTGGTGAAACGGCAAAACCTCTACGCCACGTCGCGTTCAGGGACCCGGTACCTGGACACGCTCATCACGAAGATACGGCAGGCGGACGAGGCGTCTCCGGGCGGCTACGTCGTGCTCGTCCAGGATATCACCGCACAGGTGAAAGAGGATACTCTGCGGCGGCAGGCCTACGAGCAGATCCAGCAGAACATCGAGCAGTTCGCGATCCTCGGGGATCATGTCCGCCAGCCCCTGCAGGTGATCCTCGGCATGGTGGAGCTCTCCGAGGGCGGGAAGGAGATGGATATCATTCGCGACCAGGTCGACCGGATCAACGATATCATACGGCAGCTGGATCTCGGGTGGATTGAGTCGAGAAAGATCCGCGACTTCCTCCAGCGGCACGAACCGGCGTGAGCGCCGGGATCACGGCGACGGCGCCGACGGTCGTGCCCGAAGCCACGCTCAAGGCGGACCTGACGCCACCACCGGAGCCGGACGCCGCCGCCCCCTCGCTCTGCGTTGAGGCTCGTGCCCCTCCTTTCGGCCGGTCACGGCTCCCCCGCGCTGTGACCGGCATCGACGTGCCGGTGGCCGGAACCCGGCGGCTTGTCAATGCCCGGGCAGCTCTCCGGCAGGTATTATAATACTATTGCGGTGAAGAATACCGGATGATGAGCATGCCAGTACGCCAGCTGTCCGGTGCCCGGGGAGGGGAGCACTATCGCAGGTAAGTGCTGTCAGTGCGGCAGGTGCTGCACCCACATGCGGGACGTCCACAGGTTTATCGAAGAGCGTGGCGACTACACGTTTGTCGTGCACAACCACTATACCGGGGATGCAGAAGAGGTGCGGGTCGATCCGGACAAGATCGCCCTCTTTGAGGACAGGAGCAGCATCGGGGGACTGCCGAACGCCTGCCCCTTTCTGAGATTTGACGGGGAGACGGGAAAGGCGTGGTGCACGGTCCACCTGACACGCCCCGACCTCTGCCGCGAATACTGCTGCCGCCTGCTCATCCTCGATTCGCAGGGGAAGCTGGCGGGACGTGTGACGTACCAGAGGGCGCTCATTCCGGACACCGACGAACTCGGCCGGCTCTGGGAACGGGTGCAACCGACGCTGGACGGGCTCTGCGGCACAGAATGGGATGATGCCTTCATCACTATTCTCACGGCAGCCGGATACTGTGTCCGCCGGTAGTTTGCCCGGGAGACTTCGAACATGGGGACAGGCGACATTCAGACCCCACATGTGGGTCCAGGGATTACGCTGCCGCCTCGCCGGCACGGGTCCTTCCGCGGCCACCATCCGCTGTCTCGGCAACATGCATTATGGCACCAACGTCCGGTGTCACCATACAGACGGGGAAATAGCCGAATAGCGACGCGTAGTCGATCTTGAGCGCCCGGTACCGGGTCAGATCAAGGGTTATCCTCTTGAGGTCTTCTGCCATCCGGGGGGTCACGGCGTCGCGGGGCGACGCCAGGGCGAGGTCTGCGATGGCCAAAAGCACCTCCTCGCGGATCGTCTCGATCCTGGACGATAAGAGCGAGTAGACGAGTGTGCGGCTGTAACCTCCCTGGAGGTGCCGCACAGCGATCATCTGCGTCAGAAAGATGAAGGCAAACATGCCGGCCCCGAGCTCGATATCGGCTTCAGCGGAGGTGAAACTGTTGTACGTCACCCCGGGGAGAACGATCCCCGCGATGGAGATGATGCCGGCAGCGGTTGTCACGACGGCAACGGTGAGCGCATACTTTAGCCCCTGGCTCCAGGCCTCGTTATACCGTTCTTTGAACCGGGACTGCATACCGAGTATCCCTGCAAAGAAACCACGCGAATACGGCTGCACATACACGATCACACCATAGAAGACGATGATTGCGGCGGACTGGATGATGACGATCACGGCGGAGTACGACTCGAATTGACCGTTCGTGATCCAGCCTGCAAGCGCAAAGACCGAGGAGAGCACGAAGAGCACGAGAAAGCCCGGCGCGAGCGGCTGACAGTTGATGAAGAACAGGTTCCAGCTGAGTTCATAGAGAGCGTTCCTCTGCTGTGTGAGCCGCCTGAGTACCTCTATCGCATCGGCAGGGACGGCGGCGGTCTTCTCAAGACGCTCCCATGAGAGGATCTCCTCGATGCTCTTTCTCTCGCGGTTCTTGAGATCGATCAAATACCTGACATAGGACTTCAGATCGCCCGTATCGGTCGGGAGCAGGAGGAGGAAGGGATTGATCATCAGGAATATGAAGGACGCCATGATCCAGTAGAGATAATATTCCCCGGTATATGCGAGCAGGAGCCCCAGGTTGATCAGGACCGCCGCCCCAAGGATGGGCGACGTATAACGAAGACTCCACTTCATCCCGGTAAGGGTTGCGAGGTCGTCCTCTGCCGCGTTGAGGATCTTCTCCGCCTCGGTCCGGGAATATGCAAGCTTTTGTGAGAACTCGTCCGGTGACATCACCGGGACCTCTGCCTCCCTACTCCTCCCGAATCGATTCCCGTGCGGCAGTTTCATCGATCATAATTTCTCCGGGATTATCTATAAAAAAAGGGGTTTCCTCACCAGATGATCGGCCTCTCCCCGGCGTCCCCAGGAAGCGTGCCGCCGCCCCAGAACGTGGCAAACAGCGTCCCACCGATGAGCAAGGGACCGACGTTTCTGTTGGCGACCAGGTACCCCTTCGAGGTCTCGACGCCGCTACGGCGCTGGACGATGAAGCCGATGGCAAGCATCGCTGCGAGGTACAGCAGGATAATCAGGATCTCAAGGGTCATCCGGAAATTCATGTAGGTTTTCCTCTCGTGGTTTGAGGATTTCGGAATGCATCGCGTCGGGTTACGAGAAATATCCAGAGAAAACAGTGGAATAGGACATTACGGGAATTTAGGGGCCTGATAGGGCAATTCGTTCGATACCGTAAAGGAGCAGGAGAAGACCGCCTGCGCAGAATCGGGACGCCGTTTCAATCCTCCAGGAGAACCCGGGCAAACGGAAGGGAGTGGCCGCCGTCTCGTTGGGGACCATGCGGGAACAGCCGAACGATGTGTCCTCAGGGCGGCTTCGAAGATCCCGGTGCCGGGGATGTATCGGGAAAAAAGAGGATGTTATACGGTATTGTCCCGGTGCAGGGTCAGGACCCCCGCCATCGTTACCGTATCATCGCCCGGGTTCGTCCAGGCGATGAAGAGAGTGTCCTGGCCGGCCAGGGATCCCGTCGCCCATCCTCCCGGCTGGTCGATAAACGATATGGTCTCTCTGTCCGGGTTGAATATGCCTACAAACGTCTGGTTCTCTACCGTTCCGTCCGGCAGGGAGAACACCTTGAACCCGCTGATGACCCGATCGCTCTGCGCGTTGACCACCCACATGTTCTCTCCGGCGGACATCTCATCGATCGTGTCGTTCAGGAAGTACATGGCTCCATTGTCCGCTCTCCAGACTCCGACCATCGCAGGGTAATCGGATCGGACCGCCGGGATTGCTGCCGCGGGCAGATCGGCAGGCCCCGTGTAGATCCCGGACCCCAGCCACCATTCCTCGTCCACCTGCACCCCGTACGCCAGTTTCGACTCAAGCATCCGGTCACGCGTGGGGTTGATGTATGCAATCCGGCCGAAACCGTCCCCGTTCCTGACAGCATCGTTCATCTCCCGGAGGAACGTCCCCACATCCCCCTCGATCTCATTCAGGCGGTTGACGCCGACCTTTTCCGGGTTGACCGGGTGGGCGAGGGTGGTGCCATTGAAGTCATACGCGTAGATATAGAGTTCGCCCCGGACAAACGATCCATTCGGGTCGTTGAACTCGGCAAGAGCGGCCTCCTTGCCATTCTCTTTCACATAGGCAACCGCGCTCTCGACGAAGGCGACGAGCGTCTCGTTCGAGGTGTAGTGTGCCTGTGGTACAGTCAGGACGGCTGCACCGGACTCGCTCTGCATGCAACCGGCCGAGATCAACGACAGGCCGAGAACGAGCATGACAGTGAATGAAATCGTGAGAGATCTCATTTTTTTCAGGTTGGTTTTGCCCGCAGATAGATTTGCCGGCAGGCGGAGCCCCGATAGCAGCAGGGGCCGCGTCCTGGCCTTGAGGGGGACGCCGGGCGGGGGCCACGGTTCTACCTTCCCCCCGCCCCGCTCGCCGCCCGCTCCGTCAGCCACGCGTAGAACTTCCGGTGCCAGAACGGCACGTCAACCGGCCGGGAGAGCGACTGCCAGGCCGCCCACACGAGCCGATCGGAGACGCTCTGCCACTCGGCCGCCCGCCGGGCCATATCGTCTGCCGGTTGCCCGATCGCATGCAGGATCTCGTGCCAGATGCGGAGGACGAGCGCCTCGTCATCCGTGTCCTCGCGCGTGACCCGGATGCTCGCCCGCATGTCCATCCCGCCCCCGAGCGCCCTCGCGGGTATCGCGTCGTCAAAGACGTAGACGGTCTTTGCCGGGACCGGGAAGGGGAACCCCTTCCACATCGGGTCTTTCTGGTCGAAGTAGCGAACCTCCGGCGTCCCGGTCCGGACGGTGAACCGGAAGAACGGCGGGATGAGCCCAAGATGCGGCTCAAGCCTCCGCCGCAACGCTTCGGTCTTGAAGAAGAGGTCGAAGTGAGGCATCGGGGCCGCATGGGTAGTAGGCGGTGATAAGTTTTCAGATCGCGGGGTCAAGGGCCGGCACCCATCGCGACCGTCCCGCATCCGGGGGGAAGGGGGATAGCCCCGGCAGGCCCCCGCTCTCAGGCGCGGGAGGTTGCCGGCCGGGAAGGTTCCTTTCCGGCTCCGATCCACCGGGTCTCGTCCATCTCCACCATGTAGCCGGTCTTCTGCGCGGGCCGGAGATCGTCGGCGGAGTCTCATACCTGACGGTCTGTCGCCGGCCGCATATCGTTGCTGAAGGCAGGCAGCGCGCCGCCCGGGTTGACCCCGGAGGTACGCCGTGCGCCCCCTTACTCACCCGAGACGTTTACCCCCGATCCCCGTTTCCCGGAGGCGTTTCCAGGAATGCCGCCTCCTGCTCGCCTATCCAGGCCCGGGTCCAGGTGCGGATGTCGCGGATGGTGGCGGTTCCCTGCCGGTCACGCATCGTCCGGAGATGATCCTCAAGCTCGTCGGCCATCGCAAAGATCAACGCCTCGGACGCTTCCTGCGATAATGGCCCCGCCACCCGCAAGCGGGCGGTGCCCAGGTCGAGAAAGTGCTGCAACTCGCCCGTCGCCGCCAGGATCCTGGTGAGATCGAGTCTGATCGTGGACTCCATAAAGAGGGGATTGACGCATGCAGTACATAACTACATCTATTTAAACCTGAGCCGGATAACGGCTTCTCTGGCCGAAAAGACGCATAAGGTGGCCTGGTTTTCCCCGACAGCGCGTCTCCGCGGCTCCCGGGGTGCCGGTCCGGCAGGGTGTCCCGGACCTCCCGGTGCAAAACCATTTTAAGGGTGCCCGGCACTCAGTGCACCCCCGCTTCAGGAGGCGTATCCCCCTGAATCGGGGGCGATGGAGGTGAAGAAGATGCAGGAACGTTCAGAGGTGGTTCTCGAGCGCAGGACGCGGACGACCGGGGAAGAGTGGTTCATGTCGGCAGACGACGTCCTGGATAAGAAGGTGATCAACCCCCAGGGCGACGACCTTGGGGAGATCTCGGATATGCAGATCTCCTTCCCCGAGGGCCGGGTGAAGTACCTGGTGCTCAAGTACGGGGGCATGCTCGGCGTGGGGGCAAAGCGGTTTGCCATCCCCACCGAGGCCGTGATCTACCGGCCCGGGGACGACGCCTTTGTGGTGAACATCGACAAGCAGCGGCTGGACGAAAGATCGGGCTTTGATAAGGACAACTGGCCCCGGGAAGCGGACTTTGACCTGATCCAGCCGGCCCGGGCCATGACACCCCCGAGCAGGGAGGAGGCGGAGGCCGTGAAGCGGCAGGAGGCTCCGCCGCCGGAGGTCATCACGACCGAGCGGGTCGAGACGCGGCCCCGGCAGAAGTAATCCGGGAACAATACTTTTTTCAGGCGGAGAGAGCACCGGCCGCGGGAGGTGGTTGACCGCAAGGAAGATAACCCGGGAGCGATGAACAGGCCCTGCCGTGCGAGACATGACTGCACCCGCAGGCGGTCCGGCTCCGCCGGGGGCCCGGGCCGACGCCGCGCCCCCGAACCGGGAAGAATCCCCGAAGTTACGGCAGGTCGCCCTCATCGCCATAATCGCCATCGTCTTCACGGTCGCCTACCTGGAGATCTACGGGCTGCTCAACAACCTCATCTGGTTTGAGGAGGGCGTTCTAAAACCACCCCGCTGGGCGATCCCGGTCGGTGTCCTCGCGTTCTCGCTCCTCGTCGGCCTCTGCCGGAGATACCTCCGCGCACCGACCGTGATCCACGGCGGGTTCACGGAGTCGCTCAAGGGAGGCGGGGAGAAACCCGACTACCGGACCTTCCCCGGCGCCTTCCTCTCGTCGCTCTTCTCGCTCCTCTCCGGGGCAAGCGTCGGCCCCGAAGGGGTCATCACCGTCCTCATCGGCTACATATCGTCCTACACCCGGGATAGGCTGAAGATCGGCTCCCCGGCCGCCGCACTCGGGTTTGACGTCGCGGCGCTTGCCTCGGCCTTCAACGGTATCATCGGCAACGTCCTCTTCACGGGGATATTCGCCACTGAGTTCCAGGTCGGCGGGAGCAGGAACGCCCTGAAATTCCTCACCTGGAACCTGCTCGCCGGCACCATCGGCTACCTCTTCTACCTGTTCCTCGGGCTCCCCTCGTTCGCCCGGAGCATCCCGTTTGAGCCGATCGGTGAACTGAACCTCGCCTACATCCTCTACGCGGTCGCCCTCGGCATCCTCGGGGCGCTGCTCGCGGTCTTTATGGGGCTTTCCATGCAGGCCGCAGGATCGGTCATGGAGAGGATGTTTGGGGATGCGGTCATCCTCAGGGTCCTCGCCGCGGGGGTGGTCATCGCGTGCATCGGTTACTTCATCCCGGAGTTGCTCTTCTCCGGGGAGGGGCAGATCCGCGGGATCCTCGCCGACCCAGCCCGGTTCGGGGTTGGGATGCTTCTTTTCATGGCAATCCTGAAGATCCTCCTGCTTGCGCTCTCGTTTAAGAGCGGGTATCTCGGCGGCCCGATCTTTCCCGTCATCTTCTCGTCCACGCTTGTAGGGCTCGCCCTGAACCTGCTCTTTCCGGGCATACCGGTCTCTATCTTCGTGCTCTGCATCGAGGTCGCCGCCATCGCCCTGGCGCTCGGGGCACCCCTGACCGCCATCCTTCTCGTCGTGGTCGTGGGCACGGCCGACCAGAACATGATCGTGCTCCTCGTGATCTCCGCCGTCACCGCCATGCTGCTTGGTGCCGCCGCAAAAGAGAGGAGGGGCACCTGATTTATATGCCCGGGAGTTGATGACGCCGACAGTCCGCCCCGGCATGGCCGGTGTGCGGCGTGAGAACGAGAGGTTGGAAAGATGCTGTTTATGAATATCTTTACCTGGGAGCCCGGAAAGACGGGCGAGGTCATGGAAGCGCGGGCCGCCGAGAAGATCCCGGACGGCGCGAAGTTGATCAACGAGTGGGTCGATCTCGCCGGCAACGCGGTCTTCCGCTTGATCGAGATAGACGACCCGGCGGCCCTCCTGATGCTCAGCCACCCCTGGGACGACCTCGGCTACAAAGAGATGCACCCGGTGATGGAAGCTAAAGAGGCGCTGAGACTCCTCAAGAGATAGGGGGTCGTTACACCCCCTCCTGCAGTTGTCCCGGCCTGACCGGGACCACGTAGGGTGCCGGGAGGTCCCGCTTCACCACCGCCTCGATCCCGTAAACGCTTCCAAGCATCTCCGGGGTGAGGACCTCCTCCGGCGTCCCGTGGCCGTAGATCGATCCTTTTGCGAGAACCAGGAGGCGGCGGCAGTAGGTGGCCGCGAGGTTGAGGTCGTGGAGCGCGATGACGACCGCAAGCCCCCTCTGCTCGGCAAGCCCGCAGAGGACCTCCATGACCGCCATCTGGTGGCGGACGTCCAGGTTGCTCGTCGGTTCGTCGAGGAGGACCACCCCGGTCTCCTGGACGAGCGCCCGGGCGATCATCACCCGCTGGCGCTCCCCGCCGGAGAGCTCGCCGACCTTCCGGAACGCGAGCCCCCCGAGATCCAGGAGGTCGAGGGCCTCGACCACCTTCTCCTCATCGGCGGGGCTCACCGTCCAGTTCAGGTAGGGCCGCCGCCCCATCAGGACCGTCTCAAAGACCGTCGACGCGGTCCGGTTCCCGGTCGACTGCGGGACGTAGGCCATCGCCCGGGCAACCTCGCGGCGGTGCATCCCCCGGAGATCCTGCCCGTGAAGCAGCACCCTGCCGCATTTTGGGGCGAGCATGCCGTCGACGCACCGGATCAGCGTCGTCTTCCCGCACCCGTTCGGCCCGACGAGCCCGAGAACCTCCCCCGCATCCACCGGGAACGAGATGCGGGAGAGGATCTCCCGGTCCCGGTAGGCGAACGAGAGGTCCTCGACCGAGAGCAGCGCCATCAGGCATTCCTCCGGTGCATGAAGAGGTAGATGAAGAACGGCACCCCGAGGAACGCGGTCACGATCCCGACCGGCAGGACCTGCGGCGCAAGGATGCTCCTCCCGACGCTGTCGGCGGCAAGGAGGAGGACGGCCCCCACGAGCCCCGACGCCGGGATGAGGGTCCGGTAGTCGCTGCCGATGGCCATCCGGGTGATGTGCGGGGCCACGAGCCCGACAAAGCCGATGGTGCCGGTGAAACAGATGATCACCGCGGTGAGCAGGGAGGCGACCATCATAAAGACCATCATCGACCGCTCCACGGGCACCCCGAGGCCGGCCGCCACCTCGTCACCCTCGGCGAGGGCGTTGAGGTCCCAGGCCCGGTAGACGAGGTAGGGGATGGTGCAGGCGAGGACGAGGGTCACGATCCCGAGTTTCGGCCAGGTGGATTTGCCCACCGACCCGAACATCCAGAAGACCACCGCCTGGAGTTCTTCGGCGGTCCCGACGTACTGGAGGAGCGATGTCACTGCAGAGAAGAGGTACATGAGGGCAATACCGGCAAGGATCATCGTCTCAGAACTGACGCCCCGGTAGCGGGCCATGCCGTAGATGGCAACCGATGCAAGCAGGGCGAAGAGGAAGGCGTTTGCGATGATGAGGTACTCCCCACCGACGAACCCGGCGCCGAGGACGATGGCGACCGATGCCCCGGTGGCGGCGGCCGAGGAGATCCCGAGGGTGAAGGGGCTTGCGAGCGGGTTTCGGAGGATCCCCTGCATCACCGCTCCCGCCACCGCAAGCCCGAACCCTGCCGCGACCGCGAAGAGGACCCGGTGGAGCCGGTAGTCCCAGACGATGACGTCAGCCATCTCGGGGGCGGTGAAGGTCCCGGGGAAGAGGCCGGCGAGGATGGCGAGGTAGGACTCGCCCACGGTGAACCCCGCCGACCCGAGGGTGACCGCGACCCCTATGAGAATGACGAGCAGGACAAGGAGCCCGCCGATGAAGGCCGCCCGGGTCTTCCTGATCCGGGAGTAGCCTTCACGCAGGGCGACGATCTCTTCCATGGGTACCTTCCCGGTCAGGGGTAGACGAACGCGCCCTCAGACGCGAGGTTGAAGTCAAGCCCCTGGAACTCGGTGAGGTAGCGCTGGTGGATGGCGTTCGGGTCGAGGCCGGCGAACCGCTCCGGGTAGAACCACTTCGCGAGGTAGGCCGTCCCGATGAAGTGCTGGGCGCCGCCAAGGATATCCGAGTGGACGACGTGGACCCGGTCGTCCGCTACCGCGGCGAGCCGTGTCCACCCGGGCCGCTTGAGGATGGCCGACCTGGTCGCCTCGAGCGCCGCGATGTCGTGTCCCGCATACCCGCCGGCCGCCAGCTTCTGGCCGGTGAGTTTGACCACGACCTCAGGGTTGCTGACGATGACCGCCTCGGGGTCGACCTCGGGATATTCGGCGGATTCACCGGCGAAGGGGTTGTATCCCCCGGCGATCTCCAGCTTCTCGTTGTAGCCTGAACCGGATGCAAAGGTCTTGTAATCGGTCCAGTACTCGAAGTAGACCCGGGTCTTCCCGTCTTCAGGGACGTCGGCCGTGCCGGCTCTGATCCCGTCCATGACCGATTCGTAGAAGCCGACGAACTCATCGCCGCGGTCTTCGCACCCGGTCGCCGCCGCGATCGCGCGGATCTCCCCGGGATACGTGGCGGGTTTGAAGCAGTCGAACCGGAAGACCCGGGTGCCGGGGCTGCTCGCCTCCAGTTTCTGCTGGATCTCGTCGCAGGCCGCGGTGCTGATCGTCGCGTAGAGGAAGACCGCGTCCGGCCTGAGGGTGAGGACCCGTTCCATGTCCGGGGACCAGATCGAACCGACGTTCGCCTTCTCCTGGAACCCGGGGAAGAAGGCGCTCTTTGCGTGGCTGTACTTGTCGACGGCGACGACCTTCTCCATATCGAACCCGAGCGACCGGAGCGTCTCCAGGGACTCGCCGGTGAAGGTCACCACCCGGCGCAGGGGGCGGTAGAGCGTCAGGGTCTGCCCTGAGGAGTCGGTGACCTCGAGGGGGCGTCCGTCCCAGCGGGCGAGGACCCATGTGGCATCCTGGATATCGGTCCGGGTAAGGCCTCCTTCGCCGACGAGGTAGGTGAGGACCGCGGCCGTGTACTCAGGCTGGTCGAGGACCCCGTTACCGTCAGCGTCGCCGGGGATGCCGGCGGCAGAGGCCGTTGCCGCGATGAGGAGGAGCGCGACGGCGAGGAGGAGGTGGCGGTTCATCGCCGACCACCCCGGCCTGCCGCAAGGAGGATGCCGGCAACCGCCGCGAGGACCGCAAACGGCGACCCGGCCTCCCGGACGGCCGGGTCCGCTCCGCCGCTCGCCGCCGCCGTCTCGATGCCGTCAACAGCGACGTGCGACGCGGGGACGGCACCGTCCGTCCCGCCGATGAAGTCTTCCCACCGGCCGGTGATCTCCCCGCTCCCGGAGGCGGGGGCCCGGACCGAGTAGGTGATCCGGGTATCGTTCATCACCGCAAACGCGATCTTCTGTTCCCGGACGAGGACCCGGTCGTCCGGGAGGTCGGTCCCCGCGAAGGCGTAGCCGGCCGGCAGGGTCTCGACCACCCCGCCGAGGGCCATGCCCTCGATCGAGAGCGAGACGGTGAAGGTTTCGCCCGCCCCGGGTTCGGCGGTGGAGAGCGCCCGGGTGACCGGGGTCCCGGATGCGGCGGCCGGGACGACCATGAGTAGCAGGGCGATGCAGAGGAGGCGGTTTGCCGGGAGGGGTATCATCCGTTTTCTGTTATCGATTTTGTGATATGAATGTTTCTGATTGTGCTAACAAGTCTGCAGGTTTGGCGCTCCGGGGTATATCGGGATGATAGCGGGCTCCGGGCGGGGAGATCCATCCCGGTCTCACCGGTGTGAGACGGAGCGGCACCGGAGCCCGGGGAGATATAGCCCCGTGCGCAGGAGGATGCCGGCTACCGCCGGTTCAAACCGGTGGCCCATCCCGGGCCTCGCTTCATGTGTCATGGGAGGACCGTGCACCGGTCCACTCGAATGCGTGCGAAGGGTGCCTGTTGATCCCGGAGGTTCCCCAAACGCAAGCCTTCCTCGCACCGGTCGACGGGCGCGACCGCTCCGGATTATCCGGGGAGGTGGGGTAAAATCAGAACCCTTATCCCTCTCGTTAGAGATGTTAAACTGTATGGGAAGGCCGTTTCTGATTATAACACTTCTCGTGGCCGCGATACTCGTTACTGGGTGCACAGCAGCACCCCGCTCATCGTACGACTACGAAGTACACCCCACGACCGCGGCGGCGGCGCCTGCACTGATCACCGACTACCGTGACCCCCTGCCCCCCGAAGAAGACGATGGTTCACTGCCCCTCGGGGAGATCGTGATGTTCCGGGACGCAAACGAGGAGAACGAGATATCTCTGAAGGTTGTCTCATCCATCGACCGCGGCGGGTACGAGCCTGCGGGGGAGCCTATCAGAATCACTGCGCCCCAGGGATGGCGCTACCTCTTCGTTCACGTTGTGGTCACTCACCGCGGACACCGGGGAGATGGCTATCAGACCACCATCTATGCGCCGCCGGCACAACAGTTCAGCCTGGTAGGCAACGGCAGAACCTACTATCCGGTATCCGCCGAGGCGGACCACCTGACGAATATCGGGGAGGTTTATCGCGGGAACGTGTGGGTGGACCGGAACGGAAAGTATGAGGGATATATTGTATATCAGGTGCCGGAGTCCGTAGTTGATTCGTGTGCGGTCGTCGTCGCTGATATCGTCGGCCTGAAGAACCGGTATGGGCGCGACTACTACAATTTCAGGAAATATGACAGAAATCCGGCCTGGAGGTTATAGATGATGGGAGGTATGGGTATCCCGGATGGGGAGGCGGGCTACACCATGCCCTGCAGTCCCATCGCGACGAGCAGCATCGCCGACGCTAACGAGAGCACAACAATCGTCGCCGCCCAGACGGCCAGGAATGCGACGATCGTGAGCGTGCTCGTCTCCCGGTAGGGGACGAGGCCCTCGTTCATCCGCCGGGCCGTGGCCCAGGCATCGTAGACACCCCAGAGCCAGACCGCCACGCCCGGCACAATCAGGAGAAAGAGGCCGAAGAGGCTTCCGAGCAGCACCGCGACACCTTTTGTGAACTGCCCGTTGTAGGCCTGTCCGAGGCCGTTGAAGACGAGCGAGAGCCCTGCGGCTATTGCCGGGTTCTTCCTCTTCTCCCGGCGCGAGACCTCGGCAGCCGCAAGGGCCGCCCTGATCGAGACCGGTTCCGCCGTTCCATCACGCATGATCGTCAGGTACGCTGGACGGGGCTATCAGCGTTTCGCGGGCTCACGGGTTCCCGGCACCCGATCGCCACCTGCTATATACGGGGAGGGACTGTATACCCGGTGATGCCGGATTCTGGGTCCGGCCTCCTGGTGACCGTCTGGACCGTCATCGCGATGCTCGCGGTGGGGTGGATCTTTTACAGGCTGGGGTGGCTGAGGTGAGGGGTGGACCCTTCATCCTTCAGCGGACCCGCCGGGAGCAGCGTTACGGGTCAAAAACCTTCTCGATCCGGATACGCCGCCCGATCTTCGCCTCGTACCACTCCTGCTGCTTTACGGCCTGCTTGATGCTCCGGATCCGGTGCCGGACCCGCGTCCCGGTCCCCGCATCGATCAGTACCAGCTTCGGCATCTCAACCACCTATCCGTGCATGGTATTGGACTGTCGTGGTCAGGAAGGTTTGCTTTCGTGCCGGTGTCCTGCCGGGGCTGCACGGGCCCTTTATCGGGGTGCTCGCGGGACGCCGTGTGAGTTCAGGCCGACTCTGGATCCCCACGATAAGGGCACATCTCTCCCGCCCGATCTTTCCTCTCGGGTTCATCGAAGGGAACGCCTAAGATGAGATCCGTGAAGGCAGTTTTTTGGAACCGGTGGAAAAATTTATCGTCTGGCGCGCCTTCTCCCCCTCCGGGTGAACTATCATGCCGGAATCTGTTTATCTCTGCGGGGTTGAAGGGGCAGAGCGGGAAGACCCCCTGCGCAAGCTGGGGGATGGGAGCGGAGCCCCTTCGCCCTGCGATCCTCGTGTCCTCTGATCCCATATCTCTATGACAAATGACAGCGCATACTCATGCGAGAGTCCGCAGGAGAGTATTCAGATGCACCTTGCCACCAAGATCAAGATTCAGGTGACACCCGATCAGGCCGATGTGCTCTGGCACCTCTCCGAAAAGTGCCGGTTACTCTACAACTTCGCTCTTGCCGAACGGAACCAGAACTATCAGGAGAACAAGGATCGGGCCGACAAGCAGTACATCGGGTATGTGCAGCAGGCGAACGCTCTTCCGGAACTGAAGAAGAAGTATCCCGAGTACCAGTGGGTCTACTCCAAAGTTCTGCAGACCACCCTCAAATCGCTGGACGACAACTTCAAGTCGTTCTTCGCGCTCCGACAGAACGGCGATGAAGACGCCAACCCCCCGGGGTTCAAGGGGAGAGATCATTTCTGCACGCTTCGCTACAACCAGAGCGGGTTCAAGATCCACGATGGCCGGATCCGGTTCTCGCACTTTTACAACGACATTCCGCTGGCGTTCGATCTGCCCGAAGATCGGACGTTCGTCAACGTCAAGCAGGTGGATCTCTTCTACGACGACCTGAAGGGGGAGTATTACATCTCCATCATCCACGAGGTTCAGCCGGGCCAGAAGTACGTTGACAACGGGATCTACCAGGCCTGGGACCTCGGGGTCACGAAGCATGTCGCGGTCAACAGCCACGGGAAGTTCCTTGAAGTCACCAACGCCCGACCGGATAAGTACTGGAACCCGAAGATCGATGCCGTGCAGTCCCGACGAGACCACTGCAAGAAGAAGAGCCGGCAGTGGCAGAGACTCAACCGTGCCAAGCGGACGATGGAGCGGAAGCGGAGCAACCAGCTCAGAGACTTCCAGCATAAGGTGAGCAGGAAACTCGTGGAAAACACCCGGGCCGCCACAATCCTGGTCGGTGACCTCTCCGTCAAGCAGATGCCGAAGTCAAAGCAGGCCACGCCCGGGCTCAACCGCGCCACCCAGAACGCGGGACACCTCTCACGGTTCATCGGATTGTTGACCTACAAGGCAGCCCTTGCAGGTAAGAGAGTAATAACAATCGATGAACAGTACACGACGAAGACCTGCTGTGTCTGCGGAGCGGTTCACGAGATGCCGCTCGGGAAACGCGTTATGG
Source organism: Methanoculleus sp. 10 (assembly GCF_913757945.1). NCBI lineage: Archaea > Methanobacteriati > Methanobacteriota > Methanomicrobia > Methanomicrobiales > Methanomicrobiaceae > Methanoculleus > Methanoculleus sp. 10. The sequence goes on along the minus strand of NZ_CAJYDP010000004.1, from coordinate 100,518 downwards.
ACTGTGCCTGCGGGAACTGCATCGATCGCGACCACAACAGTGCGGTCAACATCATGGTACGGTTCCTATCACAGAATGCCCTGTGGACGGGCTACCGACAGTTCGCCGGTAATCTGCGACAAACAGGTCCGAGGATCCCTGTGATCCCCGGACACTCGCAGGAAGCCCCCTGCGCAAGCGGGGGGTAGTTCACTGTAAATACTGCGGGCGAGAGTTTTCGCCGGAGCGGGGAGCCACAGGCGGAAACGCACTGTTCTGCAGCGCCGAGTGCCTGATGGCAGCAGGGAAGCAGGACGCCGGCGAGAGGGGGCACCAACCGGAGAAACTCCTGGTCTCCGGTCGGTCACCCTGGAGCAGGTAGCCCTGCCGGACGTTCGGCACCTCTCCGTGGGGTTGTGCGTAGCGGTGCAAAGACATTCACCGCCGAGGAGTGGAGACTCCGGCACACCCACCGGGAGTGCCCGGGAAGGTCTCCTCTCCCTGATTGAACTCCACATCAACACTGTCTCCTGCGAGGTGAACCGGGCGATGCGGGTGATCGCCGTCCTCTCGGCCCTGGTGCTGATCCCGATGCTGGTCGGGCATATGCCCGGGATGACGACCCCCGGCATCCCGTTCACCCCTACCTCCGGTGGGTGACCGTCTGGACCGTCATCGCGATGCTCGCGGTGGGGTGGGTCTATTACGGGCCGTTTGCCCCGGGGGGCAGCCCAAAAAAAGTTTGACGGGGTTGTTCGTGCAGGCTGCCCGGTGCTTCGAGGTCACGCGTAGGGTCTGCCCCCTTGGGGGGCCGGTGTAGATCCCCGCGGGGCGGAAGGAGATCCCTGCGGGGTGGGAGAAGATCCCTGTGTGACGCTGGTAAACGACTGCGTTGCAGGGTCATACCGCAGCAGCATGCCGGTGCTTATGATGTAACCGTAGATTGTACCGTCGGCGGTCCGGATTAAGAGCATGTCCGGATAATCCGGGTGGTAGAAGAACATCAGCCCCTGTGTCTGATCCAGGGCGAATAACATCCCTGAGCCCGATGGGTCCTGCTGCCACTGGAGGCCGTTCAACAGTTCCGGTGTGATCACAGGGATTCCACCTGAGTACGGCGATTGTGGTTGGGTGGGATAGGCCCCGGGTGACTGCGGCTGGGTAGGGTAAGCCCCGGGTGACTGCGGCTGGGTAGGGTAAGCCCCGGGTGACTGCGGCTGGGTAGGGTAAGCCCCGGGTGACTGCGGCTGGGTCGGAGTAGATCCCTGTGTGACGGCGGTAAACGATTGGGTCGCAGGGTCATACCGCAGCAGCATGCCGGTGCTTATGATATAACCGTAGATTGTACCGTCAGCGGTCCGGATTAAGAGTATGTCCGGATAATCCGGATGGTAGAAGAACATCAGTCCCTGCGTTTGATCCAGGGCGAATAACATCCCTGAGCCCGATGGGTCCTGCTGCCACTGGAGGCCGTTCAACAGTTCCGGTGTGATCACAGGAATTCCGCCCGAGTACGGCGATTGCGGCTGTGTGGGGTAAGCCCCGGGCGACTGCGGTTGTGTTGGGAAGAGTCCAAGCGACAGGGCTTGCGTCAGGTCCGATATCTGGCTGCTTTCGTTGGTACCGGGCCCTGCAGCTGATGCGGTAGCGATGGAAGCGACGAATAGAAGGCTGACAAGGATTACAAATTCGTATCTCAACATCCTCACGTCTGTTCACCTCTCGTTCTTCTCCTGAACCGGAGGAGGTGTCTGCATGAGGGAAAGCAGAATGTCCCCTTGTTCACCCACGGGGGAACCGATGTTGTGTGATGGTTTTTCGTGTACTACTGGAGCATGATGCCTTATTTTGGTGTTCTGCAGAAGCAGTGGATAGTGATGGATACCTCATGTGGCATCGAGCGCCCTCATACAGCCCCGGGGGGGGCCACATGGTACTTATACCTTCCTCTCCGGGGGCAGGGTGTCAGGTATACGCTCGGGGCAAGCAGGAAAACCAGTTATGTCCGCTCTACCCTGCAGGAGATCAGTTCCGGGGGACAGGACGCCGCCAGCGGATCTCAACCATAGATGGTGCGACAGGATACGAACAAAAAGAATGACGCCGCCAACAGGACTCGAACCTGTGACATGCTGGTTAACAGCCAGCCACTCTACCAACTGAGTTATGGCGGCACCGGAATAAGTGCTCTATAATGTCTCGTCTGAACCTTATTAAAGATTACGGGAATTCTCCTCCTGGATGGTCACGAGCAGACCGATCAGTTCGTCGATCTCGCCCTCAAGGCCGGAAAGAAGGTCGGCCGCGAGCGCCGTCGCCACCGCGCCCGCCGGCGAGGCGCGGATATACCCTTCCTGCTCGAGGATCCGCAGCGAGTAGCGGACCCGGTGGTAGGGGAGGTCGAGGACCTCGGAGAGTTTCATGATGCCGATGGGCTGGTGCTCCACGACCGCCCGGATCACCTCAAGGTGCCTTGAGACGAGTTCGATCTCGGATTTCAACTTCTTCAGCATATCCGCCTGTCGAGATACCATAGGTTCATGCCCGTTACGGCTGTTCGTGCAGCCAGGCCTTCGTCTGATAATACCGCTTCCGGAACGATATGGAGAAGACCGCCCCGACGGCGAGGAGGATGACCCCGATCACAAGACCGAGGGTCCCCTCAGGTGCAAACCGGAGGAGGACAAAGACAGCCATGGCGAAACAGAGGATGATGATGTTCAGCATGACCGCCAGTACGACGAACCTGCCCTTGAAGACCTGTTTGGTTGCCTCATCCATTATTCATACTTGAACGCGGTGGTAAAAGTACTTGTGGTTTCAACAAAAGAGTTGGTAGAATGAATGGACTGGATTCTGCTATCCGGGATGCCGGGGCAGCAGCATACGCGGCGTACGGCTCGTCGGCGGATGCCAACGTGCGCTACCTGACCCGGTTCCGCACCACCGACCCCGTGCTCTACGTGGCAAAGCCCGGCGAGCGGGGGATGGTCGTCGTCTCGCAGATGGAGCACGAGCGGGCGGTCCGGGAATCGGTTGCGGCGGTCGTCACCCGCGCCGACGCCGGCTACCTCGAGCACATCAAAGCCGGAGAGACGCGCTGGCGGGCGACCGCCCACGTGATCGCGAACCTCGCCGGCGGCCCCGTCCTCGTCCCGGCGACCTTCCCGCTCGCCCTCGCCCGGGAACTCGAGACGTTCCAGCCGGTCGTCCTCGACGCCGCCGGCGCGGTCGAGGGGATGCGGGCGGTCAAGACGCCGGAGGAGATCGAGCGTATCCGCTCCATCCAGCGGGTCACCGAGGCCGCGATGGACCGGGGGATCGCGCTCATCCGCTCCTCTGCGCCCAGGGCCGGCGTCCTCTACCGGGACGGCGCCCCCCTCACCGCCGAAGCCGTCCGCACGGCGATGCACACCCTCCTCCTCGCCCACAGCTGCCGGGGCGTCGACACCATCGTCTCCTGCGGCCCCGACACCGCCCTCCCGCACCATGCCGGGGAAGGTCCGCTCCTTGCGGACGAACCGATCGTCATCGACATCTACCCCCAGGACGAACTCTCCGGCTACCACGCCGACATGACCCGGACGGTCGTGAAGGGCGAGCCCTCGCCCGCGATCCGCGAGATGTACGACGCCGTCAGGGACGCGAAATCCCTCGGCGCGTCATTGGTCCGGGCCGGGGCCGTCGGCGCCGACCTCTACCACGCGGTGGTCGAGTTCTTCCGCGACCGCGGCTACGAGAGCAACATGCGCGGGTTCACCCACAGCCTCGGCCACGGCGTCGGTCTCGAGGTGCACGAGGAACCGTCGCTCGGACCCCTGGGCGGGGCACTCACCGCCGGGAACGTCGTCACCATCGAGCCGGGCCTCTACTACCCCGGGACCGGCGGCGTCCGCCTGGAGGATATGGGCGCGGTGACAGAGACCGGGTTTGACCGGTTCACCCAATACGAAGAGGAACTAACCATATGATCATGGATGATGTTGTCTACGACGCCTACCGCGAAGCCGGAGCGCTGGCACGACGGGTGCTCCGCCGGGGCGCGGGGCTCGTGAAGGAGGGGGCTGGCCTCCTTGAGATGGTTGAAGCGACGGAAGCCATGGTGACGGAGGAGGGGGCGCTCCTTGCCTTCCCCCTCAACGTCTCGTTCAACGAGGCCGCGGCCCACGACACCGCGATGCCCGGCGACGAGCGGACGTTTGCCCGGGGCGACCTCGTCAAGGTCGACCTCGGTGTCCAGATCGACGGCTACATCGCCGACACCGCGATGACCGTCGACCTTGGCGACCACGCGCCCCTCGTCGAGGCGTCCCGCGCCGCCCTCGAGGCGGCGATCGCCGCCGTCCGCCCGGGGGTCACCGCCGGGGAACTCGGGGCGGCCATCCAGGCAGCGATCGAGGAGCGCGGCTACAAACCGGTGGCAAACCTCACCGGGCACGGCCTCGACCGCTACAACCTCCACGGGAAACCCACCATCCCGAACGTCGCGATGAGCGGCGGGGCCGTCATCGAGGAGGGCATGGTCTTTGCCATCGAGCCCTTTGCCACCACGGGGTCGGGGAAGGTCGTTGAAGCGGCGCGCGTGGAGATCTACCGGCAGGTCGCGGCCCGGCCCGCCCGCCTCCCCTCGGCAAAAAGGGTCCTCGAGACGGCGCGGCCGCGGCGCGGGCTCCCCTTCGCCCGCCGCTGGGTCCCGGGCGACAAAGTCGAGATCGGGCTCGCGACGCTCGTGCGGACCGGGATCCTCCACCCCTTCCCGGTGCTGCACGATGTCCCCGGCTCCTTCGTCTCGCAGGCAGAGCATACCCTGATCGTCACGGCCGACGGCTGCGAGGTCACCACCCGGTGAGTTACGCTTATTGATGTCGCGCGCCTATATGTCTGCTCATAGACATGACCATCGAAACGGGTACGCGTGATGTCCTCGCCGTCGTGGAACTCCTCCTCACCGCGGAGATATTCAACCGGAACGAGGCTCTCGACATCAACGACCTCCACCCGCGTTGCCGGGAGTTCTTCGGGGCCGGGAGCGGCGGGAGCACCGAGGTGAAGCGTCCCCTGGTCGTGAGCGAGGGGGCGATCAAAAAGACGCTCGGCATCCCGGATGCCGTCTGCCAGGCCGTCCGCCAAAACCCGTTCGTCGGTTACGACGAGTTCGGGCAGCGCCTGAGCCTCCCCTCGCTCGACGCAGCGGCAGGATGGTTCCTCAAGAAGGGCGGGGCCCCGAGGGTCGGGGAGAACCCCGTCCTTGCCTACTTTTTTGAAGGGAAGGACGGTATCACCGTCCGTTACCGGGACATCCGGGCAAAGAACCCCCGGTTTGAGGACACAAAGGAGTACATGGAGGCGAAGGTCTCCCGGCTCATCGCCGGGAGCGAGGAGATGCGGGAGGCGCGCGACCTGCTCATCATCAGCGCCCCGGACGAGGTCGAGTCCACGCTCGAAAAACTGGTCTGCACCCCGCGGCAGGAGGAGATCATCAGAAAGATCGCTGTCGCCCTCGAGCACCGGGACTTCTTAAAGGAGCACGGCATCTACGAGTTCGGCCGGCTCCTCTTCGTCGGCCCGCCCGGCACCGGGAAGACGTCGCTTGCCCTTGCCATGTCGCGGGAGCTCCACATGCCGGTGCTCGAGGTCCGTCTCGCGATGGTCACCTCCCAGTACCTGGGCGAGACCTCAAAGAACATCGACCGCATCTTTGACCTCGCAAAGAAACTCTCTCCCTGTATCCTCTTCATCGACGAGTTCGACTTCGTCGCAAAGACCCGGGTCAGCGACGACCACGGCGCGATGAAGCGTGCGGTGAACATGCTCCTGAAAAACATTGACCAGATCAGTTTCGTCAAAAACGGCGTCCTCCTCATCGGGGCGACGAACCATCCCCGTATCCTCGACGAGGCGGCGTGGCGGCGGTTTGACGAGGTGGTGGAGTTCCCGCTCCCCGACCAGGCGATGCGGCAGGCGATCATCGAGAAGGTTGCGGCTACACTCGACTGCGACTGCGACTTCGCGGACCTCGCCGCCCGGACGGAGGGGTTCTCGGGCTCGGACATACGGATGATGATGAAGGAGGCGGTGCTCTCGGCGCTGATGGAAGACCGGCGCCACCTCGGTCCGGCGGATATCGAGCAGGGTCTCCTCAGGGTCGAGGAGCGCAATGTCATCCGCGGCACCGGATACTGATATGCGGATAACGCTGCTTGGGACCGGCGACGCCATCGGAACACCGAAGGTGGGGTGCGACTGCGAGAACTGCCGGGCGATGGCGGCGGCGGGTCGATCAAGGCTCCGGACCTCCCTCCTCGTCGAGACGGGGGGAAAGCACATTCTTATAGAGTCATCGCCGGACCTGCGCCAGCAGCTCCTCCGGGCCTGCTCGCCCCGCATCGATGCGGTCGTATGGTCGCACGGCCACTACGACCACTTCATCGGGTTTGGGGAGTTCTACCGGGTGCAGAGAGTCCCGCCGGCCTACGCGGCGCCCCCGGTGATGGAGTACTGTTCCCGCTACCTCCACTTTCTGCCGTTCGAGAAGCACCCGGTCCCGGTCTACGAGCCGTTCGACCTCTTCGGCGTGACCTTCACGTTCTTTCCCGTGAACCATCCTCCGGTCTACACCTGTGGCCTCCTGATCGAGCACGACGGTGTCACGGTCGCCTATACCTCGGATACGCGGGAGGATATCCCAGAAGAGAGCCGGGACCTCCTCCACGGCACCGATGTCGACCTCCTCTTCGTGGACGCCATCGCTCCCGAGGGCTACAATATCAGCAAGCACATGAACTACGCCGAAGCGGTCAGGTTCGCCCGCGACGTCGGGGCCCGGGACTACCGGTGCGTCCACATGAGCCATATGGTGCCGCCGGGGATGCCGCACGCCGGCTACGATATGGAGACGTTCTGCTGGTGATCATCCGGCTCTTCCCCTGCAGCCCGGGATATGCGACGGGTAGGTCTCGTAGGCGGCAGAAACCCCGCACGAATCGTTAACCTGGACCACGATCATCGGAGCGGTCATGCAGTCGTGGGGGTCCGGGTCCTCCAGGCGGAAGACCATCTGGGTGTAGTTGATACCCCTGTCCTGATAGCATGGTCTCTATCCGGCCCCCGGCGCACCGCTGCGCGCATTCCCTCCGTGTGGAGGGGAGCACCGCAAGCAGGCCTACGATGCCGCCGGGTTTCGGTATCCGCGGAACGTATGCAGGTTTCAGGTCGGGGTGTGTTCCCAAACCCCCGGTATGGCGGTCAGGGTCGGTTTCGACTGGAGTCCGGCCGTCTCACCCATGAATCAAGCCGATCGCTGTAGATCGGGGGGTCTGGCGGGCAGGGGCCGCAATGACAGTTCAGCGCGACGCACAGAAACATTATGGGGAGGAACGTTGACGTCTCCATCGGATATATCACATTTGATAGCCCACAGGAGCCGGAGACTTCGATCGGTTTCGTTTCCCGGCCCCAGATCATACCCGGGGGCTGCCGGAGCGAGATTTTGCCATCAGCGATAGCCCCTGCAGCTCCACGGCCTCCCGGGATACGTGAACGAAGGTGAGAAGAACATGAAACAGAAAAATAGGTCTGGATTATGTGCTGCCGCCCTTGTCGGCCTGCTCCTTGTCTGCGCGGCGGTTGCCCCGGTCGGCGCGGAGGGGCAGTTGATGCTGGAAAACGCGAACATTGTCGGGGGCCGACTCCTGATCGACGAGACCACGGGCACCGACTGCTGCTCCGCGTCGGCCGGTAGATACATAGGCCCCTATATCCCGGGGACAACCTACCGGATCGTCGTGTACTGCGAATACAAGGACGGCAACGACGTAATCGGACAAACGGCCCAATTCAGGCTGCAGGGGCCGGACGGCACCGTGGATACCAGATCCATATGGGACTTCCCGATCTTCAACAACAACTGGGAGGGAACGTTGTCGGTGGATTTCACGCCTGAGGGTCCCGGTACATACCACTGGGAGCTCACGTGCAATGAAGGCGCTCACAGCGCATCGGCGCGCGGAGACCTCGATATTCGGTAGGGATTATCCGGGATGGCGGCAGCTCCTTCCCTCCACCCGTTTTTTCGGACCCCTGCCGCAGGAGCACCGTTCCACCCCTCTCTCCGGTCCTCATCGCCACGGCGATACTCCTGCCGGTGAAGCAGATCCACCGACCGGGACCATCGGGATGCCCTACCCGGAGGTGCTGCCCTTCCTTCCGGCCCTGCCCTTCGCGGCGATCGCGATGCTGTTTGCCGGGCTGAAGACCGGCACCGGCATAGCGTTCGTCCTCCCGGTCACCCCGGTCCTCCCTGCCAGGGCGTGCTCTTGAGAAAGTCTGGAGCACGACCTACCGCAGTTCCTCGATCTTCCATCCCAGGTAGTCCCTGATGACCAGATACGCAAGCTCCGGCGGGATCGCCCCCCGCTCGGTGACGATCAGGTCGATGTACTCTGCGGGCGTCACGTCGAAGGCCGGGTTCCTGACCCGCACGAACGGAAGTCTCTCCGCCTCCCCCCGGGGCAGCACCTCGCCGGGGTCGCGCTCCTCGATCTCGATCTTCTCGCCGAGGATGGTCCGGGGCGCGAACTTGTAGGTCTCTGCCGCGACGATGACGTTCGTCCTCGCCTCGTCTGCGGCGTGCGCAATCTGGGCGGTCCCGATCTTGTTGACCACCGCACCGTTCACCGCGATCGCGTCGGCGCCGACGATGACCAGGTCGACATCGTTGATGAAGTAGCGGACCGCCGAGTCGATGATGTAGTTTGTCCGGATCCCGGCATCGTTCAACGTCCGGATGGTGATCAGCCCCTGGCCCCGCGGCCGCACCTCCGTCGCGTAGACCTCGATCTCCTTGCCCTGCCGGTGCGCCTCGAGGATGCACCCGAGCGCCGCCTCGGAGTTGCAGTGGGTCAGGAGGACGTCGCCGTCGGAGATATGACGTGCCCCGATCTCCGCTATCCGCTCGATCGCGTGCTCCGAGTGATCGACGAACTCCGCTGCCCGTGCAAGGACCGCGTCCCGTGCGGCCTCCACGGACTCAAACGAGTCGAGAGCCCGCATCACGTACCGCACCGCGTTCGGGAGCGAGACGGCGGTCGGGCGGGTCCCGGTGAGGATGTCGGCCGCCCCCTGCATCTCCCGCTTGAACGTCTCGGGGTCGGAAACGTCCAGATTGCGGGCGTAATCAGCCAGCGCCTCCACTGCCGCCCGGGCGATCCTGCCGGCTCCCCGGATCTCCATATTCTTTATGTCTGCTGCCGTCTCATTCAGTAACATAATCATTCATTCAGACGATCGCCACATAGACTTATTGACGTGAGAACAGATGTCGGTAGCCGTTGTTTTTGATAGTGCGGGCACCCTCCTCCGGACTTACCGTGTAGCGCGCGATCTCCTCCACGATGAGATGCTCACCGAGGTCGAGACCACGACCATCACCTTCGGGTCCGAAGCGAGGGTGCTCGTCGTCCTCCACCTCCACTCCCGCGACGTCATCGAGGCGCCACCCGACCAGCTCCTCTCGGCGTTCTTCCTCGAGCGGTCGGTCGGTTTCGGGGTGGCCTGTTCCCGGCGGGTCATCCCCGCCGAAGAGGTCGCAAACCTCCTCTACGCCGACAGACGTGCCCGCGTAGGCGACATGCAGGCCTGTATCCGGCAGGTCTGGAGCTGCTGCAAGAGAGAGTCGATCGTCACCATGAACAGCGGCGTGATCCTGAACATGGATATCCCCGGGATCGAGTTCACGGTGACGACCGGCGGGAGGCCGTTTGACGGTGCGAAAGAGACCATCAGCGAACTGCACCGGATGGGCGTCCCCGCGTACATAGCATCCGGGGACCGCGTGGCGAAGCTCGAACGGATGGGCGACTACCTCGGCATACCCCGGGAACGGGTCTACGGCGTCGCCACCCCCTCGATGAAGGCCCGGATCGTGGAAGATCTCAAAGAGCAGTACGACAAAGTCATCATGGTCGGGGATGCCATCAACGACCTCCACGCATTCAGGAAGGCGGATCTCGCGGTGCTCACCGAACAGCAGTCCGACCGGAAACCCGACATCCTCTATGCCACTGCCGACCGGGTGATCCGCAACGTCAGTGAGGTGCCTGGTATCGTGGCAGAACTCCTTGCGGACACCACGGAGACCGGGGAAAATGCAACAATATAAACCCTAATAAGATACCACGAGAAGATTACTTTAATGAGGAACTCAAGATGACCCCACTCATCACGGTGAAAGACCTCCGCATGGAGTTCAACGGGACCGTTGTACTCAAGGATATACATTTCGAGGTTGCGGAAGGCGAAACGGTCGGCATTATCGGAAGAAGCGGGGCCGGCAAAACCGTTCTTATGCATCTCATGCGGGGTGTGGACCAGCCCCCGACAAGGGGTGCGATCATCTACCATATCGCTGCCTGCAGGAAGTGCGACCACATCGGCGTCCCGAGCGAGGCAGGAAAACCGTGCCCTGCCTGCGGGGGCGAACTCGAGCCCCTGGACGTCGATCTCTGGGCCGAAGAGAATGCGCTGATGAAACGGCGGATCATGCGAAGAACCGCCATCATGTTCCAGCGGACGTTCGCCCTCTACGGTGATGACCGGGTGATCGAGAACGTCCTGCGGGCACTCGACGACATCGGTTACCCCGGGGAGAAGGCGGTCGGCAGGGCCGCCGACCTCATCGACCAGGTCAGGCTCTCCCACCGGATGATGCACATCGCCCGGGACCTCTCCGGCGGCGAGAAGCAGCGGGTGGTGCTCGCCCGGCAGCTCGCGAAGAACCCATTCATGCTCTTTGCGGACGAACCGACCGGGACGCTCGACCCGGAGACCGCCACGCTCGTTCACCGGATGCTCATCGAGAGCGCAGAGAAGAACGATATGGCGATGGTGGTCACGTCGCACTTCTCAAGCGTCATCGAGGACGTCGCGGACAGGGCGATCCTGCTTGAGGACGGGGAGATTAAAGAGATAGGAAACCCGAAAGAGGTCATCCGCCGGTTCATGGAAGACTACAGCGACATCGAGCGCTACCAGCCCGCGGAGGTCGGCGAGAAGATCCTGGTCGCCCGCGACGTGGTCAAGCGCTACCTCTCGGTCGACCGGGGTGTGGTCAGGGCGGTCAACGGCGTCTCTTTCGACGTCGGCGAGCAGGAGATCTTCGGGATCATCGGCAAGAGCGGTGCGGGCAAGACGACCCTCTCGCGGATCATATCCGGGATCCTCGAGCCCACGAGCGGCGAGATGAACGTCCGGATCGGGGACGACTGGGTCGACATGACCAAACCCGGCATCGAGCGCCGGGGACGGGCGAAAGGCTACATCGGCCTCCTCCACCAGGAGTATGACCTCTACCCGCACAGGACGGTGCTTGACAACCTCACCGACGCGATCGGTCTTGAGTTCCCCAAGGAACTTGCGATGAGGAAAGCAATCATCACCCTCGGGATGGCCGGGTTCCCCCCCGAGAAGAGCAAGGAGATCCTCGACCGTTACCCGGGCCAGCTCTCGGAGGGCGAGAAGCACCGGGTGGCACTCGCCCAGGTCCTCATCCGTGAGCCCCTGCTTGTCGTCCTCGATGAACCGACCGGCACGATGGACCCCATCACGAAGATCGATGTGAAACACTCGATCCTCCACGCCCGCGAGGAGATGGACGAGACGTTTATCGTGGTCTCGCACGACATGGAGTTTGTGAGGGACATCTGCGACCGGGTGGCGCTCATGCGGGGCGGCAAGATCATCAAGCTGGGGCCGACGGAGGAGGTGCTCGCTCACCTCACCGAGGATGAACGACGGGTGATGGGGGCTGGCGGCGCTCCTTGAGGTACGGATGATGGAGATCTACCTGGACGGAGAACGTATCGAGGTCCCGGCGGGCACCCGGCTCGGGGAGATCCTCCCCGGACGGGACATGCGGTGCAGCGTCGCCGTCATCCGCCCGGCACTCGGGGAGGCTACGGCCGAGTCGCAGGAGGTCCGGTTCGTCACGTCGGCGGGCGATATGGTCGTCGAGATGGCGGATCCGGCGACGGTCCCGCGGCTTTTTGCGCCCGGGCTTGCCGAACGGCTCCGCCTGCACTGGCAGGACCGCTACGCCGCCGCCTTCGGGCCGTTTGAGTCCGCCGTCCGGCCCGCACGAACGCCGGGGCGGTATGAGCGGGGCGACGTCATCCTCGGGTGCGGCGGCTACGACCCCGCCCGGTCCTACCTGATCTTCGCACGCATGCGGCATACCGCCGACTACGGCGCCCCGGCCGACGGTGGCGTCATCGGCAGGGTCGTCGCCGGCCGGGGGCTGCTCGACCGCATCGCTGAAGGCGACCGGGTCATCGAGGTCGAGCGGATACTCAGGCGTGCCGACCGGTCGCACGCGGTCGTCACCCGTGATGCGGCGCTGGCGCTCGAAGACGGGATGCAGGTCGTCTCCTACGTGGAGGCGGAGGTGCAGGGGTTCGAGGCCGGCGAGGTCGATACCCGGGCCGCCCGGAGCGTCGAGCACTTCCTGCTCTCCGTGCAGGGCGGCCGGTTCAGGGTGGACCGCTCAAGCAGCACCCATATCGCCGATGCACACCTGGTCCCGGCGAAGGTCCCGGCGGAGTTCTCCGGGCCCCGCCTTGAGGGGACCATCACGGTTCGGACCGCCGGAAAATCCTCGGGGGCGGTCTACATCTACACGCAGGGCGTATCGGCAAGCCCGGCCCACACCGTCGTCGGGCGGGTGGTCCACGGCATCGAGCTCGTGCGGTTTGCCGGTGACGGCGATCTCCTTGCCATCCGGGTCGAGCCGGAACAGTTCGACCTGGTCGGTTTCACCCTTGCGGAGGCGGAGGCGGTCGCCGGGCGGCGGGGGGTCACGCTCACCGCCGATGCGGCCGGAGGGGACCGCGTGGTGGTCGGCCAGACACCGGCGACGACGCTTGAGGTGCTCGCGGCCGGGGCGGTCCGGGTCGCAACGGAGCCGGCCGACCACGTCATCAGCATCACCCTCGACGAGGCGGCCGCGCCCCGGTCGGTCACGATCTTCCGCGAGGCGACCGGGCTCAAGCACCACGCCGTCGGGAAGATGCCGCTCGTCTTCCGGTTTGAGGATGTCACTCTCTTCAAACCGAAGATCGGGAAAGGGATCGGGATCATACCGGAGAACACCCCGACGGAGGAGGTCCCGGCGTTCACCCTCGCGATGACGAACGATTCCCGACGGGGGGCCGGCATGGTCGGCATCAGGGCGACCCCAAACGCCGAGTTCGGCCCGACCTCAGAACCCCTCACGGGCACGAACGTCATCGGGAAGGTGCTCGATGCGGGGAACCTTGCCGGGATGCGTGAAGGGGCAACAGTCTACGTGAGAGAGGTGAAGTGAATGGCTGCTTATACCCCGGGCTACGCCGGCACGGTTACGAAGTATGTCTTCGTCGAGTCGCCGGCGATGACCCCGGGCGAGCTCGCGCTCAGGGCGTACGAGGTGTCCGAGGGCGTCCTGATCAAGGAGACCTGTTTCGGGCTGCAGGTGACGGGCCAACCGGAGGCCGTCGACCGGCTCATCGCCGAGATACGCACGTTCGACCCCACCCACATCTTCGTCAAGGACCGCGGGTTCCCGCCCGGCGACCCAAGGCGCTGCCGGGCGAACCTCGGCGGGGCGAGGCCGGGCTACCTCGGCCACGAGCGGGAGTTCCGCATCCTCCGCTACATCACCCGCGGCCTTGAAGAGGTCGAGCGGCGGGGGGAGGAGGCGGAAGTGCCGGAACCGGCGAGCGTCCGCGAGAAGAGACCGGTACTCGATATCAAACGGTTACAAGAACTGATAGAGACAGAGGAGTCCTGAATACAATGGCAAAGGTGTTTATCTACCCTGCAACGAGCCTCATCCTCTCCGACCTTGTGGCCCGGTTCGGCCACAAACCGCTCGGTGCAGCCCTAGGTATCCGTGAGCGGATACAGACCGCCGGGGTTGACTCCCCGCCCCTGCAGATCACGCCCGAAGAGCCGAAACGCGGCTTGAGATACGCGGCCGTCGAGGTGCCGGCCGGCGTCCGGGGACGGATGGCGATCTACGGCCCGCTCATCGAGGAGGCCGAGGCTGCGGTCATCGTCACCGACGCGGACCTCGCGTTCGGGTGCATGGGGTGCGCCCGCACCGACGAACTGATCCTCTTCTCCCTGCGCCAGAGCGGTATCCCGATCCTGGAACTGAAGTACCCCACAAACGATGAAGAGGGCGTCGAGTTCGTTGCCGCCATCAAAAAGTTCCTCGCCGGTCTCGACGATGGAGGTGAAGCGTGAGCCGGAAGGTGCGGATCGCCCAGCTCTCCTGCGGGCCGGAGTACAGCGGCGTCCAGAAGGAGATCTACGATGCCGCCGAGGCGGTGGGCGCGGAGGTCTTCTTCCCCGACATCGCGCTCGCCGACGTCGAGCGGGCGGTCGAGAAGTTCGGCCTCGATGTCCGGAGCGCCGACCTGAAACTGATGATCGCCCGGGGTATGGCGCTCGTGGACGGGAAGGTGGACGCCGACGGCGTCTTCATCGGCACCTGTTTCCGGTGCGCCGAGGCGGCGATCGTCCGAAACGAACTCCGCCGGTACATCCCCGAACACTCAAGGCTGCCGGTGGTGAGTTACTCGTTCACCGAACGGACGACTTCGGGGACCCTCCTCACCAGGATGGAGGCCCTGACCACCATCGCCCGGCGGCGAGCGCTCCTTGCCCGCGAGGAGCAGACCGGGGTCACGATGGGCGTCGACTCGGGTTCGAGCACCACGAAGGCGGTCGTGATGAAGGATAACAAGATCGTCGGCACCGGTTGGCACCCGACGACCGAGGTGATCAAGAGCGCCGAGAGCGCGGTCGCGGACGCGCTCGAGATGGCGGGGCTTACTCGCGACGATATCCAGGCGATCGGGACGACCGGGTACGGGCGGTTCCTGATCGGCAAGCACCTCGGCGCCGACCTGGTCCAGGAGGAACTGACGGTAAACTCGAAAGGCGCCGTCTACCTCGCGGGCCACCAGCGGGGTGCCGCGACCGTCATCGATATCGGCGGCATGGACAACAAGGCGATCAGCGTGATCGACGGTATCCCGGGGACCTTCACGATGGGCGGGATCTGCGCCGGCGCGAGCGGCCGGTTCCTGGAGATGACCGCAAAACGGCTCGGCGTGGACATCACCGAACTCGGCCCCCTTGCCATGAAGGGCATGGGCAAGAACGTCCCGATGAACAGTTACTGCATCGTCTTTGGGACGCAGAGCCTGGTGAACGCCCTCGCCGCCGGGTCCTCGCGGGAGGATGTGGCGGCTGCGGCCTGCCACAGCGTTGCGGAACAGGTCTTTGAGCAGCAGCTGCAGGAGGTCGACATCAAGGAGCCGGTGATCATGGTGGGCGGCACCTCGCTGATCGAGGGGCTGGTCTACGCGATGGGCCAGCTCCTGCAGACCAACGTCGTCGTCCCGCCCTACTCGCAGTACATCGGCGCGGTCGGGTCGGCCCTGCTCGCGTCCGGATTCGTCAAGGGAGAGTAGATGCCCCCGTTGAACTACTTCGTGGTCGAGTCGCCCGATGCGGTCGGGAGAGAGGCCTACGAGCGGATAGCAGGCGACGTCCTCCAGGATCTCGATCTCATCAAGGTGATCGACCGGCTCCACATCTACGTCGACCCGAAGGTGCCGATCTTCGTCGCGGCGGGGTTGCTCCGGCACATGCCGCGGGCTATCCGGGTCAGCAACTTTGCAAACGTCAACATCGGCGAGAAGATGATCGTGCTCGACATCGGCGACGAGACCTACCTTGCACCGCTGCTCCGGCAGCTCTGGGCCCGCTACGGGAAGGAGAACGTCGACCAGCCCGACCGGTTCACCGTCGTCCTCCCGGCGGGGGTTGCCGGGGAGGAGGAGCTCGAGCAGATGGTCGTCGCCGACCCGAGCGAGACGCTCTATAAGGATGTCATCTACGCCCTCCAGTACATCGCCCCCGAGGGGTTCAAGGTCCGCCGCCAGTATATTAAGGACGAGAAGTTTTACTATGTGGCAAGTGAGGATACCCTGCCGGGCGATATCGTGGAGGCGATGGTAAGACCGATCTTTGCAAAGATGGGGGTGACGCTGTGACGACGCTGGTGCCGGTGACCTACAAGGGAGGCGTCTACCGGCACGACGAGATCATGGACCTGATCGACGACCTCGGGGGCTACATCGTGCAGAAGCACGTCATGGCCCAGGACGTCGTGCTCCAGTCGTTCGTGCCGCGGGATGACATCGACCTGATACGGGAGGTTGCAAAACCGCTTGCCGGCGAGGTGGTCGAGGCGCCCCTCGTGGGGACGGAGATCGCCGTGGTCAGCCCGAGCCTGGAGATCCATCATCTCCCGCACACCGCCTGCGATATCGCCGAGTACCTCCGGCGTGCGGGCGCGAAGACGAACATGGTCGGGCTTGCGAGAGGTTTTGGGAAACGGATAGCAAACTTGAACGACGAGGAGCGGGACGTCATCAACGAGCACGATCTCGCCGTCTACGCGCTCGGGAGTTTCGAGGAGTGCATCCGGCAGAAGTTTCCGGTGCTCCGGCGGGGGATCCAGGTGCCGATCGTGGTGACCGGGGCCCCGGACCGCGAGACCCTGGTCCGGGCCATCGACCCGCCCGTCGAGGGCTACGTCGGCGGGGTGGGGAGGATCATGCACCGGTTCAAGCGCCCCGAGGAGCTCGCGAAACTCGACGAACTGGTGGACGAGGTCTCCCGGACCCTGGACGCCCGGCGGGACGCCCTTGCACGGGACCCGCTCTCCGTCTTCCCGCCCCGCCTGATGGCGATCATCGAGGAGCAGCTCCCTGAGGTCAGCATGCTGACGCACCCGACGCCGGTGACCGCCCAGATGGAGGGGCTCCGGGTGAAGCTCCCCTACGACCTCTACGCTGATGATATACGGTCGCTTGCGGTAACCGCCGACGGGGCTGTCACCGTCGGGGATATCGCCGACGTTCTGCCGTCACGGATGCGCAATTACATATTGATACGGATTAAACCCTTCTCAGAGACCAGGATATTGGTGTAGCGATGGATTTTGAGAAGATACTTGCGAGGGTTGCAGAACGGGGGTCGGACGTCATAGCAGGAGAACTCCTCCGGGAGATCGAGAACGAGTACGGCAGGGTCCCCCTGATATTTGAGCGGATGGCAGAACGGCCCGAGATCCTGATCTCGCACCTGCTCTACAAGGGCGCCGTGGTCGAGACCAGCCGGCTCGACCCGAAGACGATCGAGCTGATCAGCCTTGCGGTGGGCGCCGCGCTCAAGTGCAGCCATTGCGTCGAGTATCATATGCAGGCGGCAAAGGCGAAAGGCGCGACCCGGGCCGAGATCCTCGAGGTGATCCTGATCGCAGGCCTGCTTGCGAACTCCGCGGTCCTTGCGGACGCCTACCGGGTGGTGAACGGATCGACCCCGGCCCCCTGCCCCTCCTGCGACATCAACGGCACGGGCCTGGATAAGACCTGTCTGAACGAGTGATCGGGTCCTGGTATGTGCGGGATCGCCGGGCAGGTTGCCCAGAACGGGGGGGAGGCGGATCCGGCACTCGTCCGGGCCATGGCGGAGCGGCTCTCCCACCGCGGCCCTGACGGCGAGGGGGACTTCTTCTCCGGCCCGGTAGGGCTCGCCCACCGCCGTCTCGCGATCATCGATCTTTCCGACGAAGGCCGGCAGCCGATGGCAAACGAGGACGGGTCGCTCCAGATCGTCTTCAACGGCGAGATTTATAACTACCCCGCGCTCCGGGAGGAGCTCATCGCCGCCGGCCACAACTTCGCCACCACGACCGATACGGAGGTGATCCTGCACGCCTACGAGGAGTGGGGGCGGGACTGCCTCGCCCGGTTCAACGGTATGTGGGCGTTCGCCCTCTGGGATGATCGGCGCCGCGAACTCTTCTGCGCCCGGGACCGCCTGGGTGTCAAGCCGTTCTACTACACCACGGCCGGGGAATCGTTCCTCTTTGCCTCGGAGATCAAGGCGCTCCTTGCGCACCCCGGGGTCGGGAGGAGGCCAAACGACCGGATGCTTCTTGCGTTTCTTGCCTGGGGGGTCGCGGACCATACCGCTGAGACGATGTACGACGGCATCCTCCAGCTCCCGCCGGCTCACTTCATCATCGTCTCCGGGGCGGGCACCGGGGAACCGGAGCGTTACTGGGATGTCGTGGTGAACGGTGCCCGGCGAGGGGCCGTCGACGACGAGACTGCTGCCCGGGAGGTCCGGGACCTCCTGACCGACGCGGTCCGGATCAGGCTCCGAAGCGACGTCCCGGTCGGGACCTGCCTCTCGGGGGGGATCGACTCGTCGACGATCACCGCCCTAATCAACGTTCTCCTGCGGACCGAGCACCCGGAGAGCGTCGGCGACCGGCAGAAGACGTTCTCGGTCTGTTTTGACGATCCCCGGTTCGACGAGAGCAGGCATGTCGATACGGTGGTTGCGGCGACGGGGGTCGCAAGCCACCGGGTAACTCCCAGCACTGAGGGGCTCTGGAAGGATATCGGGAGGCTGCTGTATATACAGGACGAGCCGTTTGTGTCGCTCTCGATCTACGCCCAGTACTGCGTGATGCGGCTTGCGAGCAGCGAGGTGAAGGTCGTCCTCGACGGGCAGGGCGCCGACGAGCAGCTTGCCGGGTATATCGCCTACCAGATGCCGTATATCCGGGGGCTCCTCCGCCGGGGGGAGGTGCTTGCAGCCCTCCGGGAGGTCGCCGGGAGCGCGAGGCATCACGGGTCGTTCTTCTCGTGGGCGGCCCGCCAGTCCCGGGTCCGGTCGAAGCGGCGGGGGCTCCTCCGGGGGGACGCGCCGGAGGTCCTCCGGTACGCGGGCTCGCTTGACGAGGTGCTCTCGCAGGAGATCACGGCCACGAACCTCCCCCTCCTGCTGCACTGGGAGGACCGGAACTCGATGGCGTTCTCGATCGAGGCGCGGGTCCCGTTCCTCGACTATCGACTCGTGGAGTACCTCGCAGGGCTCCCGCTCGACCAGAAGATCCGTTGCGGCGTCACGAAGTACGTCCTCCGGCGGGCGATCCGGGGGCTGGTGCCCGACGCCGTCCGGTGCAGGATGGACAAGATGGGGTTCGTCACCCCCGAGGAGGCCTGGATGAAGGACGAACTCCGCCCCCACATCCTTGCCCTCTTCTCATCGCCAACGTTCGCGGCCCGGCCCTACTGGGACGCGGAACGGGTGCTCCGGAACTACCGGGAGTTTCTCGATGGAAAGAACCCTTACTCCACCGAGTTCTGGCGGATAGCCTGCGCAGAGCTCTGGCTTCGCCAATTCGACGGTCGGTGATCGCCTCCTTCCGGCCGGGCCACGCGAGGAACGGCGGACGGGTTCTCCTTTTCGTGCGGCACCACCAGTATCCGCTGCTGCCGCGAAGCCTTTGAGCGGGTGTTCCCCTCCACGGGCGGGACCCTCAATCCCCCCGCTCCTGGGGGCAGACTCCCGCCGCCTCCCGCAGGCGTCTTCCCGCGTAGGCGGCGAGCAGGACCGAGAGGACGCCGGTGATGAAGATGCCGTCGAATATCCCCGCACCCCCGATAGAAAGGACCGTTGCCTTGCTTCCGGCGAGCGCCGCGAGCACTGCAGGATTTGCGAGGTTGAGGATGTCGGCGCCGAGGAGGGTGCCCATAGTCCCGCCCGCGTAGGCAAGCCCGGGGGCGGCACGGCAGCCCCGGGCGAGGAGGAGCCCTGCAGCGGCGCCGGCGAGGGGGGCGACGTAGAACGGCATGGTGATCCCGGTGCCGGGGACGGGCGTTGCGAACGCGTAGGCGACGAGCGAGACGGCGGCGACGGCGGCGAGGGTCTTTAGGCGCGAGACCCGGCCCCTTGCGACCATCTCGGCGGTCACGAAGAGGGGGATGACGGCGCCGCCCACGTTGACCGCGATGACGGTCTCACCGACGGGGATGAGCGGTATGTTGATCAGGCTCCCGAGCAGGGCGCCCGCGGTCACCAGCACCGCCTGGTAGAACCGGAGCCCGATCGACTCAAAGACCCCTTCGCTGATGAGGAGCAGGTTGAAGATGACCAGAGCCGGTATGAGGACGGCAAGAGCGATCAGGACCTGGTCCGGGCTGAAGGGTACCGGGAGGATCGCTATCGCGGGGAACTCGTTCATCATGGGTCGGGTACACCGGTTGGCCCCACATATTAAATAGTTTGATCCAGCGGTGCGGGCCTTTTCGGGCCGCCATCCAACCTCCGGGCCGGGGAGCGGCGCCGGCAGGCCTCCCTGGCCCGGGTCCTCTCCCCCCGCCTGAATATGCGATTGAGTGGTTTTACGCCAAAAAGGACGTTTGAAGGAATATAAAAATCTTAAACGGCCTATTTTATATCCGTTTATAAATAGATATATTCATATTGGGATAGTTAAAATATTATTATCGAGCAATTCCTTCCCCGAATCGGGTAACGGAAACCTGATAGCAGAGCTCCTGGCGATATCCCGCCGGAGGGCCGCCGTCCCGGAATACCGGGTGACACCCGGGCGATGTGTGGTCGAAGCCGATTCAGTTCTGCCTGACTGGCCGTATTGTGTGGAGGTGCATGACTGCCTTTACCGTTGAGGATCTGATCCGGCGCCTGGAGCGCCTTCAGGCGCGAGGCCCTATCCCGTTTGACGTGAAGAGCGGAGAGATCCTGGGAATCCTCTGCACCTCTGGCCAGGGCCGGCGGACCCTGGTTGCCATCCTCACGACGATGCTCTTCCCGGTCCCGGAGTTTGCCGAACGCTCACCGCTTGCGATCCTCGGGAACCTCGGGGATGTGCGGCGGAGGATGGGCATCGTCCTCCCGGAACCGGTCCTCGACCCCGCGCTGACCGCGAGGGAGAATCTGGACTTCCATGCACGGCTGCACGGTCTCGGCGACGGGGTCAGGCGGAGGAGGATCGCCGAGATCATCGGGCTCTTCGACCTCTCCGGGAGCCTGGATGCCGCGGTTGCGGCCTGTCCTCCCGCCATGATGCGGCGTCTCGAGATCGCCCGGGCGTATCTTGTGCACCCTTCCGTCCTCTTTCTTGCCGAGCCGACGAAGGGGCTGGACGGGCCCGGCCGCCGGGAGATCTGGGATATGCTCCAGCGGCTGAACCAGGAGCGGAACCTGACGATCGTCCTGACGACCGAGAGCCTGGAAGAAGCGGGGGCGATCTGCCACCGGGCCGCCGTGGTCGACGGCCGGGAGGTTGTGGCCCTGGATACGCCGGACATCCTCTGTGCGGTGATAGGCATCGATGGTACGCCGCTCCGGTTTGACGATACCGCCTGAGGCGGCCGGGCGGGGGGATGATGAGCTGCCCGGGGGACCAAAACTCCTTTATCCCGGCGGCCGTGACATGAATGTATGATCGAGGTTAATCCTCCGCTCCTGCTCCTGCTTGCCGTCGGCAGCACCGTCGCGGCCGTGTTCATCGCCGGCTGCACCGGCGGCGGCTCAAAAGAGCCGGGCGCGATCATCCGGACCGTACCCCCCGCCGAGGCGTCCGCCCTGATCGAAGAGATGGGGCAGGACCCGAAGGTTACCGCCATCGACGTCAGGAGGCCGGACGAGTTCGCCGGCGGGCATATCCCGGGTGCGATCAACATCGACTCCAGGTACTTTGCGGAGCGTCTCGGGGATCTCGACCGGAACGGGGCCTACGTCATCTGCTGCCAGCGGGGCGGGCGGAGCGCCGCCGTCCGGGAGCTGATGCGGGATGCTGGGTTCCGCGAGGTCTACGAGGTCGAGGGCGGGATGAGCGCCTGGACGGCCGCCGGGCTCCCGGTGACGCGGGAATGAGCCGCACCGGGCGCTCTCATCTACAAGGGCACCTGTTCCGGGGCGAATGAGGGGGAAGGACTCCCTTCACCGCAGAGTGGGGACGGCGTCGGCCCGGTAGGACGAGATCCGGACGGTCTGACGGGTGAAAGGTGACAAGAGTGGTCGTCGCCCGGCGGGTCGTGGCACCTGAGCTGGCAGTAGTAGGGCTCGCCGGCGTTGTCCCTCTTACCGCACATCCGGCCGGCCCGAAACGACCACGGGCGGGACCTGATCCTGTCCAGCAACGCCTGGTATGCGGGGCCGGGGCTGCCGCGGATCCCGTAGTCGATCCGGCCGGGATCGTGGGGTTTGTCACCCTCGTCCCGGACGACGGTCGCGGCCCCCTCTCGCTCCAGGGGTATCGTCCAGCGCGCTATCGCTCCAGCATCCCTGCGCAACCCTCTCATAGCGAAGATATTCTACGGCAAGGGCGGTCCCGATCAGCGAGGATCGCTCACGGATGACTCATGCCGGAGCCCGCCCCCCCACTCTCGTAGACGAGGGTGTTGTAGCGGTACTGGAAGATGTAGATTGGCGGGGATGCCGCGAGCAGGAGGATGGGCAGCAGTAAAAACCCCATAATGCCCGCGACGAGCCCGGCAAGGCTCGCGACGGTGACGACGGAGAAGGCCAGGAACATCACGAAGAACCCGAGGACGATCTGGAGGATCACCTGGGAGAGGATATACGGCCCCCAGCCGATCCCGTGGATCTGGCCGAGGACGGCAGGGATGTTGAACGCTTCCCGTAACGACCCGGCCTTCGCAAACCGCACCGCAGCCATCTGCACCACGAGCCAGATGAGGATGAAGAGGACGAACGAGACAAGAGCGACGCCCGCGGTCACAAAGCCGTTCGCCGCGATGCCGGCCCCTCCCATCAGGGCCGCCGGGACAAGGAGCATGAACCCGACGTAGACGAGGTATACAGCCAGCAGCTTCAGGCCGTCGAGAAAGAGCCTGCCCCAGCCGCCAGGGTCCGGCGCCGGCGCGTCCCCCTGCATGATGCGGACGAAGTAGCCGTACATGAGCGGGAATACGACGATGCAGGCCATGAGCTGGAGCCACCGGAGCCATCTCCCCCAGAGGACGTTCTTTGTATAATCAAACGAGTCTTCGAGTACTCTCTCGTAGTTCACGGACGTTGTGCCACCCCGGACCCCCGGTCTTATGAAGCTCGTCCCGTACCGGGCCGCGAGCCCGGTGAGCCGTCATAGCAGGTATATCGGCTGACGAGCGTCTTGAACGCTTCGGTCCCGCCCGAGAGCCTTCCTGGGCGCTCCGTTGCGGACCCCGCCGGACCCGGGTTTTACCCCGGCCCCCGCCGCACCCGCGACTCCCCGAACAGGTACCCGGCATACGGGACCCCCGCCGCCGCCCGCACCACCCCGTAACTCACCGCCGCCGCCACCACGAAGAGCACCGGGTAGGTCGCCACGTCCGCCCACGTCAACCCCGTAAGGAAGGTCCAGGCCGCCGCGCCGGCCGCGATGACGAGCGGGTGGATGAGGTAGATCCCGAACGAGTGCGCCCCAAACGACCGAAACCCCTCCGCGAGGCGGCCGCCGGCATCCTCCAGCAGCCAGGCCGCGAGGACGAGCGCGGCGATGACCGGGACGTAGTAGAACGGCTCGATGAGCCGGTAGACGCAGAAGACGCCGAGCGTTGCGCCGGCAAACCCGCCCGAGAGGTACATGGTCGCGGCCCACATCCCCCCGGTGAGCAGGGCCCCCGCACCCGCCGCGGCGACGACCCATGCCGGGGAGAGCGACCGGAGCGTCGAGCGGAACCGGTCCGTATGCCGGGCGACGTGGATCCCGAGCACGAAGTAGAAGAGGTGCGACGGAAAGAGGCGGATCAGCACCGCGTACCACCCCGCGCCCGCAAACGCCCCGGTGGCATGGGCGCCCATGTTCCAGAGGATCTGGACGAAGAGGAGGGCGAGGATGAGGAAGAGCGCCGCCCCGGCCCGGTCGAAGCGGTCGTAGCCCCCGGCGATCAGGGGGTAGAGGAGGTAGAGCTGGATGATCACGACGAAGAACCAGAGGTGGTAGGCGGCGGTCCCCATGAGGAGAGCGCTCCCCACCACCCCGGGAGCGGGCACGCCGGCAAACTCCATCGCCCCCTCCACGACGAACGGGAGGTAGAGGGCGGAGAAGAAGAGGTACGGGGGGAGGATCGTCCGGGCCCGGCGCCGGTAGTAGGCCGGGACCCGGTAGCCTTCCTGGTACCGGGCCGCGAGCACCCAGCCCGATATGAAGACGAAGACCGGCACCGCGAAGTGGGCGGCGATGTAGACGAAGATCCCGAGGAGGGCAGGCAGCCCCGCCCCCGGGATCCGGGTGAAGTTCATGGAGACGTGGACCGCGATCACGGCGAGGGCCGCAAACCCCCGCAGGTACTCGACCTCCAAAAACCAGACCACCGCGACCACACCTCGCGCGAGAATAGTGCGAGGCCGGTGCTTATGAACCCCTCGTCCACCGGGACGCCCCCTCCTGCGGGAGAGTGGCGGGCCGGGGCACTGTGAACTACCGCAACGATTCTCAATCACCGGCACTCTCAACGGAGGAGATCATCGATCGTGTTTCGCACGGTTTTTTTCGGGTATCGCCATGTACTATCCCTGTTCCCGGAGGGCGGGGGCTTTGAGGAGGAACGTACGGGTATCCACCTGCGGGGAGGGGGAAACCCCCCCCGGTCCCCCCCCATGGTGATATCCTCACGGTCCACTCCATGGGGAGAGGCGGGAGGAGAACCGGATACGGCTTCCCACCGGCTATCGCGAGCACTGCCCCTTCCTGCGGGCGGGGGCGGGGAGGAGCGTGAAGCGCGGGCGGGTGGGGGTGCTGGAGAGGAACTTTTGGGTGACATTTTGCCCGG
Source organism: Methanoculleus sp. 10 (assembly GCF_913757945.1). NCBI lineage: Archaea > Methanobacteriati > Methanobacteriota > Methanomicrobia > Methanomicrobiales > Methanomicrobiaceae > Methanoculleus > Methanoculleus sp. 10. The sequence continues at coordinate 75,826 of NZ_CAJYDP010000004.1, read as the reverse complement.
GCACGGTTTTTTCCCCCTCACCCGGTCCCCACCCCCCGTGGCGATAGCCACCACGGTCCACTGCACGGTGAGATCCCGGACAAGAACCGGATACGGCCTTCCTCCGGGATATTAGCCTGACTGTCCCCGCCCCGGGCAGGGTGGGGGGACGGAGGGGTGCGCTATGGGTGGGATGGGATGAAGGCCAGATATGGTCTGTTTGTTTGGGATCGATGCACTACCTCCTGCTTATGTACGGGGTCTTCCGGCTCATGCCGCCCCTCCACCCCGCAGAGATAATATCATGCCGCACCACCTACCTGAGAGTGAGTCCATGCAGTACTCGGAAGGGCAGGTCGGCCGGGTCTTTACGGTCAGGGTCGACGACGGGGAGGATCTCATCAGGGAGATCCGGCGGTTTGTAGCGGCGATGAACATCCAGAGCGGGATGGTCCACTTCCTCGGCGCCGTCCGGACCGCGACGCTGGTGACGGGGCCAAAAGAGCCGGTCGTGCCGCCGGTGCCGCGGCGCGAGGAGATCTTCGGGGGCTGGGAACTCCTCGGGTTCGCGACGATCCATCCCGGGGAGGACGGGCCGTCCCTCCACATCCACACCGCGGCAGGGAGGGGAATACGGTCGCTCGCCGGATGCCTCCGCGAGAAGGCGGAGGTCTACATCGTCGTCGAGGCGATCGTCACGGAGTTCGTCGGGATCTCCGCGCGAAGGCTCCCGGACGAGAAGACCGGCGTCGACCTGCCGGTCTTTGACCGGATACTCCCATGAACGGGCAGCCGGAGTTCCTCCCCATGACGGTGGAGGAGGCGGATCGGCTCGGCATCGACCGGTTCGACGTCATCCTCATCTCCGGCGACGCCTACGTCGACCACCCCTCCTTCGGGACAGCGATCATCGGCCGGGTCCTCCGGGACGCCGGCTACTCGGTCGGCGTCATCGCCCAGCCCGACTGGCACAGCGACGCCGACTTCCGGCGCCTGGGCGAACCCCGCCTCTTCTTCTCGGTCTCGGCCGGGAACGTCGATTCACTGGTGAACGCCTTCACGCCGAACCTGAAGCGCCGGAGTTCGGACGTCTACTCGCCCGGCGGCAGGCTCCTCCGGCCCGACCGGGCGACCCTCGTCTACACCGACCGGGTCCACGCCCTCTTCCCGAAGACGCCCGTCGTCATCGGCGGAATCGAGGCGAGCCTCCGGCGGTTCGCCCACTACGACTACTGGTCGGACTCGGTCCGGCAGTCCATCCTCGCGGACGCCCCCGCCGACCTCCTCGTCTTCGGCATGGGCGAGCGCCAGGTGGTCGCGATCGCGGACCGCCTCGCCGCCGGCGAGAGCGCGGGCTCGCTCACCAATATCCCCGGCACCGCCTGCCGGGTCGACCTGAAGACCTGGCGGAGCATGGACCAGGCCGGATACGTCGTCCTCCCCGGCTACGCGGAGGTGAAGGAGGACCGCTACGCCTACGCACGGGCGTTCGCCCTCCACTACAACGAGCAGGACCCCCTCCGGGGCCGCAGGGTGGCGCAGCCGCACCCAAAGACCGTCGTCATCCAGAACCCGCCGGCGATGCCGCTATCGGGCGACGAACTCGACCGGGTCTACGAACTTCCCTACGCGCGGAGGGCCCACCCCTCCTACACCGAGCCCATCCCGGCCCTCGAACCGGTCCGGTTCTCGGTCGTCAGCCACCGGGGGTGTTTTGGGGCCTGCTCGTTCTGCGCCCTCACCCACCACCAGGGAAGGATCATCCAGAGCCGGAGCATCGACTCGATCGTCCGCGAGGTGGAGCGGATGGCGAAGATGCCGGAGTTTACGGGCGTCGTCCAGGACGTCGGCGGGCCGACAGCGAACATGTACGCCATCCACTGCGGCCGGTGGGAGACCGCCGGCACCTGCCCGGACCGCCGCTGCATCGACTGCCCCGCGCTTGACCGGAGCCACACCGAGCAACTCCGCCTGCTCCGGCGTCTTTCGGAGATCCCCGGGGTGAAACGGGTCTTCATCGCCTCAGGCATCCGCTACGACCTGATCGGCCTGGGGGACGAAGAGTACCTCTCCCGCATCTCTGCCGACCACGTCTCCGGGCACCTCAAGGTCGCTCCCGAGCACGTCTCGGCGCGGGTCACGGCCTGCATGGGAAAACCTCCCCGCGCGGTCTTCGACGCCTTCCGGGAACGGTTCGAGGCCCTCCAGCAGGGGAAACGGAAACGGCAGTACCTCGTCCCCTACCTCATGTCCGGCCACCCGGGCTGCCGGATGGAGGATATGGTCGAACTCGCGGAGTACGTCCGGGACACCGGCCTTTACACCGAACAGGTCCAGGATTTCACACCGACGCCGATGAGCATATCGACGACCATCTACCACACCGGGCTCGACCCCTTCACCCTCGAGGAGGTCTACATCCCGAAAGGCCGGGAGAAACGGATCCAGCGGGCGCTCATGCACTACCGGGACCCGGCGAACTACGCTCTCGTCCGTGAAGGGCTCCACGCGGCCGGGAGGGAGGACCTGATCGGGAGCGCGTGGAAGTGCCTCGTCCCGGCGAGGGGAAGGAAGCGGAGGCTCTGAGGCTCACCCCCCGAGGATCGAACCCGCGGCGAACCCGGCGGCGGCCGCGAGAACCCGGTTCGGGATGCAGGGGATCACGAGCATCGTCACCGCAAGGGAGGCCGCGACGTTGGGTGCCGTCCCCGGGGTGAAGGCGGCGTCGAGCATCCGCATCGTGCCGGAACGCCAGCCCCGGGGAAGGGGCGGAGCGGGCAGCGCGAACCTCTCCGCGAGGTCGTCTGCCGCCCTCATCGCCGTCGATCGCCACTCGTCTCTCTGTGCTGCACCGCGCCGTCTGCAGGTCATGGTCGCCGGTATGACCCCGGGTACTACTTATTCCTATGGCCGGCAAGCTGCACCCGGACCCGGCGCATGAAGTTCTGGTGGCAGAAGGGGCAGAGGGCCTCAAGGTTCCCGGGCGTGCGGGCCCCGCCGCAGATCGCCGGCGGCCGGAGGTCGAAATGCGTGGAACCGGCGGTGAGCGGGGCGTTGCACCCGGCGCACCGGTGGCACTGCCGCTCGAGGACGGCAGACCGGGCCTCGTCCGTGAGGTGCGCTCCCCCGGCAGGCACCGCCGCCTCTCTTCTCTGTTCGGTCGTCACGCGGAGTGAGTATACATCCCGGGTGATAAACGTTGGGGGCGGCAGGCGGCGGATAGCCGGACTGCGCGGTCCCGGGAGACGGCGGTGCCGGCGATCCGGGAGGGGGGGCGGTGCGCCCCGCAGTCCGGCCCCGGGATGAGGAAGAGGGCGCAAAAACAAGATTTTCCCACAGAATAAAGGGAAAACCTCTTCTCCCGTGACAAAAAATGCATCAGCATGCAGTATGAGATCACCGGGGATAACCTCCAGATGGTGACCCTCCGCCTCGCCCCCGGCGAGAGCGTCTGCGCCGAGGCAGGCGCCATGGTCAACATGAGCGGGAACATGCAGATGACGACTAACATGAAGGGCGGGCTCTTCAAGGGCCTCAAACGGATGGTGACCGGCGAAGGCCTCTTCATGACCGCGTTCACCCCGCAGGGCGCCGGAGGGTTCGTCTCGTTTGCCGGGAACGTCCCGGGGAAGATCTTTGCGCTTGATCTTGCAGGAGGCGAGTTCATCGCCCAGAAAGACGCCTTCCTCTGCTCCGAAGAGAGCGTCGACCTTGATATCGCGTTCACGAAACGCCTCCGGTCGGGCGCCTTCGGCGGCGAGGGGTTCATCCTCCAGCGCCTCTCCGGCCGGGGGACGGCGTTCCTCCACTGCTGCGGTGACATCATGGAGATGACCCTTGCGCCCGGCGAGGTGGTCCGGGTGGAGACGGGCCTCGTCGTCGGGTTCGAGAGCACCGTCGACTACAGCATCGCGCTCGCCGGCGGCGTGAAGACTGTCCTCTTCGGCGGGGAAGGGCTCTTCCTGACCACGCTGACCGGGCCGGGCAAGGTCGTCCTCCAGTCGATGGACGTCGCAAAACTCGCAAGCGCCCTGATGCCCTACCTCCCCGTCCAGAGCAACTCGTCGGGACGGTAACCTGATAGTCCGCGCCGCCCCAGGAGTACGGGATGAACCTCGTCATGGTTGTGCACGGCCCCGAGGCCTTCGACGCCGGGGACGCCGGGCGGCTGATCGCTCTCCTCGCCCCCCGGCGGGTGCTCGTCGCGGGGGTGATGGCCCGGACCGCCGCCGAGGAGTCGGGGCTTCCGGTGACCTGCACGGACGAGCGGCCGAGCACGGTCCTCGCGGCCCAATCCGGGCCCTCGTGCCTGGTCAACCGGGGGAAGACCCCGGAGTCCGGCCGGATATTCGGCGAGATCGTCGCCGGCCGCCTCCGCGGGCTCGTCCACGTCGAGACGTCGAGCGGCACCGTCTACTGCTGGGATTGTGGCGACGGGGGACTCGCGGAGGAGATCGCGGCACGGACCGGGTATGCTCTCGTTCACGGCGAGAGTAACCGCTCCCGGCCGGAAGGCGTGCGGGAGATCCGCGGCTGCATACCGGGGGAGGCGGTCTTCGTGAACGGGATCGTCGTCGGGACCGCGACGGCGGAGACGGTCGTCCTCGCTTGCGAGGGCGGGACCTTCCGGGCCGTCTCCGGGCTTGAGCCGAAACCTCACGGGTTTGAGAAACTCCTCCGGGCGGGCCTCCCGGAGATCGGCACCGCCTGGTGCAAGAGCGGGCCGGTCCGGACCGTCCCGCCCCGGCAGGGCGACCGCGCCTCCCGCGGGGGCAGGATTGCGGTCGTCGACCACTGCGGCCACACCCTCTACCGCGAGCTCGGGGAGGAGGTCTGCGGCGTCCTCGCCGTCGGCGACGACACCACCGCCGTCTGCGGCCACATCTGCTCCCATGCCGGCATCCCCGTCTTCGGCGTGGTCGACGGCGACGCCGACGCCATCGTCGAGCCCGGGTACGCCCCGGGGTCGGTCGTGGTCGAGGTCACGCACGGCCGCGACGACGAGGTCGGCCGGGAGGTCATCGCGACGAGGGACCTGTGGGCCGCCTCCTGGGAGGAGTGGGTGGAGGAGACGCTTTGCGCCCTCGCGGGGAGGGTGCGGGTCGTCGTCGACCGCCGCGAGGAGTGAAAGATGCAGTGCGCCGAGTGTAAGGGGAGAGGGTTCTGCGGGCTTGAGCGCTGTCCGATCATGAGCAGGTTCTACGCCCGGCTCCCGGTCCGGCCGGCCGACCACTACGAGGGGGCCGCGCCGTCGGTCTTCGTGGGGAGTTACGGCTACCCGAAGGTCGCCGGGGGACCGCTGATGATCGACGATGCCGACCACCCGCCGGACTGGGTCCGGCAGGGCCTCCTGATCGACGATATCGTCGGGATCCGGGCCCGGACGATCCGCGGCGCCGGGGAGGCGAAAGGGCTTACCGGGAGCATCCAGGAGATCGCGCTCTCAAGCAAGCCCCTCGATGTGGAGGTGCGGTTCGTAAAACCCGTCTCCTTCGACCTCCGGTTCGACGGGACGATCGCCCCCGTCGGGCTCACCGGCGCCATCCGGGAGATGGACGTCCTCGGGAACGCCCGGGTGGACCGGGCGGTCGACCGGGCGACCTCCGACACCGATCTTGGTGCGACCGATGCCTGCGAGATCCTCCACACGTCGGGGACCGACGTCTACCGGATCACCCAGCTCCTCACCGCCGGCCTCCTCGGGAAGAAGCGGCGCGTCGTCCCCACGCGGTGGGCGATCACGGCGGTCGACGACACGGTCTCGACCCGGCTCAAGAAGAGGATCGCGCGGTATCCGCCGCTTTCCGGGATCGAGGTCTTCTCGGCCGCGCTCTACGGGAACCATATCGTCTGCCTCCTCGTCCCCGGGGACTGGAAGTTTGAGATGATCGAGGTCTGGGGAAAGCAGTCGCTCTGGGGCGGCGGGAGCGAGACGATCGCCCGCGACGGCGAAGGTGCGACGAAGTCGGGCTACTCGCCGCTCGCGGGGGCCTACTACTCGGCCCGCCTCGCGGTCGCGGAGTACCTGGAGAGCGTGCAGCGCTCGGCACGGGTGCTCGTCCTCAGAAACGTCACCGGCGAGTACTGGGCGCCGCTCGGCACCTGGGTCGTCCGGGAGGCGGCGCGAAACGCCATGCGGGGCAGCCGGACCCCGTGCGCCACCCTCGACGAGGCGGTTGGTCTTGCCTCCCGGCTCATCGGGTTCACCCACTGGCGGCCCCACAGCAGGCTCATACCGGAGCTTGCGACGCAGAAGACGCTCTTTGACTTTTAGAGGGAACCCTGTCCGTTCTTCTGCCCGCCGTAGCGTTCGGCGAGGGTGTCGAGGGTCTCGACCTCGTCGACGCTCTTGTCCTCGCGCACCCGGACGAACCGCGGGAACCGGAGCGCGTAGCCGCTCTCGTAGTTCGGGCTCGTCTGGATCTCGGAGTAGCCCACCTCGAAGACCACCGCCGGCTCAAGCGTCACTTCTTTTCCCGAACGGGCGATCACCGAGTCTTTGAAGAGCGTGTAGAGCTCGGCGAGCGTCTCGTCGGTGATCCCGGTCGCCACCTTCCCGACGGGGAGGAGCCGGCCCTGGTCCTGGACCGCGAGCAGGAACGAGCCGAACATCTTCGCCCGCCGGCCTTCGCCCCACTCGGCCCCGACGACCGCAAGGTCGAGGGTCTCGACCCCGGGTTTCACCTTCACCCAGAGGCGGCCCCGGACGCCGGGGGTGTAGGGCGAATCAAGGACCTTCACCATCACGCCCTCGTGGCCGAGAGCGAGGGCATCGGCGTAGATCGCCTCCGCCGCGGCGGCGTCGCCGACCCGGAACTGCTCTGCGACGTGCGCCCCGAGCACCTCCTCGAGGATCGTGCGCCGCTCGCCGAGCGGCCGGTCCATCAGGGTCTCGCCGTCCAGGTAGAGGATGTCAAAGACCCGGGGGACGAGCTCGATCTTCTCCATCATCGCATCCACCTCGTGCTTGCGCCGGAACCGCCGGATGACGTACTGGAACGGCATGGGCCTCCCGTCCCGGACGGCGACCGCCTCCCCGTCCAGGATCACGTCATGATCGGTCGCCTCCTGGAGTTGGCGCGCGATGTCGGGGAGGCTCTCCGTGACCTCCTCGAGCCGGCGGGAGTAGATCCGGCAGACGTCGCCCTGCTTGTGGAACTGGAACCTGCTCCCGTCGTACTTGTACTCGACCGCGACCTCGCCGTGGTCGGTGAGCTGCCCGGCGATGGTCCCCGCCTGGGCGAGCATCATCTTCACCGGCCGGAACGGCTCGATCGTCACGCGGGCGAGGGCTCCGGGGTCCCGCCGGGCAAGGAGGGCGACCTCGCCAAGGTCGTTCATCGCCTGGTGGGCATGCTCGACCAGGCGGACGTCGATGTCGAACGCCCGCGCGACGGCGTCGCGGACGTTCCCCTCGCCCATCCCTATCCGGAGTTCTTCAAGCATCAGCCGTGTGAGATACCGCCCTTCAAGGGGGCGGGCGTTCCCGAAGAGGCCCTGCGCGACCCGGAGCTTCTCCCGCTGCGACCGCTGCCCTCCTGCCGCCGCCATCCGCCCGAACTCGCGGTAGACGTCGACGAGGTCGAGTTCCTGCACGAAGAACGACGTCTGCTCTTTTCTAGCGAGGAGGTCCTCGACGGCACGGCCGGCGTCGCCGATGGCGTTGATCGCCTCGCGGACGGTCTCCCGCTTCGTCCCGACGACGTAGGCCACCGCGTCGTAGAGGAGGTTTGGGCCCACGCCGAGTTTTTTGGTGCTCCAGTCGGGAAAGACCCTGCCCATGACGAACCGGACGAAGACGGGGAGTTCGTCGTCGCCGAGCCGGGGCAGGACGGCGGCAACCTCCTCGATCATATCCAGGCGCCCCGGGATCCCTTCCAGGCGCTCGCAGATGCGGGCGAACTCCAGAAACTGCATACCCATCTCCTGAAGTATTTCCCGGCGGGGAGAATCAACCCTTCTCTTTTGGACGGTTTGATGGGGAAGCACCGCCAACCCTCATCCATGCACCAGGACGACGAACTCAAGGAGATGCTCTCCGACCTCATCTGGCTCAACGCCCTGATCGCGACCGAACTTATCCAGATCACCGAGAACACATCGCAGATCCTCAGGAAAGCGGCTCCGCCGGAGGCCTGCGTCGCCGAGCACGCGGCCCTGCGGGCGACGGCGCTCGATATCGCCGACCGCTACAGGCCCGGGACGATGCTCCGGCAGCATGTCGGGGAGCATCAATAAGGATGTGGGACGGGACCGCCGCCGTCAGGCAGTGGCCGCGACGAGCCCGGCGTCCCTGACGACGAGATCCGCCGACCCGATGAGCTCCCGGGTCAGGGTGATGTTGACCGTCCCGTTCACCGGGTCGACGGTGCTTGCCGTCGCACCGGGTGCGCCGCGGCCGGCGACGGTGAAGGCATACCCCTCCGGCCGGACGACCTCGACGGTGTAGTTCCCCGGCGGGATGCCGCTGAAGATGTAGAGGCCTTCGCAGGCGTGGGAGAAGGTTTCCGTCGTCGCTACCTGCCCGCCCGCGGCGTCGCGGAGGTGGACGGCAATGCCGCTCATGCCCTGTTCGCCGGGCCCCTGGACGCCGTCGTTGTCGGCGTCGAGAAAGATGGTCCCTCCTATCGTGCCGGCGGCCCGCTCCGCCTCAGGCGGGGCGTAGCCCGCCGCGCCTGCAATCTGACCGAAGACGAATACTGCTGTTATGATGGCTGCAAGAACGCTGACTGCTTTCATCGGTTCACCTCGTGTCCCGGACGCCGCACGGGCACCCGGGCGTGTAACCCCCGGGGAAGGCCGCGGTCTCCGCCCGGAGATCCTGCAGAGGGCAGGAAAGACCGGGATTTTTCCGGTCCGCTGTCGGCCCGGGGGTTCGGCCCATAGTAGCCGTTATCATATATGAACGTTGTTAAATGTGACAGGGCGGGCGGTACCCCCGATCGGCCGGTTCAGGAGCCCGGATGTCAGTCAGCCGACCGGAAACCGGGGATTGTCCGGTTTACCCCTCCCGGAGAAGGGGGATCTTCTGCCGGCGGCGCGCGCCCGTCGTCGCCGGCGGTCCCGTTCTCCGGGTCCGACGTCACGGTCGCCGTCATGTTCCCGGGGCTGCCGGTCCCGCCAGCAGGCGACACCCGGGCCGGGGCAGGGAGCAGCCCTGCATCCCGGACGACCGTCTCGCCCCCGCCGACGGCAAAGAGGGGCGTTATACCGGTCAGCGGGTCGGCATGGCTGTCCCCGCCGACGGTCGTGAACGTGTAGCCGTCCGGCGGGCTGAACGCGAGCGAGTACTCCCCGGGCATGAGGGGGCCGAAGAGGTACAGGGAGGTGTAGCGGTCATGGTAGCCCGTGCGGGCCGACGCCGCCACACCGTCGCCGGCATCGAGGAGGCGGACCTCGACGCCGGTCATGCCGTAGGTCTCATCCCTGACGCCGTTCTGGTCGTCGTCGCTCCAGACCGTCCCGAGGACCCATCCGTAGGCCGTAGCCGGGGTCGCGGCCCGGTAATTCCCGACGAGGCCCGCGTCCAGAACCTGCCGGTCCCCCGGAGCCTCCGCGAACGCCGTGTCTGCCGTCACCGGGCGGGCGTCGTTGCCCCGGCCGGGGAGGGTGCAGGCGTAGCCGTCCGGCAGGAGGAACTCGACGCCGGTGTAGCCGCCGGCGGGGATGGCCGGAAACCGGTACGACCCGTCGGAACCGGTGACCGCAGCGTCAGCCATGGTCCGCTTGCCGATCAGCCGCACGCTGATGCCCGGGATGCCCGGTTCGCCGGAGGTGCGGCTGCCGTCCGCGTTGAGGTCGTACCAGACCGTGCCCGACAGCGCGTTCCCATCGCCGTTGTCGTCGTCCCACCCGTTATGGTCGTCATCCCCGTTGTCGTCGTCCCACCCGTCATGATCGTCGTCCGGTTTCTCCGTCGGTTTCGCGGTGCGGGTTGGTTTCTCAATGGGTTTCTCCGTGGGTTTCACAGTAGGTTTCTCTGTGGGTTTCTCTGTAGGTTTCTTGGTCAGGGTGGGGCGGGCGGCGGGGCCTGGGTCGGGGCCGGGGCCGCCGTCTTCGTCGGCGCCGGCCGACCACCACCGGCGGTTTCTGGTGCACGGCCGGCGCCTTCGGGGGCTTGATGGGCGTCACCGTGGGCGTCGGCGTCGGTGTCGGCGCCGGGGCAGGCCCGAGCCTCACCGCCCAGGCGTCCGTGTTCGCCGTCCCTCCCTTCCCTGTGGCGTTGAAGGCCCCGGCGAAGAGGTACCCGTCCTCTGCGATCTGCAGGACCGACAACGCCCGGTCGCCGGGGTTGCTGCCGCCGAAGGTCCTGCTCCACACCACCGCACCGCTGGCGTTGGTCTTAACAAGCCAGGCGTCGGTGTCGTCGACGCCGGAGTACCCCGTCTCCCCGGCGAAGAGGTAGCCGCCGTCTGCCGTCCCGATGACGGCCGCGGCCGACTCGTTCACGCCGAGGTCACCGTAGACCCAGTTCCAGATGATATCCCCGGCGGGCGAGAGTTTGATCAGGAGCGCATCGGTGTCGACCGTCGCGTTGTCGGGCCGCTCCGTGAACGTGCCGGCGACGAGCAGGTTGCCGTCCGGGGTCGTGATCACCGCCCGGCCGGTGTCGTCATCGGGGCTCCCGAACGTCCTGTTCCAGACCTCGCCGCCCGACTCGTTGAGCCGGATCACCCAGACGTCGGCCATCCCCGCCCCCGACGACTCCGTGCTGCCGGCGATGACGAAATCTCCGCCGGAAAGCCGGGTGACGGCGTTCGCTGTATCATTCCCGGCCCCGCCGAGGACCCGTCTCCAGACCTCGCCGCCCGTCTCGTTCACCCGGACCGCCCAGGCGTCCGACTCGTTCCCTCCCCGGGCCGCAGTGGAGCCGACGAAGAGGTAACCGCCGTCGCCGGTCAGGATCACCCCGTTTGCCGAGGCGTTGACGTCCGGGCCGCCGTAGGTCCGGTTCCAGACCTCGGCGCCCGACGGGTCGATCTTCACGAGCCAGGCGTCGGTGTCTGCCTGCGTCCCGTTCGTGACGTAGGTGAGGTTGCCGGCGAAGAGGAGGCCGCCGTCATCGGTCCGGACGACCGAACGCGCGGTATCGGCCTCCTTCCCGCCGTAGGTCCGGTTCCACTCCAGAGAGCCCTCTGCCGTCAGCCTGATCACCCAGGCATCCGTCTCTCCCTCCCCGGACGATGCCGTCACCCCGGCAAGGAAGAACCCGTCTCCCCCGGGGCCGGGGACGACCGCGTATGCCGCGTCATCGGCATCCGGCCCCCCGTAAGTCCGGTTCCAGATAACCGTCTGCTCTTCCGTTCCTGCGCCCGCGGCAGCGACGAGCGCGAGTGCCGACAGGAGCATGATCCCGATCCAGGTGCTGCGTTGCATGTCTGTTTCCTCTCCCTGTATCCACCCCGGCAAACGTGCTGCAGTCCGTGCCGGAGGCTGTGCCGGTCCCTCCCGCCTCCCGGGGTTCATGGCAGGCCGCCGTGAAACGCGGGTCCGCCGGGGATGGTTGAGCCTCCCGCAGCACCATGGGGTCTGCACGTCAATTGTCTGATTATTATAATAATCTTGTTTCAAAAACACGGGTGCGGCGGCGGCCCGATGGCGGCCGCATCTCTGGGGGCGGGGCGGGCGATCCGGTTGTTGCCCCGGCCCTGCCGGCGTGCGTCTCCCGCCCACAACCATCAATACTCTTATGAACAAACCCTTGATAGAAGACCTGCATGAAACTCTTGCTTGCGATTGCACCGGAACGGTTCAGGGACGAGGAACTGGAGATCCCGAAGAGGGCCTTTGAGGAGGCGGGGATCGGCGTCGACGTCGCCTCCACGGCCGCCGGCATGTGCACGGGGATGCTCGGGGCCAGGACGAAGGCGGCCATGACGTTTGACGAGGTGGACCCCGACGACTACGCCGGGATTGTGGTGGTGGGCGGCGCCGGGTCACAGGACCACCTCTGGGGGAGCAAACGGCTTCAGGCCCTTGTCCGGACGTTCTTCGAGGAGGGCAGGGTCGTCGCCGCAATCTGCCTCGCGCCGGTCGTCCTCGCGCGGGCGGGCATCCTTGCCGGGCGGCAGGCCACGGTCTACCCGAGCCCGGCGGCTGTCGCGGAGATGAAGAAGGCGAAAGCGATCCTTCACGAGATCCCGGTCGTCGCGGATATGCAGATCGTGACCGCGAACGGCCCCGCTGCTGCCGCACAGTTCGCCGATACCATCATCACGAAACTCGAATGTTAACCGATACGCAAGGTAGCGACGTGGACCGGGCCGACTGCACCCTGGTGATCCCGGCATACAACGAAGAGAAGAGGATACGGTCGCTCCTCGAAGACCTCTCGGGCTTTAGAGGCGACCTCATCTTCGTCTGCGACGGGACCGACGCCACTCCCGCCGTCATCGGGGCGTTTGCGGCCGCCCATCCATCGCTCTCCATCCGGTGCCTGACGTTCCCGGTCCGCCTCGGGAAGGGAGGCGGCGTCGTGGCCGGAATCCGGGAGGCGTCGACCCGTTACGTCGGCTACATGGACGCGGACGGTTCGACGTCGTTATCGGAGATGGAACGCCTCTTTGACCGCCTCGTGGACGCGGACGGCGCCATCGGTTCACGCTGGCTCCCCGGCTCCGTGATGACGGTCCGGCAGGGCCTCCGGCGCCGGGCCGAGAGCCGCCTCTTCAACCTGGTCGTCCGGCTCCTCTTCGGGCTCGGCTACCGCGATACCCAGTGCGGCGCGAAGGTCTTCCGGCGGGAGGCGCTCGACCGGGTTCTCCCGTCCATCCGGTCGACCGGGTTTGAGTTCGACGTCGAACTCCTCTGGCGGCTCGCGCGGAGCGGCTGCCGGGTGGAGGAGGTCCCGATCACCTGGGAGAACCGGGACGAGTCGAAGGTGGGGACGTCGGACGCACAAGAGATGCTCTCCGGGATGATCCGGCTCCGGTTCGGGTGAAGATTGTTCGCGTGGGCGGGGTTTTACCCTTACGGCACCATACGAAACCGTATCACTACCCCTGAACCATCGGTCTCGCGCGAGAGATGCGAAGTCAGCCTATGGGTGTCGACGGTAAGTCCACGAAGATCGTCTCACCAGAGAGATCAGTCGCAGGGATGGGGTAAGTGGTTGAGCGTCTTTAAGGCGTGTCAACCATCATTTTCTCCAGCACAGAGAGAAGAATAATTGTATCTCTTTTACTTACTGAGTCCGCTTCTACCCGCTTTGAATGGTACAAACATGCAGGGCAACCATCTTTGCAGGGGCATCGTTCCAAGAAATCTCGGTTAAGTCGAACTAGACCCGGTAACGAATCCTTCAATTTGTAGGAGATCCCAATCCCTCCTTTATAGTCATCATATATCGCGATGATAAAGTCCCCAGGATTCTTGGGATGGTCGCCGGAATAGACACCGATATCTCGAGGATCGCTAAGAATAAAGTGTGAGATCGTTAGCTGTGTAATAATCTCAATGCCTTTCAATGCTTTTTCAATACGCTTTCCTCCGTTCTTTTCGAATTCATTTAAAACACTTCTTGCTATCGTGATCCAAATGCCTTTTGTGTCAAAGGTGTGTGGAGGTAGGTCCAATGGATACCTGCCATCGCACTGTCCACTATCCCTGACCACTGAAAATGCGTCATACAGTGTTGAAACCTCAAGAGAGCCAAACTTCAATTTAAACTCTCCAAAGTTAATCGACTCCTCAGAGAGGATATCCAAAGTAATGGTGACATGAGCAATCGTATAGTAGAGAACATCCACCTTTTGAAGCGATGCCATCCGGGTCGTAAGGTTGAGGTCAGTTACCAGATATTTATCATTATTGTGGAAAAAAATTGCACCCTTATGTGCTTCTCTGAAAGCCTGACTTTTTGTAAGTGTCTCCTTGAATTGATTTGGCGCTTCAGCATAAAATGTCTCCTCAAAGATCCCTCGAATATTTACACTCTCGTGAATTTTTGCTCGATAATACCAGATTCCGTCAACATTCTGGAAAAGCGGTGTTAAACAATGGTTTACAATAAATGCTTCAAGATCGTTCCCAAGAAACTCGCTATCTTCAAGAGGATTAATCGGTTTTTCGTATGCTGCGCAATAGAGATGATTTCTCCGAACCTCGGTATTCTGCAGATCTATTACGGCTTTTTCCATAGGTTTGTTGAAGAACTCCATAGGCCGCTGGACATAATACATCTCAAGCGGGTTATTGTATGCTATGAGAAAGATAAGCGATTTTTTGCTTTTTCGCCCGGCTCTGCCTGCCTGCTGCCATGTTGACATCATCGAGCCCGGGTATCCAGACAGAATTGCGCAGTCCAGTGAACCCACATCGATCCCAAGTTCCAGCGCATTGGTGCTGACGACCCCCAATAGGTCTCCACCTTTTAAGAGTCTCTCTTTACGGCCTCTGTCCTCAGGAGAATACCCTGCACGGTATTCTTCTACCTTATCTGCCAACTCAGGGTGCTTCCCCTTTGAAAGGAGATTAACGGTTTTTTTGGATATAAGGCCAACAAGTTTTCGTGAACCAGCAAAACAGATTGTCTGGCATCTCTGTGCTACACATTCTGTGAGCAATTCTACAGTCTGCCGAGTTGTACCCATTTTAAGATCATAGTTCATGAGAATGAAGTATTTCTCACCGTGCGGGGATCCATCCTTGTCGATCAAGGTTAGTGGCCCATCGATGAGTGTCTCTCCCAGTTCAACTGCGTTAGAGATGGTCGCGCTTGAAAGGATGAACGCCGGTTGAGACTGATAGTACTTGCAGATTCGCTTGAATCGCCTCATAAGATACGCGACGTTGGTGCCAAAGATTCCACGGTACGTATGTGCCTCATCAATGACGATAAAGCGTAGTTTAGAGAAAAATCGCTCCCACAACCCACGGCGTTCCAGCATCCGGTGAAGCGTGTCGGGGTTTGTTAAAATAAGCCGCGATTTCATCGCGATTGTTTCTTTGGCACCACGCGGGATATCACCATCTACTCTGTGTGGGTGCACAAGTATACCTGAATCCTTCTCCATTTGTACAACTGTTTTCAGTTGGTCGCTGGCGAGGGCC
Source organism: Methanoculleus sp. 10 (assembly GCF_913757945.1). Classification (NCBI taxonomy): domain Archaea; kingdom Methanobacteriati; phylum Methanobacteriota; class Methanomicrobia; order Methanomicrobiales; family Methanomicrobiaceae; genus Methanoculleus; species Methanoculleus sp. 10. The sequence continues at coordinate 60,796 of NZ_CAJYDP010000004.1, read as the reverse complement.
TTGGTTGGATAAATATACAGTGCAGTTGCTTCTGGATCTCTAGCCAGTGCATCGAATACCGGTACGTTAAAGCAGAGTGTTTTTCCACTTGCAGTTGGCGTGGTGATAATGATGTTTCTGCCTTCAGCAACAGCATTGATTGCATCACACTGGTGACTGTATAGACGAATGTGCTTTTCGAGCAGGTAATGCTTTACTTGCGGAGCGAGTTGATGCCTTAGCGTGCCATATTGGGCAGTGTTCCCGTTAAATCGATGGCAATGTGTAATAGTTTTTGCAAGAGGCCATTCATTATCCTCTAACTTGAAAAGAAGTGATTCAAGGCTCATCCACCATCAACCCGTTCAACTATATGGGAACATTCTTTAGAGAGGCAGAAAAGTGTATCGAAATGAAAAAATTGCAATGGAAGAACATTTATTGAAGCCTACAATCAGTTAGGACCTCGTTTTTGAGAGAACGATCATCCCATACCGGCTTCAGCGTCTCTCAATTAACCTGCTGACTCAGTCAATGCTGCTTCCTGGCATCACTCACCTCCGGTTCGGGTAGCCGCTCCCTGCGCCTTCCCGGGGGAACAAACCGCCGGGTTTTAAGGCTCTCAAGGCAGACGGGTTCTGCAGGAGTGGGGATTACGGTGCTTGAGAAGGCGGTCTTCGTTCAGGGGCTCAGGGAAGACATGCGGGTCGATGCACCCTTCGTGGTGGAGACTGCAGGCCTCAAAGAGAAGCGGGATGGAGGCAAGTACATCCAGCTCACCATCTCCGACCGGACGGGCCGGGGGACCTGCAAGGTCTGGGGTACGCCCGATTGTGCGGGGCAGATCGAGGAATTCTACCGCGCGATCCAGGTAGGGGAGGTCTACCGTATCCTGGGCTACGCGCGGGTTTACAACGGCACCTGCGAGGTCAACGTGAACGACGGGATCGCCGACTTTTTGACCCCGGTGCCGGCCGATACGCTCGATCCGTCGCACTTCATCTACGCGCCCGTCGATTACGAGAATGTTCGGCGGGGGCTGGCCCGTATGGCCGCAAAGATCGCCGACCCCGGGATATACTCCCTCGTCTCGGGGGTCATGAACAGCACCCCGGCGTTCCTTGAAGCCCCGGCAGCAAAGGTCCGGCACCACGCCTACATCGGCGGCCTCGCGGAGCACACCCTCGAGACCGCGGAGATGGCGCTCTCCCTCTCGGGCACCGTCAGCCGGGCCCGGATGGACACCGACGTCCTGCTCGCGGGAGCCCTCCTCCACGACGTCGGGAAGGCGGCCTGTTTCCGCCGCCAGGGTTTCTCGTTCGTCGCGCTTCCCGATTACACCCTCGTCGGGCATACGGCGATCGGGGCCGCGGCCCTCCTCCGGCACTCGGCAGGCGTCGACCCTGCACGGTTTGCCCACATCCTCCATATCCTGATGGCGCACCACGGCCCTCACGGCGAGATCCAGCCCCGGACCCCCGAGGCCTGGACGGTCCACTTCGCCGACAACGCAAGCGCCACCCTTCGGGCGGCCTGCGACGACACCGCGGACCTTGCGCCGGGTGAGGGGAAGCAGGGGGCACGGAGCGGGGCGCCGGTGTACCGGTTCTGACCACCCGCACGTGAATGGTCGACCGTAAACCACAGGCTGCTATACTGAAAAAGACCTTCGGTAATCGTCTCGATTTACAAATATTCTATTATTCTTTGAGTATATGGTCCTTCCGATCTCACCCGGCGAGGCTGGTCTCCTGGCAAAAAAAGAAGTCACGACCCCTTCAGGTAGGCCTCCGGGTTCTTCTCAAAGAGCTTCTTGCACCCCGGGGCGCAGAAATAGTAAGTCTTCCCCTTGTACTCGGACGTGAACTTCGCCGTCGCCGGATCGACGTCCATCTTGCATACCGGATCAACTGCCACGCGCATCAACCTCCGATAGCACCCCTCTCTTCGCCGGGGGTATATAAGTCTTGAGCAGCAGCGAGAGCGAGACGACCGTCACCGACGAGAGCGCCATCGCGAGCGCCGCAAGCTCCGGCCGGAAGGTGATGCCGAAGAAGGGGTAGAGCACGCCCGCGGCGAGGGGGATGAGGGCTGCGTTGTAGGCGAACGCCCAGAAGAGGTTCTGCTTGATCCGCGTCATCACCTTCCGGGAGAGCTCGATGGCCGCGACGGCGTCGGTGAGGTCGTCGCGGATGAGGACGATGTCGGCGCTCTCGATGGCGACGTCGGTCCCGCTCCCGATGGCGATCCCGACGTCCGCCTGCGCGAGCGCCGGGGCGTCGTTGATCCCGTCCCCCACGAACGCCACGACCTCGCCGCGTTCCTGGAGGCTCCGGACCTCCCGCGCCTTATCCTGCGGCAGCACCCCCGCGTGGACGTCCTCGATCCCGACCTCCCGCGCGACGGCGTTCGCCGTCCGCGGGTTGTCGCCGGTGATCATCGTCACGGAGAGCCCCATCCTCTTCAACTCCGCGACGGCCCCCTTCGTCGTCGGTTTCAGGGTGTCGGCGACGGCGATGATGCCGGCAAACCTCCCCGCCGCGGCGACGAGGACCGCGGTCTTCCCGACGTCCTGGAGGGCGGCGATCCGGTCTTCCGCCTCGGGCGGGATGCGGATGCGATACTCGTCGAGGAAGGGCCGGTTCCCGATCAGGACCTCCTCCCCCTCCACCACGGCGCTCACCCCCCTGCCGCCGAAGGTTGTGAACCGCTCCGATGCCGGGACGAGAAGGCGGGCAGCCTCCGCCCGCCGCACGACCGCCGCCCCGAGCGGGTGCTCCGAGTTCTTCTCGACCGCCGCCGCGACCGATAACAGCCGGTCCTCCGGCATACCGAAGGCGACGACGTCGGTGACGTCGGGTTTCCCCCGGGTGAGCGTCCCGGTCTTGTCGAAGACGACCGCGGTCAGCCTCTCGGAGATCTCGAGCGCCTCGCCGTTCCGGATCAGCACCCCGAGCTCGGCGCCCCGCCCGATCCCGACGGTCACGGCGGTCGGGGTGGCAAGCCCGAGCGCGCAGGGGCAGGCGACGACCAGGACCGAGATCAGGACCGTGAGCGCAAAGAGGAGCGTGGCGCCGAGGGCCAGGTACCAGGCGAGGAAGGCGATGGTGGCGATCGCGAGGACGGCCGGGATGAAGTAGGAGACCGCGACATCGGCGATCCGCTCCACCGGGGGCTTTGAGCCCTGGGCGTCACGGACGAGCCGGATGATCTGCGAGAGGACCATGTCCCTCCCGATCTTCTCGGCCCGGACCCGGAGGACGCCGTTGACGTTCAGGGTGCCGCCGACGACCCCGTCACCCTCCCGCTTGTCGGCCGGGATGGGTTCGCCGGTGATCATCGACTCGTCGACCGAGCTCTCGCCGCCCACGACCACACCGTCCACCGGCACCTTCTCCCCCGGCCGGATCAGGAGGACGTCGCCGACGACGACCTCCTCGATAGCGACCTCGATCTCCCGATCGCCCCGGATGACCGTCGCGGTCTTCGGCCGGAGGCCTATGAGGTTCTTGATGGCGTCAGACGTCCTCCCCTTCGCCCGGGCCTCAAGGTAGCGCCCGAGCGTCAGGAACGAGGCAAGCATCACCGCCGTGTCGTAGAAGTTGAACTCCGGGGTGAGGACGAGCCCGAATGTCCCGAAGATGCTTGCGCCGTAGGCGACGCCGATGCCCATCGCGTACATGACGTCCATCGTCAGCGCCCGGTTGCGGAGCGCCGCGGCGGCCGCCCTGAAGATGGGGGCGCTGACGTAGAAGAAGACCGGCAGGGTGATGACGAGCATGACGAGGTTCATCGAGACCGGGAGGGCGGCCGCCCCCGGCATCCCGAAGAGCATGTAGAAGAAGAGCGGGATACTGACCGCAAACCCGACGGTGAACCGGCGGAACTTGTCCCTGAGGTCTTCCTCCCGCGCCAGGGCCTCGACGTCCCCGGCGACCTCCTCCGCAAGCCCGAGGTACTGGTAGCCGGCATCCTCGACGGCGGCCCGGATATCGGATGTGGTGACGAGCGCGGGGTTGTAGACGACGTGCGCGGTCTCGGTCGCGAGGTTGACCCGGGCGTCGTAGACCCCCTCAAGGCCGGTGAGCGAGGCCTCGATCACCTGGGCGCAGGACGCGCAGACCATCCCGCCGATCCTGACGGTGACTTCGTCTCGCACGACCTCGTAACCGGCGTCGACGACCGTCCGCTCGAGGTCCGCGAGGGTGGCCTTCGCCGGGTCGTACTCGACCGTGGCCGTCCCGGCCGCGAGGTTCACCCGGGCATCATAGACGTCGTCACGGCCCTGGAGGGCGCGTTCGATGTTGAGGGCGCACGACGCACAGTGCATCCCGGAGATCTTCAGTTCCGCCTTCCGCTTCTCCTCCGGCATGATGATCTCCTCGTTCTGCGGGGATAAATACCTGCACCCCTTCTCCCGGGCCCGTGCAGCCGCACGCGGGCGGCGAAGAACCCCGGTATGGGCGTGCCGGTAAGTTATACATAACATTATTATATTGCCCCAAGGATATTGCCGCCCATCCTGAGGTGATTGTGGTGCAGGGAAGGGATAATTCAGCAGGAGAGAAGCGATATGATGTTGAACGGATGGCGTCGGGGCGGGATATCGACGGCCTGACTGATGCGTTGCAGGATAGCGATCCGGATGTCCGCCGGAGCGCCGCCCTTGCCCTTGGCGAACTCGGGGAGTGGCGGGCGGTGGACCCCCTGATCCGTGCGCTCGCCGACCCGGCGCAGGACGTCCGGGAGGCGGCGGCGAACGCGCTTGTGATGGTCGGGACGCCGGCGGTCGAGCCGTTGATCGACCTCCTCGAGCGTCCCGATATTGCGGCGGTATACGGGGTGCCCGGGGAAGAGGCCGGGGAGGGGCTGACACAGATTGACCTTCTCGCCGGTCCTGAGGGCATACCGCCTGAAAAGAGGACCCTCCGGCACAGGGGAGGCATTACGCAGCACGACCTCCTCGCCGGTCCTGAGGGGATTCCGCCCGAGAAGAGAACCCTCCAGCACAGGGTCCTGGCACAGCATGACCTCCTTGCCGGTCCGGAGGGTGTGAAGGAGCATGAGGCCCTCTTCCCCGAAGCCGGGAGAGCGGGTGTTGAGGAGGAGGCCCCACCGCCCGAGATGAGGCGGGAGTTACGACGTACGTATGCGGCAGCCATCCTCGGCGAGATCGCTGATCCCCGGGCGGAGGGTCCCCTCACCCGGTCGCTCTCAGACGACGACCCGGTCGTCCGGAAGGCGGCCGGGGATGCGCTCGTGAGGTTCCGCGAGAAGCGGGGTGAGGCAGCGCCCGTGCCGCCGGCGTCCCGGTGATGCCGGGGCACACTCCTGTTTTTTCGGGTGTGCGTGTGCTACGATACTGCGCGAGGGGAGTATTTCCAGACCCGATTGGCTCTGAAGAATCCTCGTGGAGAGGGTAGCGATAGATGGTATAATAAGGGAGCCCCTCATAAGTTAGACACCTTAGGCACCGGGGTGCAGCCATGACCCTGGACTCCTGTAGACCCATCGGCGGCGTGCCTGTGATATCTCCGATGCGGAGATTCTCGAATTCTTCAACGCACAAGAAAGCAGCCGCCGGGCGTAAGACCGATTCCGGGCGATACCGGTGACGGCGACTACGGGAGGCCGGGTCGACACCCCCACGACACCGGTCTGCCGTTCTCCTACGAATTTCGTCGGGATGGCGGCGGCTTGCCTATACAAAGCAGCGAACCCTGAGGAGGTCCTGGAGATCTCCGGATCTCCCTCCCGGGTTTGAGTGATTATACAATGATAGCAGAAACAGCAGAAAACCACGTCATCTTCTACTGTGGTCGATGTCAACACCGATGGACTGAAGAATTTACCAATGAACCGATCGGGTGCCCGATCTGTGGAAACTACAGCACAATTGGACGCACCGAACCGAGACATAGACGGAGGAGATGGTAATTGAAGTTGTCCGGGGCCCGGACGGCGATACCGTCAGAAAACAACCCGGATGCCTGAACCCCTACTACCTCTTTTGAAGATATCTCCCTGCAGCGCCCCCAACTCCGGGAGGGGCGGCAATCCTGGCAGCAGCGGATTGCTCGTCCTGTCCGTCGCCTCCATGCCGCCTGAAACCTCACAGATCCCACACTCCCCCCTTCACGTGAGGCAACCCGCGGTGCGTGAAATATGAGGTGTGTCTGAGTACGACCCCCTGTCGACCATCTCACAAAAGTTATTATATCGACCAACCGCCATACACCGGGCCCGGAGGCGAATTGGTTGCAGAGAGTGGGTAATCCAGCAGAAGAGAGACGGTTCAACATCGATCTCCTGAGGGCGGAAGAGAATATCGACGGCCTGATCGAGGCGCTCGGGAGCGAGGACAGCCTGACCCGCCAACGGGCCGCCCTGGCGCTCGGTGATGTCGGGACGGAAGCGGCGGCCGGCCCGCTCATCCGGGCGCTCGGGGACCCGCTGACGGCGGTGCGGGAGGCGGCGGCGGACTCGCTCGCCATGCTCGGCCCCCCGGCGGTCGGGCCGCTGGTCGAGCTCATCGAGGACCCGGGGGCGTCGGGGAAGTACGAGGAGACGGCGGCGGCCGGTGGCCCGGTGAGCGTAACCGGGCCCGGCGGCCGGACCTGGGAGGTCGAGACCCGGCGAGACCTCCGGCGGGTGTATGCCGCCGCTATCCTTGGCGAGATCGGCGACCCTGCCGCGGTAGGACCCCTCATCCGGGCGCTGCGTGACGCAAACGACGACCTCCGGTGCCAGGCGTCCGGGGCGCTCGCAAAGTTCGGGAGGGAGGCGGTGGAGCCGCTTGGCGCGGCGCTCGCTGACCCGGACCCGGATGTCAGGATCGTCGCGGCCGGCGTCCTCGGTGATACCGGGGAGGCGGCTGCGATCGAGCCCCTCGTCGGGGCGCTCCGTGACGAGAACGGCGACGTCAGGGGGGCGGCGGGAGGCGCCCTCGTCCGGCTGGGCGGCGCAGCGGTCGACCGGCTCATCGCCGCGACGAAGGACGCCGACCGCAATGTCCGGCTCTACGCGGCGGGGGCGCTCAAGTACATCGGCGACCCGCGGGCGATCGCTCCCCTCCGGGATCTCGCCCGCAGCGGCGATGCGGAGGAGAAGGGCGTCGCAGAGGACGCGATCGCAAAGATCCGGATGGTCCAGGGTGAGGCCGCGCCGGAGCCTTCAGCGCCGACGTCGCGGTGAGGTATCTCTTACCCCTTTCTCCTCACCCGCACCGACTCTGCGTGGGCGTGAAGCCCTTCCGCATCGGCGATCGTCTCCACGACGTCGCCGATGGCCTCAAGGCCCTCCCGCGTGATCACCTGGACCGTCGCGCGCCGGCAGAAGTGGTTCACGTCGAGGCCGGAGTACAAACCGGCATAACCTGCCGTCGGGAGGACGTGGTTTGTTCCCGAGGCGTAGTCGCCGCAGGCCACCGCCGCGTAGGGACCGACGAAGATCGACCCGGCGCTCCTGACCCGGGTGAGGACGGCGAGCGGGTCGGCCACCTGGATCGAGAGGTGCTCGGGGGCGATACCGTCGACCGTCGCCACCGCCTCGTCGATATCGGCGGTCACGATGTAGCCCGAGTGGTCGAGCGCCTGCGCGATGATATCGCGCCGCGCCGCACCCGCCGCCATCCGCTTCACCTCAGCCCCAACCGCACCGGCGAGGGCCGCGTCGGTCGTGACGAGGACGCAGGCGGCGTTCGGGTCGTGCTCCGCCTGGGCGAGGATATCGGCCGCGATGAACGTCGGGTTTGCCGTGCTGTCGGCAAGGATTGCGATCTCGCTCGGGCCCGCGGGGAAGTCGATCTCCGCCTCGTCCCGGAGGAGCATCTTCGCGGCGGTGACGTAGACGTTGCCCGGGCCGACGATCTTTTCCACCCTTGGAACCGTCTCCGTCCCGAGCGCCATCGCCGCGATCGCCTGGGCGCCGCCGACCCGGTAGATCTCGTCGACCCCGGCGATATCGAGCGCAACAAGCGTGATCGGGTTGACCGGCGGCGGGGTGCAGCAGCAGATCTCCCGAACGCCGGCGACCTTTGCCGGGATCGTGCACATCAGTGCCGTCGAGGGGTATGCCGCCCGCCCGCCGGGGATGTAGGCTCCCACCCGGGATAAGGGGGTCGTCCTGACGCCGAGGGTGATCCCGGGCTCCATCTCCTGCAGCCAGAGGTCGCGCCCGCGCTGCAGCTCGTGGAACCGGCTGATCCGCACCTCGGCCTCAGAGAGGCTCTCGATGAGTTGCGCGTCCACCTGGTCGTAGGCCGCCTCCCGCTCCTCGTCGGAGACGGCGAGCCCGGAAAGATCGATCTTATCAAACTTCTTTGTCAGGTCGATGAGGGCCGCGTCCCCCTCCGCCCGCACCCTCCCGATGATCTCGGAGACCGGTCCCTTCACCCTGTCGATGTCCGACCGCCGTCCGGCGATCCAGGTTTCGATATCCAGCGCCTGCCACATGAGGAAAAAGGTCGGCGGCCCGAAGCGTTAAGGTTTCGACACCCGGGCCCGTGAGGGCGAATGCCCCTTCCGCAGGCGGCAGGTACGCCGGGGATGCTTGACAATTTCTATTTGTCAATTATTATACAAAACAATAAATATAACTTCGGTCCATCCCGGCCCCGTATGCGATCGAGATCGTGGGTGCCCCTCGTGGGCATCATGGTAGTGTTGCTTGCCGCATGTGCCGTCTCTGTCCCGGCACAGGAGGCAGCAAACCCCGGCGTGCTCCGGATAGCGACGACGACGAGCCTGTACGACACCGGCCTCCTTGATGCACTTGAGATGATGTACGAGAACACGTCCGGCGTGGACGTGCAGATCACTGCCCAGGGCACAGGCCAGTCGCTCGACACCGCACGCCGCGGTGACGTCGATCTCGTGCTCGTCCACTCACCGTCGCTTGAGCAAAAGTTCATCGACGAAGGCTACGGCATCAACGAGCGGTGCTTCGCCTACAACAGTTTCCTGATCGTCGGGCCGGAGGCCGACCCGGCGGGCATCAAGAATATGACTCCTGAGGAAGCGTTCAAGGCGATCTACATCGCCGGCACGAACAAGACGCCGGACGTGTTCTTCGTCTCCCGCGGCGACAACTCGGGCACGCACAACCGGGAGCAGCAGATCTGGGCGGCCGCCGGCTACAACTACACAGACGACATCCAGGACTCCGGGCCCTGGTACGTCGAGACCGGGAGCGGCATGGGGGAGACCCTGACCATCGCGAACCAGAAGGGTGGCTACACGCTCACCGACATCGGGACGTACCTTGCCTTTAAGAGCCAGCTCAACCTTGTCGAACTCGTCACCGAGGGCGACCAGCTCCTCAACCGCTACAGCGCAATCGCGGTCAACCCCGCGAAGAACCCGGGCGTCAACATCGATGAGGCGAACAGGTTCATCGACTGGATAACCTCAAACGAGACCAAGGAGTTCATCGGGAACTTCGGCGTCGAGGAGTACGGCCAGCCGCTCTTCGTCCCGCTCTACCCGCCCGAGTGCACACAACCGCCGTTCAACTGCACCACCTGTTCAGGACCGGGGAACGTGACGACGACCGGAAACGTGACAACGACCGGAAACGTGACGACGACCGGAAACGCCACGGCGTGAACCGGGACCGTTCGTACCGTATTGCGGGATCCGGGGCGCGAGATCTCTGCCGCCTGCCGAAAGACTGATGCGGGCGGCTGATGCGCCTCGTTCTTCCGGGGGCAGGCGGCTTGCGGGCATGCAAAACACTTCTCCCCGCCCGGAGCCTCTACGGTCCCGGGGATGCGCCGGATGAGAGGATAACTATTTATGATCGGTGGTCGTGCTAACGCGCTGCTATGAAGACGAACGTTGCCATTCTATCGGCCGGTGCCGTCTCGATCCTGTTCATCCTCGCCCTCGCTATCGGATGCACGGGAACGGCGCCGGGCGGAAACGAGACGCCGAACGCCACGACGACCGCACCCGCCGCCGGGGCGAACGTCTTGAAGATCGCCACCACGACGAGCCTTGAGAACACCGGGCTCCTCGCGGAACTCGAACGGGTCTACGAGAACGAGACCGGGATGGACCTCCAGTTCATCGCCCAGGGGACGGGCCAGTCCCTCGACACCGCCAGGCGCGGTGATGTCGATCTCGTGCTCGTCCACGCCCCGGCGCTTGAGCAGCAGTTCATCGACGAAGGCTACGGCATCGACCCGCGCTGCATCGCCTACAACTACTTCATCATCGTCGGGCCGAAGGAGGATCCGGCAGGCATCAAGAACATGAGCGCGGTGGAAGCATTCAGGGCGATCTACATCGCCGGCACGAACAAGACGGCGGGCGTGGTCTTCGTCTCCCGCGGCGACAACTCGGGCACCCACGCCCAGGAGAAGGCGCTCTGGAAGGAGGCGGGCTACAACTACACAGAAGACATCCTTGACTCCGGGGCCTGGTACGTCGAGGCCGGCAAAGGTATGGGCGACACCCTGATCCTCGCAAACGAGAAGAAGGCTTACGTCCTCACCGATGAAGGGACCTACCTCTCGTTTGCGGACCGACTTAGCCTGGTGCCGGTCATCACTGAGAGCACTGAACTCATGAACCGCTACAGCGCAATCGCGGTCAATCCCGCGAAGTACCCGGGCGTGAACGCCAGGGGAGCCGCGGACTTCATCAACTGGCTCATATCCGACGAAGGGAAGCAGCTGATCGGCGACTTCGGGAAGGCCGAGTTCGGGAAACCGCTCTTTGTGCCGCTTTACGCGCCCGAGTGCACACAGCCGCCGTTCAACTGCACCTGTGCGGAGCCGGTGCCCACGCCCGCGTGAAGCCGGGTATCAGGGGAGGACAGGGGGAGACGTGGATGAGGTGATCGGCAGGGTGACGGAGGGTGAGGGGACGTGGTGAACGGGAGCCCGATCGTCGAAGGGTTCATCGAGGCCATCAACCTCATCGTCACCTTAAACCCGCAGGTGGTCGAGATCACCATCCGGTCGCTCTACGTCTCCCTCACCGCCACCTTCTTCGCGTCGCTAGTCGCCCTGCCGCTCGGGGCGCTGATCTACTTCTACGAGTTCCGGGGGAAGCACGCGCTCGTCTCCACGCTGCAGACGCTGTACGCGCTCCCGACAGTCATCGTCGGCCTGATCATGTTCCTCCTCCTCTCGAACATCGGCCCCTTCGGGTTCCTCCGCCTCCTCTACACTCCCGGAGGCATGATCGCCGCCCAGACGGTCCTCATCATTCCTCTCCTCATGGGGCTGACGGTCTCGGCGCTCTCCGGGATCGACCGCGACAAACGCTACACGATCACTGCGCTCGGCGCAAGCAGGCTCCAGACGGTCACGACCGTCATCGCAGAGGCCCGGTTCGCGGTCATGTCCGGCGTCCTCCTCGGGTTCGGGCGGGCGATCTCGGAGGTGGGGGCGGTGATGATCGTCGGCGGCAACATCCGGGGTGCCACCCGCGTCCTCACCACCGCGATCGCGCTCAACACATCGATGGCAAACTACTCCATGTCGATTGCGCTCGGGATCATCCTTCTTTCGGTGGCGCTCGGGGTGAACGTCGTTCTCTCCCTCGTGCAGCGGCGGTGATACCATGGCAGTCATTGAGGCACACAACATCCGGAAGTCGTACGGCGACCTGGAGGTCCTGCACGACGTCGACATCTCGGTGCGGGAAGGGGAGATCCTCGGGCTCATCGGCCCGAGCGGCTCGGGAAAGAGCACGCTTCTCCGGATCCTCGATCTGATCGAACCGCCGAGCGGCGGGGAGCTCTCGGTCTTCGGGATCGACGTGGTGGCGGAGCGTGACCGCTGGCTCGACCTCCGCCGCCGTATGGGGATGCTCTTCCAGAGGCCGATCGTCTTCAACGCATCGGTCTACGACAACGTCGCGATGGGGTTGCGCTACCGGGGGGCGTCGGGGGGCGATATCGACCGGAGAGTACAGGAGGCCCTCGAGGCCGTTGGGCTCTCCCGCTACATCAGGAGCCGGGCGGCCGATCTCTCGGGCGGCGAGCAGCAGCGGGTTGCTCTCTCCCGGGTGCTCGTGACGGACCCCGAGATCCTCTTCCTCGATGAACCGACGGCAAACCTGGACCCGACATCGACCGCCACCATCGAGAGGATCGTGGCCGATCTGAACCGCGAGGCCAAGACGACCGTCCTGATCAGCACGCACGATCTGGCGCAGGGGCAGCGGCTCGCCCACCGGATCGGGGTGATGATCGAGGGGACGGTCGCCCAGACGGGCTCACCCCATGCGATCTTCCACGAGCCCAGGAGCCAGAAGATCGCCCGGTTCGTGGGCGTCCAGAACATCATCCCCGGCCGGGTCGTCTCCCGGGAGGGGGGCCTCACCACGGTGGCGGTGAAAGAGCGGCGGCTCGTCTCGACGACACCGCCGCCCGGCGAGGAGGTGCTCGCGGTCATCCGGGGCGAAGACATCTCCCTGCACCGGCGGGAGCCGGGGTATGAGGAGGCGGAGAACCTCTTCCCCGCCAGGGTCGCGGCCATCGAGCCCATGGCGCCGTTTGTGAACGTGACCGTGGACTGCGGGTGCGACCTTGCCGCACTGGTGACGGCGCGGAGGGCGGAGGCCCTCGAACTCGCGGAGGGCATGCAGGTCTGGGTCTCCCTCCAGGCGAAGGCGGTCCACCTGATCCCCCGCGAAGGGTGAGGGTGTTCCCGGCACAGAGGGCCGATACCGTTACGTCGGGCTGCCGTTACCAACTCTGGTGTGAAACTGCGCGAGTTCAGTGGAAGGGCCGCTGCAGGGGTCCGGGTGCCGGTCCTCTGTGCCGGGAGCCTGACCGGGCCGTTTGAGGCGGAGCACCCCGGCGTCACCGCGGTCATCGAGCCCGGCAGGGATGCTGCTGCCGGGCTCAAGCCGCTCGTTCTGGTGAAAGCCTGAAAAGCCCGCTCCCTTTTGCGAAGCAGTTATTCACGGGCGCGTGCAACCCATATCCAGGAAGATATGGCGACGAAGACCGGGACGTTCTCCGGCGACGCGGAGATCGTCTCGTGGAGAGGGGACCGGGGACGGCAGGTAGACCGGTGCATCGCCTGGTTCTCCATCATGGGAGCGGCGATCGTCGGGCTCACGGTGCTTGCTATCGCAAACATCGCGATGGCGGAGCTCGCCGACCCCGCCCACCTCCTCGAGGTGGCGGCATCGCCCGTGGTGATCGGGTCCATCCTCCTCACGTTCCTTGCGGGGGCAAATGCCGTCCTCCTCCTCGTCCTCTTCGGGACGCCCCTCGCCTACGTCCTCGCCCGGTCCCGCCCCTCCCGCCTCAAGGGCATCGTCGAGAGCATCGTCGACCTCCCCCTCATCCTGCCGCACACCGTAGCGGGCCTGCTCGTCTACCTCCTCTTCATGCGCCGGGGATGGCTCGGCGCGCCGCTTGCGGAGATCGGACTCGCCTTCGAGGACGCTTACCCGGGCACGGTCGTCGCGATGCTCTTTGTCGCCTCCCCGTTCTTCATCAACACCATGCGGGAGGGGTTCGAGAAGGTGCCCGTCCACCTTGAGAACGTCGCCCGCACGCTCGGCGCCGGCACGTTCACCACCTTCCGGACGGTCACGCTCCCCTTAAGCCTCCGACACCTGTACAGCGGGGCTATCTTCGCCTGGGGACGGGCCATCGGGGAGTTTGCCGGGGTCGTCATGATCGCCTACTACCCGTTCATCATATCGACGCTGATCTACTACACGTTCACGACCGAAGGCATCCGCGTGAGCCGGAGCATCGCCTTTGTGGTTATCCTGGTCAGTCTCGCGGTCTTCTACCTCCTCCGGCGGATGACGCGGCTCATGGGGAGGTACGATGATCGCGTTTGACCGCGTCTCACTCACGCTCGGGTCGTTCCGCTTGAAGGATGTCAGCATGACGATCGGGCAGGGCGACTACTACTTCATCGTCGGGCCGTCGGGCGCGGGGAAGACGGTGCTCCTTGAGGCGATCGCGGGCCTTCATTTGCCCGAGCACGGCCGCATACTCCTCCGGGGCGAAGAGATCACCGCTCTCCCCCCGGAGAGGCGGGGGGTCGCCCTCGTCTACCAGGACTACTCGCTCTTCCCCCACATGACGGTCGCGGACAACGTCTCTTACGGCCTCCGGGTGCGGGGGATGGAGCGGGATGCCGCCCGGTGCGAGGTCGCCGGCCTCCTCGAACGGTTCGGGCTCGGCCATCTCGCCGACCGCTACCCCGGGACCCTCTCGGGCGGCGAGCAGCAGCGGGTGGCGCTCACCCGGGCCGTCGCCGTGAAGCCCGACATCCTCCTCCTCGACGAACCCCTCTCGGCCCTCGACCCTATAACACAGGAGAGGTTCATCGATGACCTCCGGCGCCTCCACCGGGAGGACGGTCTCACCATCGTGCAGGTGAGCCACTCCCGCCGGGAAACGCGCCTCCTTGCCACCCGGATGGCGGTGCTCATCGACGGGCGCCTCGTGGACGAAGGGCGGGCCGACGTCGTCCTGAACGCGCCGAAGAGCCGGGAGGTCGCAACGTTTGTCGGGATCGAGAACATCCTGGACGGGACCGTGACGGCAAACGAGGATGGGTACGCGGTGGTGGACGCCGGGGGGCGGACCTTCGAGGCGGTGACGGATGCGGCGGCGGGCGAAGCGGTCACGCTCTGCATCCGGGGCGACGACGTCGTCATCGGCGGCGGGGGCGGCGCCCGGAACACGATGGCCGGGACGGTCGTCGCCGTCGTGGAGGATGGCCCCGTCGCCGGGGTGAAGGTGGACTGCGGCGTGGAACTGACCGCGGTCCTCACAAGGCGGTCGGTGCAGGACCTCTCGCTCGCCCCGGGGACCCGGGTCACGGTCGCTGTCAGGGCGGCGGCGGTCCACGTCATCCGTTCTTTGTCTTGATCGAGAGGAGCGTGCCGATGAGGGCGGCGGTGACGGCGTTCGCCGCGATGATGGCGACGTCCCCTCTCACCACCCCGTAGGCGAGCCAGAGCAGGACGCCGGCGAGGAAGATGATGAGCATCGCAAGCGAGAGGTCGGCGGTCGACCGCGTGCGCCAGGCTCTCGCGACCTGCGGTGCAAACGAGAGCGTCGTGAGCGAGCCGGCGATGAGGCCGAGTGCGGTTACGGTGTCCATGAGCGGATCTCATCACCTATCGTCCGCCGGATCTCATGAACCCTTGGCCCGGTGCTCCCCGGGGTATCTTCAGGATCCAGGTTTTTGCCCGGTCCCCTGCCTTCCTTTCCAGCGCTCCAGGATGTAGGCGAGGATCATCCCGATGATGAACGCGACGGTGAGGCCGAGCGCGAGGGTGAGGACGGCGATGATCCCCGTGACCAGGTAGGACTCCGTCTTTATGCTGTGTTTCCCGAGTTCGATCGCGACAAAGACCAGGAGCGCGCCGAAGACCCCGAACGGTATGAGGGTCAGCACCTCCGGCGGGGCGAACGCGACCGCGAATATGAGGATGAAGAGGCCGGCGACGATGTTCGCCCCCCCGGTCCTTGCGCCGAACCGGTACATGGCGGCAAGCCCCCCGGCGCCGTGGCACATGGGGAACCCCCCAAGCGGCGTCGAGACGAGGTTCATCGCGCCGATGGTCCGCGAGAGCCGGTCAGGGTCGACGCCCTTCTTTGGGAAGAGGTCGTAGGTGAGGAGCGACGTGGCGAGGATGGCGTTTGCGAGCGTGAGCGGTATCTGCGGGAGCACGAGGTCCCAGGTGCCGGCGATGAAATCCGCGGGCGTCGGGATGACAAGCGCCGGGAGGGGTATGAGCCGGAACGGCGGCATCCCCTGCACGGCGATGCCGGCGGCAAGCCCGATGAGGAGGACCAGCAGCGCGGAGACGTCCGGCACCCGGGTGCGCTCCGATGCGATGAAGAAGATGACGATGATCGCAATAGAAAAGGCCGCAAAGAGGGCGTCGTCGACGATGTAGCCAAGCGACGTCCGGAGGAGGAGGAGTGCAAGCCCTGCCTGGACGCCGCGGATGACGCTCCGCGGGATCCGGTCCCCGATCCAGGTCATACCGCCGGCGAGGCCGAGGAGGAGGAAGAGCACGCCGACGGCGATTCCTGAGGCCACGATCTCGCCGCCGGAGAGCCCTTCGGCGATGACGATGGCGCCGATCGCCTTCATCGGCTCGATCGGGATCGGGAGGCGGTAATAGAGCCCGGCGATGATGAACCAGGCGGCGAGGAAGAGGAAGAAGTGGCTGACGTTCACGTCGGGGCAGACGATGGCGACGCCGAGCAGGATGGGGAAGATGGTGCCGAAGTCGCCGACGGCTCCGGCGATCTCTTCGAGGGTGATCCGGATGCCGTTCCCCTCACTCCCGGTGCTCTCCGCCATAGTTCCTCTCTGCCATATGTCCTCCTCCTTTTTCGTGGTTCCGGATGAGGCATACCGGTCCGTCATGCGGGCTGCGCGGCTTCCGGGAGCCCGGGCGCAGGTTCGCCCTTCGGTTTCTTCACGCCAAGGGGGTCTTCGGCCGCGAGCTGCCCGATGACGGCATCGAGGTACTCGGAAACGATCCGGTCCTTCCCGGGGATCTGCCGGATCCAGACCCGCACCGTCAGCCTGACCCATTCCTCCTTGATCGACGAGACCTGCACCTTCGGCTCGAAGAGCCGAAGTCCGGGGTGGGGGAGGTCGGACGAGAGGCGCCCGAGGTAGGGGAGATCGAAGAGGTTCTGGACGGCGGACCGTTCGGCCGGCTCGACGTGGGGGAGGATGAGGGGATGGTCGTGCGCGGCTGCGAGGGCGATCTCCTGCACCCGCACAAGGTCGGCGGTGACCGGGACGGCGAGCGGGATCGCGACCTCAAGCAGCCCGGCACGGGAGTAGTTGATGACTTTTGAGGTTATGATGCTCGAGTTCGGCGTGAGGACGAGGCCGCCGTCGAGCCCCTGCAGGATCGTCGTCGTGAAGGAGATGTCGCGTACCTTGCAGGGCCCGGTCTCCGGCCTGCCGCTGACGATCACCCACTCCTCAAGCTGGACCGGGCGGTTGATCGTGATCAGGATCCCCGCAACGGCGTTCTGGATGATCTGGCGCGACGAGAACGCGACGACGATCCCGAGGAGACCGAGCGACGCGATGAAGGCCGTCAGTTCAAACTCGAGGAAGTACCGGGCGCTTGCGTAGATCCCACCGACCATGACGGCGTACTGGAGGATGGCCGCCGCCCATTTGGCCTTTCCGCGGGAGACGTGCCCGTCAAGCACCCGCCGGAGGAGAAGGTAGGCGAGGTTGCCGAGAAAGAGGAACGCGATGAAGGCGAAGATGAACGCGAGGAACGCATCGAGGGGCACTCCGCCGATGAGGACCGGATTGCTCACCTGCATGTAGAGAGAGGTGAGCGGGGAGAGGATTAATCCTTTCCGTCACGATGTTTCGGCCTTGACCGGGATACCCTCGGCCGAAAGACGCTTGAGGACTTCCCGGAGGTAATGGGAGGCGATCTCATCTTTCTGCGGGATCTTCCGGATCCAGGCACGCACCATCAGTTTGACCCAGCCATCGCTGACCGATACGGTGTGGACGGCGGGTTCGAGGCCGATGAGATCGGGACGGTCGGAACGGAGCCGCTTGTTGTAGGGGAGATCGAAGAGGCCGTGGACGGCGGACCGCCCGGCCGTGCCAGGGGTCCGGATGATCCGGGGGTCGTCATGCGCCACCGCGAGCGCGATCTCGCGCACCCGTGCAAGGTCGGCAGAGACCGGGACGGAGAGTGCGACCCGGATCTCTAACAGCCCGTTCCGGGAGTAGTTGACGACCTTGGACGCTATGATGCTCGAGTTCGGCATGAGGACGAGGCCGCCGTCGAGCCCCTGGAGGATCGTCGTCGTGAAGGAGATGTCGCGCACTTTGCAGAGCCCCGTCGTCGGCATCTCCCCGACGACGATCCACTCCTCGAGCTGGACCGGGCGGTTGATCGTGATCAGGATGCCGGCAAGGATGTTCTGGGTGATCTGGGTCGACGAAACGGCGACGATGATCCCGAGGATACCGAGCGACGCGGCAACAGCTTTCGGGTCGAAGTCGAGGAGATAGCGGGCGCTCGTGTAGACCCCGCCGACCATGACGGTGTACTGGAGGGTGGCCGCCGCCCACTTGGCCGTCCCCGGGGAGACCCGGCCGTCGAGGGCCTGCCGGAGGAGCATGTAGGCAAGGTTGCCAAGGAAAAGGAACCCGATGAGGGCGAGGAGGAACGCGAAGAACGCATCAAGGGGCACCCCGCCGATGAGGACCGGATTGCTCACCTGCATGTGGGAAGAGGTGGGCGGGCAGGGAAGTTAACCTCTCCTCTATCCGCCGGCATCCTGCCCCGGGACACCCGATACTCCTGCCGCCCCGTGCCGACTCACGCGAAGATCCGGACCGCGCCTCCTCTTGTGCGTCCTTTGCGCCAGCGTGGGAGGCCGTACTGCTATTCGCACCAGTTAGATCACGCAAAGGCGTGAAGACCCATACGGCTCCGGGCCCTCTCCGCCGCGGCAACGCGCGGGATCGTGCTGTCCTCATGCGAAGGGAAGGTTTCCCCGCCCGGCGGCATCGGGCACTTCAGTCTTTCTCAATCTGCCGCCAGACGTGGGCGAACCGCTGGAACGCGGTGTAGTGCCCGAGGACGCCGAAGATGACAAGGAGCCACCCGAGGTAGTTCAACCCCCAGATCTCCCCGGGGATCAGGACCGTGAGCACGCCGGCGACGATGATCAGCACCAGGCGGTCCGCCCGGCCGAGGATGCCGCCGTAGAACCTGCCGACCCCGACCGCCTGCGCCTGGGTGCCGAGGTAGGAGGACATCAGGACCCCGGTCAGGGCAAAGACGCCGATCGGCCAGGACGCGGCCCCGCCCGCAAAGATCCCGGTGATGATGAATATGTCGGCGTAGCGGTCGATGACGTGGTCTAAGAAATCCCCCCGGGGGCTCGCGATCCCCATATCCCGGGCGAGCGCCCCGTCAAGCGCGTCGAAGACGGCGTTGAAGGCGACCATGACGACGCCGAGCACGACCCCCCCGGCATAGAACGCGAGACCCGCAAGTACCGATACGAAGAACGATGCAAGGGTGAGCCCGTTCGGGGTGAGCCCGAGTCTCCTCGCCAGGTCTACCACGGGCTGAACGATGCCCTGCACATGCGGCCGGAACTGGTCAAGTGTCATGCGCCGAAACCCAGGTAATCGGTCCAGTCGATGGACCCGTAGGATGATGGCCGTTCTCCCCGGATAAACTGCTCGATCCGGTCGGCGACCGCGCTGACAGAGAGCGCGGTCGCATCCACCTCCAGGACGTGCTCGCCCGGGTGTTCCTCCAGCGTCTCGATCAGGATGACGTCGAGCGCCTCCGCTTCGACGTTCTCCGCGATCTTCTCCTCAGGGTAGTTCCGGGATGCGAGGCGCGCAGCGAGGACGTCCGGGCGGCACCGGAGCACCACCACCCGGTCGCAGGGGAGGAGATGCGCGAGGTGGCCCTCGACGATCCCCTCGACCGGTTCGAACTCCGCCGCCCACCGGTCGACATCCACCACCAGCGTCTGCCGGGCGCGGTCCTCCTCGACGATGTAGGGCCGCACTGTCCCGGTCAGGCGGACGACCCGGTGGCCCCGCCGCTCGAGTTCAGCCGCAACGGCCGTCTTCCCGGTCCCGGGCGTCCCGGTGATGCCTGTCATCATATCCTGCGGATCGCCTCGATGAACCGAACGTTCTCCCAGTCTTCGCCGATGCTGACCCGGATATAGTGGTCGCCGAGCCCCGGGAAACTGGTGCACGACCGCACCAGGACGCCGTTTGCCGCGAGGCGTTCCACCGCCTCGTCACCCGTCAGGGGCTTGATATCGATCATCACGAAGTTCGCGTCCGAGGGAAAGACCGGGAACGGCACCTCCTCAGCGAACCGCTGCCGCCACCGCCGGACGTGGTCGCAGGCCTCGCGGACCGGCCCCGCGTCCGCGAGCGCCCCGGCGGCGGCCGCCGCCGAGACCGAGTTCAGGGCGAACGGCGTCGCCGCCCGGTGGTAGAAGGGTTCGAGCCACTCCGGGACAAAGGCGTAGCCGACCCGGAGCCCGGCGAGGGCGAAGATCTTTGACATCGTCCGCCCGATGACCAGGTTCTCGTGCCGCCGCATGAGGAGGCGGTAGTCGATCTCCGAAAAGTCGACGTAGGCGTTGTCGAGGAAGAGCAGCCCCTCCATGCGATCGAGGATCTCCTCGACCGCTTCGGGCGGGACCGAGTTCCCTGTCGGGTTGTTCGGGGAGCAGAGGAAGGCAAGTTTTGCCCCCCGGCATGCCCCGGCGAAGGCCGCCGGGTCGACCGAGAAGTCCTCCCGGCGGGGGACGTTGACGACCCGGGCGCCGTGTGCCAGGGCCGCGAGCCCGTAGAACGAGAAGGTCGGGGTCGAGACGACCACCGCTTCGCCGGGCTCGACAACCGTCCGGATCACCGTCTCGATGACACCGTCCATCCCCACGCCGGTGACGAACCGGTAATCGCCGTGGTAGCGGCGGAGCGCCTCGACGAGGGCCGATGCCCGCGTGTCCGGGTAGCGGTTCGCTTCCCGGAGAGCCGCCGTTGCCGCCTCGATCGCGGCGGACGAGGGCGGGCGGGGGTTTTCGTTGCTCGCGAGACGGGCCACCCGG
Organism: Methanoculleus sp. 10; assembly: GCF_913757945.1. Classification (NCBI taxonomy): domain Archaea; kingdom Methanobacteriati; phylum Methanobacteriota; class Methanomicrobia; order Methanomicrobiales; family Methanomicrobiaceae; genus Methanoculleus; species Methanoculleus sp. 10. The sequence continues at coordinate 40,219 of NZ_CAJYDP010000004.1, read as the reverse complement.
TCGATGCCGTGCTCCCGCGCGACGTCGCCTGCCGACTTCGCGTAGGAGTAGCCCGCCGCGCCCGCATAGCACGCTCTAACCAAGCGCCGCATCGATGACACCGACAGCCGTATCGATCTCCGCATCCGTGATCACGAGCGGCGGGATCAGCCGGAGGTTCCCGTCGGCGGCGCAGTTGACGAGCACGCCGTTCTCGGCGCAGGTGCGCTGCACCTCCGGGCACCGGTCGCCCACCGAGACGCCGACCATCAGGCCGCGGCCCCGGGGGTTGTGGGGAGCAAGCCCCTTCATGAACCGCTCGCCTTTCGCCGCGACGCGGGGGAGGACCTCCTCGATGACGCCGATCGTCGCGAGTGCCGCCGCGCAGGCGAGCGGCCCGCCGGCAAACGTGCTCCCGTGCTCGCTCCTCCCGAACTCAAGCCCCTCGCGGGCGACGAGCGCGCCGATCGGAAACCCGCTCGCGAGCCCTTTTGCAAGCGTCACGACGTCGGGGACGACGCCGGTGTGCTGGATGGCGAGCCACTTCCCGGTCCGGCCCATCCCGGTCTGCACCTCGTCGACGATCATCAGCGCGCCGGCGTCGTCGCAGATATCCCGGACGCCCCGGAAGAAGTCGTCGGGCGGGATCAGGACGCCCGCCTCCCCCTGGATCGGCTCGACGAAGACCCCGGCGGTATCCCTGTCGACCGCCCCCGCAAGGGCGTCGAGGTCGCCGTAGTCCACGAAGGTGCAGGCGGGCGAGAGCGGCTCAAACGGCTCCCGGATCGCGGGTTTGTGGGTGACCGCAAGCGACCCGCAGGTCCTGCCGTGGAACCCGTGGGTGAACGCGACGAACTTCTTCCTCCCCGTCCGGACGCGGGCGAGTTTGATCGCGCCCTCGTTTGCCTCCGCGCCGGAGTTCGAGAGGAACGCTTTCGCAAGCCCCGTGATCCCGACGAGTTTCGCCGCGAGTTCAGCCTGGTTCGGGACGTAGTAGAGGTTCGAGCAGTGGATCAGGTCGTGGGCCTGGTTGCAGATCGCCTCAACCACCCTCGGGTGGCAGTGGCCCGTGCTGCAGACCGCAATACCGGCCACACAGTCGATGTACTCCCGTCCCTGGTCGTCCCAGACGCGCGACCCCGCACCCCGGACGATCTTCATCGTCCGGCTGAATGCGGGCATGTAGTAGCGAGCATCAAGCTCCCGTGAATCGTTTACCATATCATCACTCGTATTCGATCGTTGCAGGGGGTTTTGGGGTGATGTCGTAGACCACCCGGGAGACACCGGGGATCTCGGCGGTGATCCGCGACGCCATCCGGGAAAGGGCCTCGTAGGGCAGGAGCAGGGGGTCGGCGGTCATGCCGTCCCGCGACCGGACGGCCCGGACCGCGACGATCCAGCCGTGGAGCCGGACGTCTCCTTTCACCCCGGTCCCGAGGCCGAGGAGCGCGGCAAAACACTGCCAGGGGCGGAACTCCTCCACCAGGCACTCCTCGACGATGGCGTTTGCCTCACGGACGATCGCGATCTTCTCCTCCGTCACCTCGCCGAGCACCCTGACGGCGAGCCCCGGGCCCGGGAAGGGCATCCGGTGCTGGATCTCGGGCGGGAGCCCAAGGCCGCCCGCAACCGCGCGGACCTCGTCTTTGTAGAGGTCCGCAAGCGGCTCGATGACGCCTTTAAACTCGATGTCGAGGGGCATCCCGCCCACGTTGTGGTGGCTCTTGATGCCCCCTTCGCTCTCGATGCGGTCGGGGTAGATCGTCCCCTGGAGGAGCATCGTCGCCCCCGTCCGCTTCGCCTCCCGCTCAAAGACCCGGATGAACCTCTCACCGATGGCTTTGCGTTTCTCTTCGGGGTCGGTGATGCCCCGGAGTGCCGCAAAGAACTCGTCGCCCGCATCCACGACCCGGAGGTTTGTGTCGGCAAAGAGGGACCGTATCCGTTCGGTCTCTCCTTTGCGCATGAGGCCGGTATCCACGTAGATCGGGACCAGCGCATCGCCGATGGCCCGGGCTGCGAGCGCCGCGCAGACCGACGAGTCCACGCCGCCGGAGAGCGCCATCACGACCTTATCCTCACCGGCAGCGTCACGTATCTGCCGGACTGCCTGACCGATAAACTTCTCAACATCTACCATTGCTCTTCCCTCACCTGATCCCGGAGGTTGATCTGCTCTTCTTACATGCCTCCACAAACCCGATATAGGGCGGGGAGGGGTTGGTCGGGCTCGACCTGAACTCCGGGTGGAACTGTGTCGCGAGGTAGAAGGGATGGTCCGGGAGTTCGCAGACCTCCATCCGGCCTTTGCATGTGCCCGAGAAGACGAGCCCGGCATCTTCGAGGTCGCCGATGAAGGCCGGGTTCACCTCGTAGCGGTGGCGGTGCCGCTCCACGATCCCGGTCTTCCCGTAGAGGCCGGCCACCACCGTGTCCTCCCTGAGGATGACGTCGCAGTTCCCGAGGCGCATCGTGCCGCCGAGGTCAGAGACCCCTTCCTGTTCGGGGAGGAGGGCGATGACGTGCGTTCCCGGCCCCATCTCTTCGCTCGTGGCATCAGGGATGCCGAGGACGTGGCGCGCGTACTCGATCACCGCGAGCTGGAACCCGAGGCAGAGGCCGAGGAAGGGTTTGTTGTTCTCGCGGGCATACCGGATTGCCCGGATCTTGCCCTCGATCCCGCGCTGGCCGAACCCTCCCGGGACCAGGATGCCGTCGACGTCAGCGAGGTCGCGGAGGTCGAACGTCTCCGCGTCCAGCCAGCGTATGTTCACCTCGGTGGAGAGCGCTCTTCCCGCGTGCTTGAGCGACTCCTTGATGGACATGTAGACGTCCTCGATCCCGTATTTGCTCACGATGGCGACCGTCGTCCGGTTCGTGTACTCCTGCGAGATGAGCTGATACCACTTCGTGTCGGGCTCCCGGTTCTCAAGGGCGAGGTAACTGCAGACGACGTCCGCAAGCCCTTCCTTCTCCAGTTCCACCGGGATCTGGTAGATGTCAGGGACGTCCTTTGCGGAGATGACGGCCTTGGCCGGGACGTCGGTGAAGGCGGATATCTTCTTCTTCGTCTGCGGGCTGATCACCTCGCTGCTCCTGCCCACGATGATGTCGGGCTGCAGTCCGAGTTCGCGGAGCGCCTTGACCGAGTGCTGCGTGGGTTTGGTCTTGTGGTCGCCCATGGTGTCCACCGGGACCAGCGTGACGTGGACAAGGAGCATGTCCTGCGGCGCAAGTTCCCCGTGCATCTGGCGGACCGCTTCAAGGAACGGCATGCTCTCGATGTCCCCGACCGTCCCGCCGACCTCCACCAGGCAGACCTCCGCCGCCCTGCCGCCGTTGATCTCCTCCGCCGCCGCTCGATCGATGCAGTGCCGGATCTCGTCGGTGATGTGGGGGATGATCTGGACGGTCGCGCCGAGGAAGTCCCCGCGCCGCTCTTTTTCGATGACGTTCCTGTACACCTTCCCGGTCGTGATATTGTGGAGCGATTTCAGGTTGATGTCCAGGAACCGCTCGTAGTTGCCGAGATCGAGGTCGACTTCCCCGCCGTCGGAGAGGACGAAGACCTCCCCGTGCTGGGCGGGGTTCATGGTGCCGGCATCGATGTTGAGGTACGGGTCGATCTTGACCGCCGTCACCTCGTAGCCGCGGTTTTTTAAGAGGCGGCCGATCGATGCGGTGGTGATGCCTTTCCCGAGCCCGCTCATGACGCCGCCGGTTACAACGATATACTTCAAACTCTCGTTCCCCTCCGGTTGTTCCAGAGTCTCTTAACTCATGTATGTGATCTTTGGCATTGAGAATGTATTGTTCCGGCACTTCCCCGGGAATCCCTGCCCGGCGTAACGGGGGATTTCCCCGGGTGCACGCCGCGGCGCTATCTCCGGATGACCGCAAACGACGTCGACGTCCGGGAAAGGAGCGTGCCGTCCGCCGCGTCCCGGACCTCGCCGTCTGCAAACGCAACCCGGCGGCCTTTACGGACGATCCTGCCGGTCGCGGCGATCGTCCCCGCGCTGACGCCTTTTATGAAACTGGTGTGCTCGTCGATCGTGGCGATCTCCTCGTTATCGGCAAGAAGCGTGTAGAGCGCAAGCGCAATCGCCTCGTCTGCAAGCGCAACGTAGATCCCGCCCTGGAGCCACCCGGCGCCGTTGAGCATATCCGGCCGGACCTCCATCGTGAGACGGGCGCGCCCGTCGCCGAACTCGCCCACTTCTATCCCCATCAGCGTGAAAAAGGGATTTGCATCCCTTCCGACCCGTTTCAGTTCCTCTATGTAGCCCACGTGACCACACCATCCTCTGCGGGAAGATTCGGGGCCGGCCGGGATAAGGCTTGCCGGTACCCCGCCCGGGCGCCGGAGAGATATATAACAACAAATATCTTCCCGGATCTCCACCTGTAGATGCATGGAAGACGTGTGGCAGCCCGAAGCGCTCCGGAACAGGAGGCTTGAGCAGCTCCAGGCTACCATGAACGATTACGTCGAGAAGAACACCGCCCAGATAGAGGGGAACCTGCCGGTCTTCTTCGGGCACGTTGCCGCCACCCTCGACCGGACGTTCCCCGGCCTCGACGACCGGTCGTATGACGACTTCATCGACGGGATCACCTTCACGCTCCTCAACGCGACGCGCGAGGCCCCGACGGGGGAGTTCCTCGAGAAGACTCTGCGGCACGCGATGGGGAACAAGCGGCGGCGGAGAGGGCGGGCAACCCTCGACGTGGTTGTGGCGCTCAAACTGATCGATACCGGCAACTACCACCAGGCGATCGATTACCTTGTGCGTTACCGCAACTATGACGGCCGGGTCAATGCCGCGATCGCCTACTGCCATTACGTCCTCTCGCAGGGGGGAGGCCGGGAGCAGGGCCTTCGCCCCAACGACCGCGAACTCCACGCCCGCGAGGAGATGCTGAACCTTGCGCGGTCACGCGCACCGCTCGACCGGCTCGGGATCTTCGACCGCAAGGATGCCCGGTTAAACCAGATCTTCTGGTTCATGCTGGACCTGGCGTTCACCTGGTTCCCGGGCGAACCCGAGTTCTACCACACCGGGATCGTGCGGGCAAGGCACGAGGGGGATGTCGAACGCCGCCGGCACCTCCTCGATCTCGCGACGGAGCGGTTCCCGGATAACAAGTACTTCCTGGTCGAGGCGTTCAACGCCAACATCGAGCAGCGCAACGGGGGCGGTGCGGCTGCCATCGTCAAGCAGATGATGCAGCAGTACCCGGAGGACCATGAGCCGATCTACTTCGGGCTGAAACTCGCGATCCTCGGGTCGCAGCCGGGTTCCTATGCCAGTTTCCGGAAGCTCGCGATCCTGAAGCAGTTTCCCCGGCACCTGCTCCTGCTGCTCGACGCCGTCCTCGAGGTGATGTGCAACCACAAAAACGAGGCGTACCTCTGCTTTTTGGAGGCAAAGAAGGCCTCCTCCGGGCGGGAGCACTACATCACGGCGCTCGAGTACATCCTCCGCGACTTCGTCGAAGGTGATGAAGACCGGGCGAAACGGGCGAGAACCGCTTTCTTCACGAGCGTCGACCAGTACTGCATGCACGCCCTGAGGATCGGGGAGGCCTGAGCCGCTCCCGGGCCGTTGAGCAGGCGACCCCCGGCCGATCTCCTCACCTCCCGGGGCTATTTCATGCCAATCTCCCGGATATCCCGTTGAAACGGTCAATCTCGAAGATGGAAAGGAAAGATACAACGATGAGTTTATCAACGCTAACAGGTAAATTCCTCTACAGAGAGCGCCTACCGGCCAGGACATACGGATGCGCCGGGGAGGATTGGTAACCATGACGGGAAACAATACTGTTTGGGACACCGGCAGGCGAGCACCGGGTGCCGACGGCGCCCGGGAGCCCTGTCAGGCGCCACACCCGGGAGAGGGCGTCTGCCTCTCGATCCTCCGCGAAGTGCCGGATGGTCTCGTCCTGGTGGACAGTGAGGGGAGGTGCCGGTACCTGAACCCGGCGTTCACCCGGATCACCGGGTACACCCGGGCGGACGTCCCGACCCTGGAGGCGTGGTTCGAGCGTGCCCACCCGAACCCGGCATACCGGCGGGACATGCAGGAGATGGGGGAGAGACTTCTCCGGGGCGACCAGAGCACCCTTGTCGCGAGCGTGGTCTGCCGGAGCGGGAAGGTGCGTGACATCGAGTTCCGGCAGGCGCCGATCGGGGCGGGCTGCACCCTGATCGTCGCCCGTGACGTCACCGAGCGGGTCCTGGTCGAGGAACGCCTCCGGCAGGCGACGTCCGAACTGACGGCGGTGATCGAGGCGTTCCCCGACCTCTTCCTCCGCCTGAACGCCGACGGCACGATCCTGGACTCCCGGGCCGGGAGGCTCGCGGAGGTGCCGCTCGTCTCGCGGGCGCTGCTTGGTCGGCGGGTGCAGGAACTGCTCCCCGCCGGGGCCGTGGAGGCCCTCGGGAATGCGCTGCAGGAGGCCGTCCGGACGGATGCGCCGGCAGCGCCCCTGGAGTTCGCCTGCACGGGCCCCGGAAGGGTCCGGCACTACGAGATCCGGATCGTGCCGCTGTATGAGATGCACCTCCTTGCCGTCATCAGGGAGATCACGGACCGGAAAGAGGCGGAGGAGGAGCTGCATCGTCACCGTGAGCACCTGGAAGACCTTATCGCGGAGCGGACCGCGGAGCTCGAACGCGCGAACCAGCGGCTCGAGCACCTCCTCTACTGCATCGAGGTGACGGAACGCCGGGCCGCAACGGACTGGCTGGAGTCGTCGATCGAGCAGGGCGCCCTGGAGACGGCTGAACCCGATGCGGGGAGGATCACCACGGATGCCGCCGGGGCGATCGTCATCGTCGACGCTGCGGCCGAGCGCATGACCGGCTACGCCGGGGACGAGCTGGCCGGGAGACCGGTCTGGGACGTTCTTTCGGGCGGCGATGCCCGGGGGGTCCTCACCGCGAAGGTGCTCGGGGAGGGCAGGTCCGCAGGGTGCGCGGTAGGGGCGGCGCTCGTGAGAAACGACGGATCACGGCTCCCGGTCCGCGTCCTTGGCGACGCAATCGTCGACGCCGGGGGCGCCGTGATCGGCATGATCTGCACGTTCTGGAAGGCGTGAGGAACGGGGCGCGCGGTCAGAGCCGGAAACCGCAGGCCCCGGGGTGTACCGGGCCGGGGTCCTGGGGCGCCACGGTGACCGCGATCTGGTCGGAGTAGAGCCCGAGTTCTTCGAGTGCGGAGTTGAGCGCTCTCTCTTGTGTGTTGTTGATCTCGCTCAGGTGGGCGAGCATCGCCATGTGGATGTGGTCGGCGAGCCTCTGCAGGCACCGGGCGGCGTCGGGGTTTGAGAGGTGCCCGCGTTTTGACCGTATCCGGCTCTTGAGGTACGCGGGGTAGGGGCCGTTCTCAAGCATCTTCGGGCAGTGGTTGCTCTCGAGGAGGACGGCGTCGCAGGACGCGAGGTGGTCGAAGATGGAGGGGGTGATGGTGCCGGTGTCGGTGCAGCACCCGATGCGGAGGTCGCCTTCGGCGACAGAGAACCCGCAGGGCTCCCGGGCGTCGTGGGAGGCGGCGAAGGGTTCGACCGAGAAGTCGCCGACGGCGAACGCCTCACCGCACCGGCACCGCCGGATCTCCGCCGACGTCGGCCCATATTTCTCCGAGAACACCTCAAGCGTGCCGCCGGTCGCGTAGACGGGGACGCGGAGTCTCCGTGCGAGGACGTCGACTCCCCTGATGTGGTCGATGTGTTCGTGCGTGACGAGGATCCCTTCGATGAGCGATGCGTCGGCGCCGGCGTTTGCGAGGCGGCGGAGGGTCTCGCGTGCGGAGAGCCCCGCGTCGATGAGCAGCGCACCCCGCTCCCCCCGGAGATAGGTGCAGTTTCCTTTGCTCCCGCTCGCAAGGACGGTCAATTCCATTGTACATTGGTGGTCTGTGCGGCTATTTAAGAGCACGGCGGGGAGGGGTGTACAAAGAGCCTTGAGGTCCGGGGCACTATTACCTGATGAGAGGGAGATGAGCAGAACGGAGGGCTCGTGGCAGGGGGAGGTTCACCGGGTCGTCGCGGGTCTTGAAGGTGGCCGGGCACGCGTCGACCGGGGGGCAATGCGGGACCTCGTCAACACCTACGCCGTCCGGTCGCTCGATGGGACGGCGCTCCGGTTCAGCCTCCCGGTCCTCCTCCCGGCGCCGGCGGGTGCGTCCGGCCGGGGTGCCGACGGGGCTGCCGGGGTCCTCATCGAGGCGATCAAGGCGGCGGTTCCCGTCGAGCGGGACCTCGGCCCGGTGGCCGGGGCCGGGACGGAGCACCCCCGCCACTGTCTCCCGAACGTTGAGCCGGTCACGCTGATCGCGTCGAGGAGCGCCATCGGGACGGACCTCTGGTGGCCGGACGCCGGGAACCGGATCGACGGGGATGGCCTCCGGCTGGTCGTCAGGGGCGCTCTCCCGTACCCCGGCCCGCCGGTGCCGGGCGCGGTCGGGGAGGTCGCGGAACGCCTGGGGGCTCTCCTCGACGCCCTGGACCGGGTCGTGCGCCGGGTGCCGGACCGGGATCTCGCGGCCGCCCGCGACCTCTCCGTCGACCAGAAGGCCCTCCGGCGCGCCCTGCCCGGGATGGGGCTCGTCGCGTTCGTCGCCGACGGCACGCGCCCGGCCCGTAAATTCACCGATCTCCGGTGTCACCACCGGATCGCGGGGCCGAAGGAGGGGGTGCACGTCCCCTTCCGCTGCCCGCCGGACCTCGACCCCGTCGAGGTGGAGCTCGCCGGGAGCGGCCGGGTCGCAACAGGGCTCGGGGTCCGGCGGCGGGAGGTCTTCGCGGTCGCGGGCTCAAACGCGGAAGGGAAGAGCACCTTCCTCCACGCGCTCGTCGCGGGAGAGGACGACCACGCCGCCGGGGACGGGCGAGAGGGGCTGGTCAGCGTGAACGGGATCGCCCGGGCGGAGGCGGGCGAGCGGTACCTTGCGGGAGCCGACGTCAGCCTCTTCTTCTCCCGCCTGCCGCCCGGGATCGGCGGTGATCCCCGGGCGGCCTCCGGCCAGGGGAGCGGGTCGCTCGTGATGGCGCACGAGATCCAGACCGCGCTTTCAGCCGCCGTGCCGCTCCTCATCCTCGACGAGGATCGCGCCGCGACGAACCTGCTGGTGCCGGGCTGCCTCCAGGGCGACGGGGTGACACCGCTCTCGACCCTGCTTGCGACCCGGCGGGAGGCGCTCGGGGAGGCGACAATCCTCTTTGCGGCCTCGTCGCTGGATGTCCTGATCGCGCAAGCCGACCGGATTCTGCAACTCTCCGGCCACGAAGCGCTCTCGATCGATCCGGGGGAGTTCAGGCGGCAGCTCGACCGCTACCTTGCCGGGGTGCGGGAGCATCTCGCGGCGAGAGGGTGAGGGGCGCGGAAGTCGATGGGAAGGGTGTTGGTGACGCCCCTTTGCGCCTTCGCGCGAGGCACCAGGGGCTGTGATAGTATCTCGCGCAAAACCGCCGCGTGGCCTGACCGGGAGGCCTTGCGGGCCGCGACGGCTGCTCTGAAACGAGGTCCGGCCCGTCACCCCTGCCGGACGACGTGGACCGACTCCGGGGCAAACGAGGCCACAACGCGGCTCCCTTCCCCGATGCCGAGGCTGTCCGCCGCCTTCCAGGAGAGGACCGACGAGAGCATGAACCCGCAGTCGACCGTCACCCTGCTGAACGGGCCGCGCGGCACGACGGCGGCCACCGTGCCGGAGAGAGTGTTCCTCCCCGGAGCGGCGGCGCCCCCGTCCGCCGGGGCGATCCGGATATCCTCCGACCGGATGCAGAGAGAGACCGCCTCCCCCACCCCGAACGGCGACCGTGCCCGGACAGGGATACCGCCCGCATCGACGACGGAGGCGCCGTTCTCCCCGGCCACCACGACACCCTCGATGATGTTCTCGACGCCCACGAACCGGGCGACGTCCCGGCTCGCGGGCAGGGTGAAGACCTCCCGCGGCGTCCCCACCTGCGCAAACACGCCCTTCATCAGCACGCCGATCCGGTGGGCAAGCCGCTGCCCCTGGTACATATCGTGGGTGGAAAAGACGATCGTCGTCCCGAGGTCGCGGTTGATCCGGAGCACCAGGTCCTCGATCAGGGCGACCGAGACCGGGTCTAAGTTCGCGGTCGGCTCGTCCATCAGGAGGACGTCGGGATCGATCACCATCGCCCGGGCGAGAGCCACCCGCTGCATCTCCCCGCCCGAGAGCGTCCGCGCCCGCCGCTCCCCGTAACCGGCAAGACCGACCATACCAAGGACATCCTCGACCTTCTTTTGGATCGCCGCCTCCCCCACCCCCCGGAACCGGAGGCCGACGGCGATGTTCTCGTAGACCGTCGTGTTGAAGACGGCCGGTTTCTGGAAGACCATCCCCATCATCCGGCGGATGAGAAGACCCCTCTTCGGCTCCCTGTGGATGTCGGTGCCGTTGACCCGGATCGTCCCCCCCGTGGGTGTGTCGAGGAGGTCGATGAGGCGCAGCAGGGTCGACTTCCCCGACCCGCTCGGCCCGATGACGGCAAAGATCTCTCCCGCTTCGATCCGCGCCGTGACGCCGGCAAGCACTGCCGTGTCACCGAACCGTTTTGAGACGTCGATACATTCAATCATGGGTTTCTACCTGTGCTGCATTCTGGTTATGGCGAGGTTCACGCCGAGAGCGATGGCGAGCAGGATGATCCCGAGCGCGATCGAGGTGGGGATGTTGCCCATCGACGTCTCAAGCGATATTGCGGTCGTCAGGGTCCGGGTCGAACTCGCAAACGACGACGCCATGATGTTGCCGCCGACGAGGATCGCCGCCCCGACCTCGGATATCGCCCGGCCGAACCCGACCGCGACGGCCGTGAGGATGGCAAACCTTGCTTCTTTCATGATGTTTACGAGAAACTGGAGGCGCGTCGCCCCGAGCGAGTAGAGGGTGTCCCTGATGACCGGGTCGACCCCCGAGAGCGCCGAGATCGTAAGACCGGTCATGATCGGCAGGATGAGCACCGTCTGGGCGATGATCATCGCCGTCGGGGTGAAGAGCAGCCGGAGAAAGCCGAACGGCCCGACCCGGGATATGAGCAGGAAGATGAGGAGGCCGACGATGACCGTCGGCAGGGAGTAGAGCGTCTGGATCAGGTTGATGAGGCTCTTTCTTCCCGGGAACGTGCCGAAGTTGATCACGGCGCCGAACGGGACGGCGATCAGGGTGGCAATGATCGTCGCGGTGAACGAGACGATGATGCTCCGTGCGGCGATGGCCATCACGTCGGGGTCGAACGTGACGATGAGCCTCGCCGCCTCTATGAAGCCCTCGATGATCTCGTACATGCTCTCTCCAGTCGTGGGTCGCCAGAAGCAAAAAAGGGGTTGGAATCAGGGTCCATCTGCCGGATCACTTGATGGGATCCGTCACTTCAGCCTCGGTCACGCCGATCTTTGCCCAGTCGTTCTGGGCGGCGTAGAAGAGCGGCTGGCCGTACTTGTCGACGCCGAAGGAGGCGATCTCCTTCTGGACGTCGTCGGAGATCATGAAGTTGACCCAGTCCTTCGCGATCGTGCTGTTGATGTCGGGGTACTTCTCAGGGTTGATCTGCATGGCGCAGTAGACGTTGAGCAGGATGTCGCCCTCGTCCACGAGCGTCACGAGGTCGAGGTCGCCCTTGTAGGCAAGGTAGGTCCCGATGTCGGAGAGCGTGTAGGCCTGCTTCTCGTTTGCCATCGCAAGGGTTGCGCCCATGCCCTTCCCGGCCTCAAGGTACCAGTCGCCGGACCCCTGCACGTCCGTCGAGTAGTTGAGCCCGGCCTTCTTCCAGATGGCCTGCTCCTTTGAATGCGTTCCCGACGCGTCGCCGCGCGAGACAAAGGTCACGCCCGGCTCCCCGGCCATCCCCTTCTCCCGGAGGGCGGCAAACGCCTTCGTGGGCTCCATGCCCTTGATGCCGGCCGGGTCGGACTCGGGCCCGACGAGGATGAAGTAGTTGTAGGCGAATACGCGCCGGTTGATGCCGTAGCCGTCGGCGATGAAGGTGTCTTCACGCGCACGGTCGTGCACCATCAGGACGTCCACGTCGCCCCGCTGCCCGTACTCGAGCGCCTTGCCGGTTCCGGCGGAGACGACCAGCACTTCGGCGTTGTACTGCTTCTCGAAGATCGTGCTGAGGTGGTTGAGAAGTTTGGTGTCGTCAAGACTCGTCGTCGTAGCGATACGGAGCTGCTGCTTCTCCGTGCCGGTGCTTACCGGGTCGGAAGTCGTCCCGGTACAGCCGCAGATGAGCAGAAAAGCGACCATGACGGCCGCAACGGCAAATAGGGTTCGTCTTTGCATAATACTCAATTCAGAGTATTGGACTCCAGATAATTAAATGTGATAGTTTTATATCTATGGTTAACTAGTTAAACTAAATTAGTTGATTTATGGGAAAATTCAGGTAATTCTATTCTCGATGGCCGGGCCGATCGGTCCCGGCGGGGCAGGTGCCTCACGGGGACCCGGCGGTGTCACCCGACCACGAGATCGTGGCGGATCCCGCCGTCGGGCTCGATGAAGAGGCCCGCCTCTCCCCCGGTGAAGGCAGGCTCCGTGAATCTCCTCAGGCCCGGATCAGGGTGCCGACCCGCTCCCCGTTCATGGCTTTTGTGATGTTCCCGGGGACATGGGCGTTCACCACCTTGATCTCCTGCACGTGGACGGCATCGCGGAGCAGCTCGACCGCCATCGGTTCGAGCACCATATCCTCCATATCCATCTCCAGGAGTTCGTCGGCTGTGATCTCCGCGATGAACTCGGCGTCGGGGTTCAGGAACGGGTCTTCGGTGTAGAGGCCGTCCACGTTCTTCCCGAGGATGCAGTTCTTCCCGCCCACCACCTCGGCCATCAGGAACGCCCCGGTATCGGTCCGGTGCGGCGGGATGCTCCCGAGTTTCGGGGGATGCTCGTAGAGGCCGTAGGGCGGGGTGCCCTGCACGACGGGCAGCATCCCGAGCGATATGAGCGAGGGGAGGTTCAAGAGGTCCCCGGTGTGGATCCGGACGCCGTTGTACTTCGAGAAGAGGAGGGCAATCATGATGGCGTTCTGCTCGCTGATCTTGCCCGCGAGTTCCGCGAGCACCCCGGTCGGCATGCCGAGATCGATGCCGACGTCAAGGATATGCCGCACCCGGGCGCCGCCGCCGGTGGCGACCAGGATCTTATGGTCCCGGGAGAGCTCGCCGATCTCCTCGATCAGCGGGTAGATCACGTCCCGCCCGTAATCGATGACCCCGTGGCCGCCGATCTTGACCACGTTCAGGTCGGGCATGATCCTGATCTGCCGGACGCTTTCGGTCTCCCGGAGCAGGCCCCGCCGGACCAGGCTCTCACCCGCGAGTCGCGATCCCATCTCAAACCGTTTTGCCATGATAAAACCTCATCATAGGGTACACGGGGAAAGTATTAAGTATCTTCCCGGTATATCTGGTGGTATACCACCTGGTAGTGGATGTGGAAGCTATGAAGATCTATGCACGAGAGCGTCAGAAAGTCGGCACCGGCGTGAAACAGCCCCGTTTCCGTGTCGTCGCCGTCATCGAAGAGAAGGGAGACCAGAAGCACATGAAGGCCGAGGGGACGCACTTCCGGAAGGTCGAACTCGAACAGATCGCAAAGGACGCCGGAGCGGAGATCGTCTACCTCGAGGAGATGCCCGAAGAAGAGCGGGGTGAGATGAAGAAAGTAGAGGCGTAACCAGACCTACCCTATTTTTCCCCTCAAAGACCAGTACTTCTACGATCGCATGTCCACACGCGAACACGACGACATATTCGAGGCGGCTATCCGGATCCTCCTCGAAGAGGACCGGTGCGTAACCGTCGGTTTCTCCCCGGACGGCGTATCGATACGGTTCCCCACAACCCGGAAACTCGCCGAATTCCTCAGCATTCCCCATTACTACGTCCTTCCCCGGTTCGGGGCGATGGAGGATGACGGGCTGATCCGCCGGGCGGAGCGGGTCGGCATCTCCACCACGGCGGCGGGGACGGTGCGGCTCCTCGCGGTCATGGCGGAGCGCTACCACAACCGCGCAGAAGAGGTCCTCGGCACGGAGGTCTTTTCGGCGCTGCAGGCACGTGCCGGCGCGAGACTGGACGGGTAGTGCAACGATTCTCAATTACCGGCACTCTCAACAGAGAGATTATCGATCTTTTTTCGCACTGCCCGGGAGTTTGCATCCCGGGGCACGGTTTGTCCCGGGTATACGCCCGGGCACTGTCTCTGTCCCCGGGAGAGGGTTACAGGCGGATGGCAATCTGGAGGAATTGAGTCTGGACGCTGAAGATACGAGGCAGAGACAGGGGAGGGGGCGAGCCCCATAGGCGTTAACTTACCCGCTGAGTGTAATAAATTCTCGTTGCTACCGTCAAGTACCAGGCAATCGGCTGGTTCTCATCTATGCTCTAAGGCAGTCCTTTTCCAATGAGATTCCCGGTATCGATAGCGTTTTCAGGGTAGGAAGATTATTGCCGCACACCACCGGAGTCGTATGGCCAATATCCCACCAAATCGACCCCATTTTACGGAATCAGGCATTATACTCTCGAATCTTTATGGCTAAAGTTAGCGCATATGGGGGCGAGCCCCTCCCCGCGAGCCGCCACCCCCCGTGGCGATACCCCCACGGTCCACTCCATGGGAAGACCCCGGAGAAGAACCAGTTTCTGGCTCTCTCCCCCCCGGGGAAACTGACGTCAGCGCCGCTCCCCGGGCACGGCTTCCCACCGGATATCGCCATGACTGCCCTGCCCCCGGGAGGCGGGGAGGAGGCGCGAAGCGCGGGCAGGGTGGGGTTGCCGGAGAAGCGTATGAGTATCCCCTCCAGGAATGCCGGGCGGGGTGGGGTTGCCGGAGAGGAACGTGCGGATACCCACCTGCGGGGCGGGGAGACCCCTCCCGGTCCCCACCCCCCGGCGATATCCCCACGGTCTACTCCATGGGAAGATCCAGGGGAAGAACCGGATACGGCTTTCCAACAGATATCACCATGACTGCCCTCACCCCCGGGAGGGGACGGGGGTGTCGGAGAAGCGTATGGTATCCCACCTGCGCGAAGCGCGGGCGGGATGGGGGACGGAGGGGACGCTCCGTGGGGATGGGGCAAAGGTCAGATATGGTCTGTTAGTCTGGAACCGATGCAGCAGTTCATCCGGCAATTATGAGCGGTGATACGGCATCGTGCGTTGGCCTGCGTATAGGTGCCGGCACCTTCCCATCGCCGGCCGTTGCGGGCAACCTCTACGGATTGAGGATATATATGCCGTAGTTGAGGTATGCCGCGAAACTCACCCAGAGGATGTAGGGGACGAGGAGGGCCGCCGCCGGTGTCGAGACGCGATAAAAGGCGCCGATCGTCATGAGAATTGCAATCCAGAGGACCAGGATCCCGGCGAGGGCGAGTAAGGGTGACTGGAGCCCGAAGAAAAGGTACGACCAGAGGATGTTGAGGACGAGCTGGACGGAAAAGATCGCCATCCCGACCTTCACGTCCTTACGGCCCCACCCCTTGCTCCAGACGATGTAGAGGGCGATGCCCATGAGGATGTAGAGCACCGTCCAGACGGGGCCAAAGACCCACGCAGGCGGGTTCAGGGCGGGTTTGACGAGGGCGGCATACCAGGTCGGGATGGCGGGTGCCGTGAAGGCCGACCCGATCAGCGCCGCAAGCAGGCAGACTGCAATCGCCGCGAAGAACTGGATGACCCGGGTATACGCAGGCGTCACAAGAGTAACATAATGAATCCCGCTGCCTTAAACCTTGTGATCCCGAAAGAAGCGTCAGACCGGGCTCCGGCGGAGAGCCGGCGGCTACGCCCCGCGCGCCGGGGACGCGGAGGGCCTCACCCGCACTCCTCCTCCCCGCCGGGGCATTCGCCGTCGTCATCGTCGTCGGCGGTATGCAGGACCTCGCGGAGGGTAAACCTGAACGCCGCACCGAGGTCCGGCCGCCCCTCCACCCGGTCCTCCACCCGGATCGTACCGCCGTAACGCTCGATGAGGGTGCGGACGATGAAGAGCCCGAGCCCGTCCCCACATCCCTCGGCCCACCCCCGCTCGAACCGGTGGAAGATCGACTCCTTCATGGGGTCGGGGATGCCCGGGCCGGTATCCTCAACCGAGACGATCACGCTCTCGCCGTCGTAATCCTCCACCCGGATAGCGATCCTGACGTCCTGACCCCCGAACCTGACGGCGTTCCGGATGAGGTTCGAGAAGACCTCGCAGAGGAGATCATCCGCCCAGACCGGGCAGCGAGCGCCCAAAAACTCGATCGCGACGTCGGGGAAGGCGTCGACCTCTTCCCTGATGACCGCGTCGAGGTCGACCGGCCCGACATCGGGTGCATCGTGGTGGATCCGGCGGATCGTGGTGACGTTGCCGATGATCTCGGCGCTCTTGCGGATGCTGCTCTGGATCTTCTTCGCGTAGCGCGCGGCCTCGCCCTCCAGCATCTCGATGAGGAGATCGGCGTAGAGGCTCGATACGTTCTCGGCGTTCTTGATATCGTGCGTCATGATGTCGAGATACAGGTTCGCCTCCCGGTTTGCCGCCTCCAGCTTCTTGTGAAGCATGCCTTTCAGGATGCCGGAACCGATCTCTTTTCCGATCGACTCTAGAAGCGCCCTCTCCTCGCGGGAGAACGACCCTTTCTCCCTGCTGCCGGCGTACACCGCCCCGACAACGACCGACTCGGCGACAAGAGGGATGCAGGCGAGCGCCGAGACGTCGAACTCCTCAAGTATGGTCGCCTCGATAGAACTCAGGTCGGCCTGCCGTTCGATGTAGCGGGGTTGGCCGGCGATGAAGATGAAGTTGAACGGCCAGTGGTGGACCTTGATCACGCGGTTTTTGGGCATGCACGAGGGAGGCATCCCCCGCTGGTGCTGCAGCAGGGCCCGTTTACGCTCGGCGTCGAGCATGTAGACGATGCCGACGTGAAACCCCATGAGGTTGAGCGTCTTCTCAAGCGACTCCTCCAGGAGCTCGGCAAGAGAGAGCGAGGCGGCAGAGACGCTGATCACCTGGTTGAGGACCATGAGCTGCTCGTTCCGGATCCGGATCTCCTCTTCCACTCGTTTTCGCTCGGTGATATCCATCACACCGGCGATCGAGCCCTGGAACTCTCCGGCATCGTCCACGAACGGCGATGCGATCACCAGTGCGGTGATGGTGTCGCCTCCCTTCCGGGTGAACTCGCACTCGTACTGCTCCCGGACTCCATCCCGCCGGCGTTCCAGGCGGTCCCGCATCGCGGCCCTGTGGGAGGCGGGGAGAAACGAATGGATGGATCTCCCGGTCATCTCTTCGGGGGAGTAGCCGAGCATTTCCGCCATCCGGGGGTTGACAAACGACGTGCAGGCGTTCTGGTCGATCACCCATATCCCTTCGCTGAGGCTCTCGACGACCAGCCGGTACTTCTGCTCGTTCTGCCTGAGGGCCTCCTCGGCCTGTTTGCGGCCGGTGATGTCGAGCACCCCTGCAAGACACCCCCCAAAGGCGCCGGCGGCATCGACGATCGGCGACGTGACCACGAGTGCGTGGACGGGACTGCCGTCGTCCCGGAGGAAGTCCAGTTCGAACTCCTGCCTCTGGTCGGTCCGCCGGCAGAACGGGTTTTGGGCAGCCGGAACGGTGCCGCCGGCGCCGGCGATGAACCCGGCGATCGGCAGCCCGACCAGGCGTTCTGCAGGAAGGCCGAGGATCTCCTCCATGCGCGGGTTGGCGAAGGTGATGAACCCGGTCTCGTCCACCGCGATGACGCCTTCGTTGAGGTTCTCGACCAGCCTCCGGTAGGTCTCCTCCGAGTGCCGGAGCAAAACCTCCGCCCGCATCCGCTCCTGTGCGTACCTGACGGCCCGGCAGAGCAGGTCCGCGCCGGTCTTCCCTTTGACCAGGTAGTCCTGCGCACCGTGCTGCATCGCGCGGAGTGCCGCACGGTCGTTGCCCACCGCGGTGAGCGCGATGACCGGCACGTCGGGCGCCGTCCGGCGCAGGCGGTCGATGAGGGCGGTCCCCCCGCCGTCCGGGTGGTCGAGGTCGAGGAGCACCACCTCGACCCCGCCCTCCGAGACCAGGGCAAGCCCGTCCCCCGGGCGCTCACGGTGCATCAGCTCAACCTCGCGCCCGCACGCCCCGAGCATCTCGCGGATATTCCGCGCGTCGCCGGGGCTCTCCCCGATCAACAGCACTCTCAACGGTTCGCTCATCGTATCACTCGCCTGCAGAGCCTGGTGCCCCCATGTCAACTGGAATTCCCGCTACCCGGCACAGGCCGGTTGCCGCCGTGAGGATGCTTCCCGGGCGCCCGCCGCCCGTTACGGGGGATGGGCGGGACGGGGAGATCCCCGGCCGGCACGACCGCGTTCCGGGGAGACGCTCCTGCGGCTGTATTCCGTAAGGTACGTACCGCCTTCGCGGAATTTATATCTCATTATTCGCGTATGCCCCGTCTCCCGCTTCAGGCGATCGCGATCGCCGCCGTGGCCGCCCCGGCGCCGGTGGATGTGGATGCAGAACCCGGCGTTCGTCCGGAGCGCGATTCGTGCATCGGTTCCGGATTGTCGGGCCCTATCCCGTGCTCGTCTCGAACACCGCCCGCCGGTGCCCCCCGATGCGCCCTTCCGAAGCGGGCGGGGAGGGTGTCAGCGCTGGATACGCGAGAGCACTAGCCCCTTAGGGGGCGAAAGCGAGCCCGGGCAACGATAGGTGCGAGATGCGAAGGCCATGCCATCATCGGCGATCCGCCTCGCACGCGAGACCCCTCAAAGGGAGGGGATTTGATCGACTATTTTCCCTTCCTCTCCCGCAACCGCGCGATCTCCTCGCCGCCCGGGACCTTCACCACGAACGTCCCGTGGCAGGGTTTGGTGTAGGGGAAGATCAGGTGCTCGCCCTCCACCCCGATGTAGAGCGGCGGAACCCCGATGATGTGGACATCGAATATCCTGTAGCCCGGTTCGACCTCGTGGTACTCCCGGACATTCTTCCTGATGTACTCCCGCGCCTCCCGGAATGATGACTGGGAGAGAAGGATCTCGGGTTTCAGCGCTTCGAGACAGCCCATTGCATCACCTCGTCAAGTTTTCGCTTCAGCGGCATGGGGTTGTGCACGGCCTTCGCCGCGACGACCTCGCAGGGGAACTCGATCTCCGCGGCAAGGTCCTCTGCGTGCTCCCCGAAGATGAGCGCATACACCCGTGCCTTTGAGATATACGCCATGGTGCCGGCGTAGGCGACCCCTGAGTCGTTGTGGATGAAGACGAAGCAGAGGTCAAAGTCCCGCCGTTTTTCCGTGATCTCGTCGATAGCAGCGTCGATATCGGCCATCTCCGGAAGGTAGTGCCGGTCCGGGTCGGCCACCTCCATCAGTTTTCGTGCCGCTGGCGTCCCGGCAATCACCGGCCGGATACCCCGCTGCTTCAAGCTGTGCACCAGGTAGAGCGCCATGCTCGTCTGGACGGGCACCTGCGGGCACCCGAGCAGGATCAATGCGTTCTCGTTACTGTTCTCTGTCATGGTTGAGCCTTCTTTACTGCGGCGAGGATGTCAGGCACCCGTTCAGGATGCGTGTAGATGGTGAACCGCTCCCCTCGCGAGAAGCAGACCAGGGTGAGCCCCGCCTGCTCCGCCGTGAGGATGCCCCGATCGGTCGAGGCGGCGCGGGAGATGACGATGGGTATACCGGCGTTCGCCGCCTTTGCGACCATCCCTGCCGGCTGCCTGCCGGTGCACCCGAGGATGCAGGTCGACCGGTCGATCCCCCGGAGGGTCGCGTAGCCCACGACCTTATCGACGGTGTTGTGCCTCCCCACATCGCAGGCCCGGGTGACGAGTTTGCCGTCACAGAAGAGGACCGAACAGTGGACGCCCCCGGTCCTCCGCCAGGTATCGGACTCGATCGCCGCCGTGACCGCCCGGATGGTCTCCGCCGTGACGGTGATCGAAGAGGTGACCTTCCTGGGCTCGCCGAGCACGCGGTAGCCGCCGGATGACTCCATCTCAAGCCGGACGTCCCGCCCGAGCGGGGCCGTGACGTACACGTCCTTTCCGGAGACGTTCACCGAACTGACCGTGTCGGCCAGCCCTTCGCAGACGACGAACCCGGCCGCGAGGTCGTCGAGGCGGTCGGGGCTCGCCACCAGGGCCGCGAGGCACTCGCCGTTCAGGAAGAGCCGGACGTGATCCTCGACGATGATGTCGTCGTGGACGGTGCGTGCGCCCTCGCCCGTCACCTGGATCCCGGAGCGGCAGACGATATCCATCAGACCGTCTCCTCCCGTATCCAGTCGAGGTACGGGGCGTAGCCGCCGACGATGGGCATGGCTATGATCTCGGGGACGTCGTAACTGTGGAGCGCCTTGATCCGGGTGACGAGGGGGTCGAGCAGGCTGTACTGCGTCTTGACGACCAGGAGTTGCTCGGGCTCGTCGCGGACCGTGCCCTCCCACCGGAAGCAGGACCGCACGCCGGTGACGTTCACGCAGGCGGCGAGCCGGGCATCGACGAGGGCTTTTGCGAGCTCCTCCGCCTCTCCGGCCGGGGCCGTGCAGAAGACCACAACATATTCCGGGAGAACCATGGTTTTACCTTCGTATCGTCCGTATTTAATCGTTCGCCGGCCCGGAACCGCAGCCGGACCCGCCGCAGCACCCGGGGGATCCCGTCTCCCGGGGCTCAAGCCCCCGGCAGTGCGCCTTTACGGGCACGGGCGGGAGGCCGCCGGGAGCCTCCGCCACGCCGACATCCGCTAGCTCACCCACGTTCTCCGGGTTCGTGAACCCTGGTTCCGTACCCATCAGTCGGCCTCCTGCACCCTTCCCCCGGCAGGCGTCAGCGGCGATATCTGCCGCAGCCGCCCGATCACCTCCGGCAGCACCGACAGGACGTAGTCGACGTCGTCTTCCGTGTTCGCGTCGCCAAGCGTCAGGCGGAGCGACCCGTGCGCCTCCTCGTGGGGAAGTCCCGTCGCGAGGAGGACGTGCGACGGCTCAAGCGACGCCGAGGAGCAGGCGCTCCCTGTGGAGGCGCAGATCCCGTGAGCGTCGAGCAGGAGGAGGATCGATTCGCCCTCGACGTAGCGGAAACTGAAGTTCGCGTTGTTTGAAAGGCGCTCGGTCGGGTGGCCGTTTAAGCGGGTATCCGGGACCTCGGAGAGGACCTCCCGGATCAGCCGGTCCCGCATCGCGGCGATCCGGCGGTTGTGTCCCTCGATATCGGCGGTCGCAAGTTCAATCGCCCGCCCGAGCCCGACGATGCCGGGCACGTTCTCGGTCCCGGCACGCCGGCCCCGTTCCTGCCCCCCGCCGTGGACCAGGTTCTCGATCCGGGTCCCCCGCCGGATGTAGAGCGCCCCGGTCCCCTTCGGGCCGTAGAACTTGTGCCCCGAGAGCGAGAGGAGGTCGATCCCCATATCGTCCACGTCGATCGGGACCGCTCCCACCGCCTGGACGGCGTCGGTGTGGAAGAGGACGCCGTGGTCGTGCGCTACCCGGCCGATCGCCGCAACAGGCTGGATCGTCCCGATCTCGTTATTCGCCGTCATCACCGAGACGAGGATCGTCCTCTCGGTGATCGCGTCCTCGACGTCGCCCGGGTCCACCCGGCCGTACCGATCGACGGGCAGGTAGGTGACCGAGAACCCCTGCTTCTCGAGGGCCTCGCAGGGGTGGAGGACGGCGTGGTGCTCGATCGCGGAGGTGACGATATGGTCGCCCTTCTTTTTCGCGGCCGCCGCCACCCCCTTGATCGCCCAGTTGTCGGCCTCGCTGCCGCCGGCGCAAAAGTAGACCTCCTCCGGCTCCGCCCCGAGAGCCGCCGCCACCTGCGCTCTCGCCTCCTCCACGCCCTTCCGGGACTCACGGGCAAACCGGTAGAGGGACGAAGGGTTGCCGAAATGCCGGGAGAAGTACGGGGCCATCGCCGCAAGGACCTCGGGCTTCATGAATGTCGTCGCCGCATGATCCATGTACACGGGACGCTGATCCTGGTCGTTCATGTCCGAATAAAGCGTTGGCGCTAGAAGTGTATCAGCGTTACCGGCTCCCGGCCACAGAGAGGCCCGGTCGCCGCGAATAAGAAATTACATAGGGTTCCGTGCGCAAGATCTGGTAATGTACGCAAGACGCATGGACCACCTTCCCCCTTATCTCTTTGCACGCATCGACGAGATGAAAGAGGCGAAACAGCGCCAGGGTGTCGACGTCATCGACCTCGGCGTCGGCGACCCCGACCTCCCGACCCCGCCGCACATCGTGGAGGCGCTCTGCGCCGCGGCGCGCGACCCAAAGAACCACCATTACCCCTCGTACGCCGGGATGCCCGCCTACCGCGAGGCGGTGGCCGACTGGTACCGGAACCGGTTCGGGGTCGACCTGGATCCGAAGAAAGGGGTGCTCGCCCTCATCGGGTCAAAGGAAGGCATTGCGCACATCGCCGAGGCCTTTGTCAACCCGGGAGAGGTCGTCCTTGCCGCCGACCCCGGCTACCCGGTCTACAAAACCTCCACGCTCTTTGCCGAAGGAAAGGTCTACGAGATGCCCATCCGGGCCGAGAACGACTTCCTCCCGGTCCTCGACGAGATCCCCGCCGATGTCGTGAAGCAGGCGCGGCTGATGTTCATCAACTACCCAAACAACCCCACCGCGGCGACGGCGCCGCTCTCGTTTTTTGAGGAGGTCGTCGAGTTCGCGCGGGAGCACAACATCGTCGTCGTCCACGACAACGCCTACTCCGAGATCACCTTCGACGGCTACCGGGCACCCTCGTTCCTCGAGGTCGACGGCGCGATGGAGGTCGGCGTCGAGATGCACTCGCTCTCAAAGACCTACAACATGACCGGGTGGCGGATCGGGATGGCCTGCGGGAACCCCGAGATCATCGCCGGGCTCGGCCGGGTCAAGACAAACGTCGATTCTGGCGCGTTCAACGCCGTCCAGCACGCCGCGATAACGGCGCTCACCGGCCCCCAGGACTGCGTCGGGCAGGCCTGCTCGGTCTACCAGGAGCGCCGGGACGCCCTTGTCGCAGGGCTCTCCGAGATCGGGTTTGATGTCCGGGCGCCGAAGGCCACCTTCTACGTCTGGGTGCCGGTCGACGACTGCATGGCGTTTGCCGCACAACTCCTCGACCAGGCAGGGATCGTCGCGACCCCGGGCGTCGGGTTCGGCAGGAACGGCGAAGGGTTCGTCCGGTTCGCCATCACCCGGTCGATCGAGCGGATCCGTGAAGCGGTCGACCGGATGCGGGGGCTCGACCTGTGATCCTCCCCTCCCACCTCTCGGTCAGGGGCGGGCATCTCCACATCGGCGAGCACGACACGGTGGCCCTCGCGGAGCGGTTCGGCACCCCGCTCTACGTCACCGACGAGGACAGGGTCCGCGAGAACTTCCGGCGCCTCTCGGAGGCGCTCACCGCCCACTACCCGAAGGTCCGCATCCTCTACGCCGCAAAGGCGAACGGCAACCTCGCGATATTCCGGGCGCTCGCGTCCCTCGGCGCCGGAGCCGACGTCTTCTCTGCCGGGGAGCTCACCCTCGCCCTTGCCGCCGGAATGCAGCCCGACACCCTCCTCTTCAACGGGAGCTCGAAAGCGCCCGCCGACCTCGCCCTCGCGGTCGAGAAGGGCGTCCGGGTCTCGGTGGACTCGCTCGACGAGCTCCGGCAGCTCGACCATGCGGCCGGTGCGGCGGGCAAGACTGTCGAGATCGCCTTCCGGGTCAACCCTGCGATCGACGTCCCCACCCACCCAAAGATTGCGACGGGTCTTGCGACGAGCAAGTTCGGCATCCCGGCGAGTGAGATCCTCGACGCCTACCGCCACGCGCTTGCCGCCGAGCACATCAACCCCATCGGCATCCACTGCCACATCGGCTCACAGATCCTTGCCGTGGAGCCCTTCGCCCGCGAGGTCGAGGTGCTGATCGGGGTTGCACGCGACCTCATCGATATCGGGGTCGACCCCTCGTTCATCGATATCGGCGGCGGCCTCGGCATCCCCTACCGGCGGGAGACCGACCGGGCCCCGGCGCCGGAGGAGTACGCGGGAGCGGTCATGCCGGTCTTCCTCAAGGGCATCAAGGAACTCGGGATCGAGCCGGAACTCTGGGTCGAGCCCGGCCGGTGGCTCGTCGCCGACTCGACGGTCCTCCTCTCCCGGGTCAACTCGGTCAAGACCGCTCATAAGACGTTCGCGAACGTCGACGCCGGGTTCAACCTCCTCGTCCGCCCGACGATGTACGACTCCTACCACGAGGTCGTCGCGGCAAACAGGGCGGACGCCCCCGCGGTGCGGGAGTACTCGATCGCGGGGCCGATCTGCGAGACCGGGGATATTCTCGCAAAAGACAGGATGCTCCCCGAACTTCATGCCGGCGACATCATCGCGGTGCTGGACGCCGGGGCCTACGGGTTTGCCATGTCGTCGCAGTACAACAGCCGCCCCCGGTGCGCCGAAGTGCTCCTCTCAGGCGGAAAGGCGGCCCTGATGCGCCGGGCCGAGACGATCGAGGACCTGACTGCCCTGATGGCGACCCCGCCCTGGCAGGCATAGGCGTGAAGTTCCACTACCTCCTGGTCGACGACCTCATAGGGAGAGAGGAGTTCGAGCGCCGGGTTAGTGAGAAGGTGGCGGAGTCCGGCGACCTCCTTGATGAGCGGACGGCGGCGATGCTCGTCGTCAAAGACCTCGACCGGGCGCATGTCCGGATACGCGACCTCGCCGGGGCCTCAAGCCTTGCGTGCTTCTTTGCAAAGGTCCTCTCGGTCGAGGCGCCCCGGGAGTTTGAGCGGCCCGACGGCACAACGGGCATCGTCGCGAGCGTGATGGTCGGTGACGAAACCGGGAGGGCGAGGCTCGCCCTCTGGGACGAGAAGGCCGGCGGCGCCAGCGAGATCGAGGTCGGGGACGTGCTCGAGATCCTCGGCCGGCCGAAAGGCGGGGGGAAGGTCCCCGACGTCACCGCGGTCGCCCTCCAGGAGGCGGCGTGCGAGATCACGTGTAACGAGACCGGCGATTCCGCGCTCCCCGGGCCGGGGGGCGACCTCGAGGTCAGGCTGATCGCCGTCGAGAACCCGCGGGCGTTCACCCGGCGGGACGGGAGCCCGGGGGAGATGGTCGAGGCGGTGGTAGGAAACGAGGACGGCATCTTCCGGCTCGTCGCCTGGAATCCCTCTGTCCTTCTCGGGGTGGAAACGGGGGAGAACGTCGTCATCCGCGGCGCCGCCGCACGGGAGAGCGACCGCGGGATCGAGTACAGCCTCGGTGAGGCGGGGTCTATCTCGCCCTCCTGCCGGGAGATCGAACTCCCGATGGACGCAATCGCGGATGTGGCGGAGGGCGGGTCGTACTCGGTTGCCGGAACGGTGACGGCGGTGCAGCCGTCCCGGTCGTTTGTCACGAAGAGCGGGAGGCAGTCGTCCGTGAGGAACCTGGTCCTTGCCGACCGGACGGGGGAGGTCCCGGTCGTCATCTGGGGCGAGAAGGCGGAGGAGCGCCTGGTTTCCGGCGACCGCCTCGAGGTCTACAACGCGACCGCCCGGCGGGGGCGGTACGGCGATCTCGAACTGCACCTCTCCTGGGGAAGCGCTCTCGTCGTCCTTGCCGAAGAGGAGAAGGAGGTGGAAGTCGTTGGGACGGTCATCGCCACCGGGCAGGGCATCTGCATCGATACCGGCGACGCCTGCTACCTTCTTGCCGACCCGCTGCCGGTCGGGTACGATCTGCGCGTCCGGGGCACCCTGCACCGGGGCGTGATCACCGTCCGGCACGTCGAGGCCGCGATCCCCGATCCGGGAGATCTGCAGCGCCGCCTGGACCGGTTCTCCAGGCGGCCCTGATCCCTGACTTTCACTTTCACCCCGCACGGCAAGCGACCTTAATGTCTCCCGCTCAACACTCTTAGTGTATCACAGCAGAACAACACAAGAGATCAAGTGAGGATTGAGATGTCAGAGATTGATCTTGAAGATTTACCGGGCGTCGGGCCGACCACCGCCGAAAAACTCCGCGAGGCGGGATACGGGACCGTCGAGAGCATTGCAACGGCCACGACATCCGATCTCGCCGAGGCGGCTGAGATCGGTGAGGGGACCGCAAAGAAGGTGATCCTCGCCGCACGGAAGATGGCGGATATCGGCGGGTTCAAGACGGGCCGCGATATCCTGGACAAGAGAAAGGGCGTCAAGAAACTCAGGACCCTGGTCCCCGAGTTCGACGAACTTGTTGGCGGGGGGCTTGAGACGCAGGCGATAACCGAGGTGTACGGGGAGTTCGGGTCCGGGAAGAGCCAGCTCGTCCACCAGATGGCCGTCAACACCCAGCTCCCCGAAGACCTCGGCGGGCTGCACGGGAGCGTCATATACGTCGACACGGAGAACACGTTCCGCCCGGAGCGTATCGAGCAGATGGTCGGCGGACTCCCGGAGGATGTGGACCTCGGCTCGATGGAGGAGATCCTCGAGCGGATCCACGTCGCCCGGGCCCACAGCTCCGACCACCAGATGCTGCTCCTCGAGACCGCACGGGAACTCGCAAACGAACTGCGGACCTCCGACTATCCGGTCAGGCTCTTCGTCATCGATTCGCTGACGTCCCTCTTCCGTTCGGAGTACGCGGGGCGCGGGACCCTCGCCGCCCGGCAGCAGAAACTGAACCGCCATATGCACGACCTCTTGAAGCTGCTCGACGACCACAACGCGGTCGGTCTCGTGACCAACCAGGTGATGTCGAACCCGGCCATCCTCTTTGGCGACCCGACCAAACCGATCGGCGGCAACATCGTCGGGCACACCGCAACCTTCCGGCTCTACCTGCGTAAGAGCAAGGGCGGCAAGAGGGTTGCCCGCCTGGTGGACAGCCCCAACCTCCCCGAGGGCGAGGCGGCGTTCATGGTCGAGCAGGCGGGGCTCAAGTCGTGCTGAAGGCGCTCGTAACGGATGTCGACGGCACCATCACCGACCGGCGGCGACGGATCAACACCGCGGCCATCGAGGCCGTCCGGACGCTCGTCGACGCGGGTGTTCGAGTGGTGCTTGCAAGCGGCAACACCGTCTGTTTCATGGACGGGCTCTGTAAGATGGTCGGGACGGACGGGACCATCATCGGCGAGAACGGCGGCGTCTACCGGAGGGGGTTTTCCGGCCCTCTCCACATCCCCGGCGACCAGAAGATCTGCCTCGAAGCGTTTGAGGTCCTCAACGACCATTTCGCCGGGCGGGGCGTCGGGCTCGAGCTGCTCAGCGCGCAGTACCGGTTCGCCGACGTGGCCTTCGCCCGGAACATCGACCCTGATGAGGCACGAGCGGTCCTCCGCGACCACCATCTCCCTATCCGGGTGCTGGACACGGGGTTTGCCATCCACCTCCAGGCGCCCGGCGTGAACAAGGGGACGGCGATGCGGGAACTCGCTGCGGATATGGGGCTTTCCCCCGGCGAGATGCTGGCTATCGGGGACTCGGAGAACGATATCGAGATGCTCAGGGCTGCCGGGATTGGCGTTGCGGTCCAAAACGCTCCGGGACCGACCCGGGCGGCGGCGGACTGGGTCTCAGAGAGCGCGTACGGGGACGGGTTCGTGGAAGCGGTAAAAAAGTATTATCCCGATCTCTTCAGCAGGTAGCGGTCGACCACGATATAGTCTTTTATATCTTTCACCGCCTCAAACGGCACAAGCATCTTGTCCCCATCCATCCTGTAGCCGTCGGTCTTAAACGTATCGTCCGGCTTGACGATCAGGTCGACGACCTGCCCTGTGGTGAGGTCGACCATGATGTTCTTGATGGTTCCGATGAGCATGCCGTCATTACTCATCACTTTCTTCCTGGCAAGGGTGCGGCAGAAGGTTTTGCTCATAGAGAACGTGGGGTGGTTGTACTATATAAATATTCTAAATCCCTCAAAACTCTTCAAAAACGGCTCCCCTGGATCGTTGCCCCGGGAGGCCGGCGCACCCTCCGCCGCAACGCTTCCCGCGGTCCCGGTCCCCACCCCGCTGCTCTCACGAGGGGTACGGTGCCGCAAACGTTCGTGAAGGCAGGCCGGTATGGCTGTTGCCTGAGTTCCCGCAGGGCGTGAGGCTCGTGCCCCCCCCGCCAATGGCCCCCCCCCGTGGCGATAGCCACCACGGTCCACTGCACGGGGAGCCCGGGGAGGAGCCGGGTCCGCTCACTCCCTCTTCTCCCGGGAAACCACCGCCATACTGGCACGGCTTTCCACCGGGTCGCCATGACTGCCCTCGATATCCCCACGAAGCGCGCGGGGTGGGGGACGGAGAGGAACTTTCACATGAAAATCCCATCGAAATCGAAAACGGAGTCCTGGCTGTCGCGCTTCCAACCGCGACGTACCCGCGGTTATCACCCTTCGGGGATTTTCATCAGTTGAGCCTGTGGCCGAACGCGGCCTCATGAGCGTTTTGGGTGACATTTTGTCCGGGGCGGGGGAGGCCCCCTCCCCGGTCCCCACCCCTCGTGGCGATAGCCACCACGGTCCACTGCACGGGGAGATCCTGGGGAAGAACCAGATACGGTTTTCCACCGGATATCCCCACGCGGGGTGGGGGGACGAAGAGGAGCGCTCCGTGGGGGATGGGACGAAGGCCAGATGTGGTCTGTTCGTTTGGAATCGATGCACTCGTGGACGGGGATAACGAACAGCCTCGCGCGCGTCCGGGTGCTGCTCACGCCGTTGTACGTCGTCGCGCGAGGCTGCAGTCTCGACGGCGGACGGCAACATGAGTGAAGCACTGAAAGCCGCGGAGGGAAGTTGCCAGCATGTATCGCTCAGTCTTCGCGGCAACGTGAGAGGCCCGGAGTGCCCGGCCCGGCACGCGCCAAACATCGCTGAAATAAGAAGACACGGTGCAGCGGGCTGCAAAAAAGAGTCTGGGTTGGTTTACTTCACGGTCTCGGCCGCCATCCGGACATCAGTTGCCTTGACCGTCTTTCTGCCTGCGTGACCCGCGAGCTTGATCGCTTCTTTCGCGATCCTTGACGCGTACTGTTCCATGAGTTTTGCGAGCTCTTCATTGGCATCGGAACTCACTCGTTCCGCGCCGGACTTCTTCACGATTCTGCCAACAGGTGCCAGAGGTATATCTGTCATGATCTCATTTCCCCCTTTTCATTGAGCTCTGCGAAATGTACTCTCAAACAGAGCTCGTTTTACAGAAGCACCATAGGTATTCTCATATAAATACTTATCCCCCTCCAGAGGGGTTGAAGCGCCAAATTCAGAACGGGGAGGGTATCAAAGTGAGGGAAAGACCCGAATAATATCGGTCTGGGTAACGATACCGACGGGCTTGCCGCCCTCGACTACAATCAATCTCCCTATCTCCCGTTCCTTAAACCGGCCCACGAGTTCGTAGAGCCGGATCGACGACGGCGCCTCCACGACATCGGTGGTCATGACCCCCGCAACGGGCGCATCCAGCGTCTGGCCCTGGTCCAGGGCGCGGGCGACATCGCTCAGCGTCACGATGCCCGCAAGGTCGCCGCCCTCCATCACCGGCGCCCCGTGGATATGGTGCGTGTTAAAGAGATGGACTGCGTCGCGGAGGGTGGCGGACCGCGGCAGGGTCAGGAGCGGGGTGCTCATGTAGTGCTTGATCGGCTGCTTCGGGAGCGATATCATCTCCGATATGCTGATCAAGAGGGCCTGCTGGTTCTCGTCCATCCCGAAGACCTCCCCGCGGATGAGGAGTTTGTTCACCGGCGTGGGCCCGATCGAGACCATGTCACCTACCTTGAAGAGTTTCACGCTCCCGATGATCTTGATCATTGCGTGGCAGAGGTCCGGGTGGCAGAGCGTGGTGAACCCAACCTCCGCAACCCGGACGCCCTTCACCTTCTCGCCGTCGCGGAGGATCTGCACCTCGGACTGGTGCTCGAGATCGGCAAGGTTGAGCTCCTTGTATGCCCGTGCGGTCGGGCTGTAACCGCCCTTGGGGCCCGGCACGCCGTCCACAAGCCCGAGAGCTTTTAACGCCTGCATCTGGTTGCGGACGGTGCCGGGGTTGCGCTTCAGCACATCCGCGATCTCCTCACCTTTTATAGAGTGAGACGACTGATGATACAGGGTAATCAGGGTAATCAGGATATCCTTCTGAATCGGGGAGAGATCCATAATTATCAGTCATAATACGTTGTTTAAATAGATTAGGTTGTGCGTGCAGTGGAGTTTGAAACCATCCCGACTGTCCCGACTGCGGACGAAGTGCTCGACCGCAGCCTTCGCCGGGCGGCAGCCAAGAAGAAACAGAAGATCAACATCGACCGGGCAAACGAGGAGTTCGTGCGAGCGGTCGCGAGCGCCATCCACGACAAACTCAAGAGCGTGGTCGCATCGTTCCCGAGCTTCGAGCGCCTCCCGCCCTTTTACCAGGAGGTGGCCGACATCCTCGTCTCGGTCGACCGGCTGAAGAAGTCCCTCGGCGCCGTCACCTGGGCGGCCGACCAGGTCCGGACCATCGGTTCGGGCTACGCCCGGAGCATGCGGTCCGCAGAGGAGACCGACCGGGCCCGGCGGCAGGCCGTCGCCCGCATCGCCTCCGTCGTCCACCAGGTGGAAGACGACCTCCTCTTCCTCAACGAGGCGAGAAACATCCTCCGGAAACTCCCGCACGTGAACGAGGACGAGTTCACCGTGGTCGTGGCGGGATACCCCAACGTCGGCAAATCGTCGTTCATCAGGCTCGTCTCCACGGCGGAGCCCGAGATCGCCGCCTATCCGTTCACCACCAAAGGGGTCATCGTCGGCCACCGCGATGCCGGGCGGCGCGAACGGATCCAGTTCATCGATACGCCCGGGGTCCTCGAGCGCCCTGCCGACGAGAGGAACCCTATCGAGCGGCAGGCGGTGAGCGCCATCATCAACACGGCCGACGTCGTGCTCTTCATCCTGGACGCAAGCGAGCACTGCGGCTACACGCTCGACGACCAAGTCCGGCTCCTCGCAGAGGTACGCCGGCTCGTCGACGTCCCGGTGGTGGCGGTCGCAAACAAGGCGGATATCCGGGGGATCGAGGGTTACCCTGCGATGTCCACGCTCACCGGCGAGGGCGTGGAGGCGGCGCTCGATCTCCTCCTCAGATACAGAAAGGACACCACCCAAACGAACCTGCGAGAGCCGCCCCAACCAGAAACCCAAGGATAGCGCCGCCGTTTAAGGGCGGGAGGCCCGCCTGGGGGTTGCCCCGGTTGACGAAGTGGAGGAGGACGGCGAGGCCGGCGAGCGAGCCCGCCATCGCGCCGAGCGTCGGGGCGGAGAGGATCCAGAGGACGGCGGGCGCATCCACGAAGACGTGCGACGACGCAACGAGGATGGTGGGCATGATGAGGTCGCCCATGCCCATGACGAACGCGCCGCGCTCTTCGCCCTCCGCGATGTTGAGCCCTTCTTTTCGGAACGAGTAGTCCGCCCGTTTCGGGACCACGACCATGATCGGGGCTTTCGTCTCGAGGACGCCTTCCGCGAGCGTGATCATGTGTTTGGTCCGGTAGACCGATATGGCGTCATAGACGGCGAGCAGCACGAGCAGCACGAGGACCGGGAGGACGGCAAGGGAGACCCCGAAGATCGACGCGACCCCCGCGGATATCAGGATGCCGAGGATATCGATGACGTACCACTCCGGGTAGAGGTAGAGGAGCGCCGTCGCCGCCGCGGCAGCGATGAGCGTCCCGGCGACGGCGGCGTCGGTGGCCCCGAGCGCGAGGAGCGAGAGCGCCGAGAAGATGTAGAGGAACGTCATGAATATGGCAAATCCGATGAAGAGGGCGATGAAGCGCCGTCCCCCGAACCGGATCAGGAGGAGCAGGATCAGCGTGAAGACGAGCAGCATCCCTATGAATATCAGGGGATTTGCAACCGACTCAGGATCTTCGAACGCCACAAGCCCCGCCGCCTGCATGGGGAGCACGAGGATGACGGCAATCACCTGGACGGAGAGGAGCATAAGGGGCATTCCAAGGAGGGGCAGCCAGTCGCGTATCTGCATCATACATCTCCAATCATTTTAGGTAGGTTAATTAATGCATCCTCATCACTTTAAAATATGGAGATTCGCGAACTCATCGGCGACATCGTTCTCACCATCGTGATGGTGGTCTCCACCGTCGTGCTGGTGATGCGGTTCTGGCAGGACCTGGTCATAGCGGTTGCTGCAACGCTCATGATGCTCTCTCTCGGCGGGCTGCTCATCTCTCTTGGCATGAAGATCGTGAGCCTCGAGCGGAGTATCGCACAGCGGGAGCGCACCATGCGCGTGAACATCGAGGAGATGGGAAAGACGATGAGCGCCAAGTACGACAACACGGTCAGCCACATCGAGGAGATCGTCGACGGGCTCTCCCGCCGGATGTACCGCTGAACCGGACCGCCATCTTAATAGCGTCTCCCCCTCTCATGAGTAGATAGCATGGGCGTTGCTATTCGCGACATTCTCGCAGACTGCAAAGAGCCGCTGACGTGGAACGACCTCTCCGGCATCGCCGCCGTGGACGCCCACAACGCGCTCTACCAGTTTCTCTCCATCATCCGGCAGCCTGACGGCACCCCGCTGATGAACGGTGAGGGCCGGGTCACCTCGCACCTCTCCGGCATCCTCTTCCGGACGGTCAACTTCCTGGAGAAAGGCATCAGGCCGGTCTTCGTCTTCGATGGAAGACCGCCGGAGTTCAAGCAGGAGACGATAGAGGTGCGGCGGGAGATCCGCACCAGGGCCGACGAGGCATGGAAGGCCGCGCTCCGGGAAGGGGATATGGAGGAAGCGTACAAACAGGCGAGCGCGTCCTCCCGGATCGACAGCCATATCCTTGAATCGTCCCGCGAACTCCTCGACCTGCTCGGGATCCCCCGGGTGCAGGCGCCGAGCGAAGGCGAAGCGCAGGCTGCCCACATGGTGCGGAGGGCGAGCGTCGCCTACGCGGTCTCGCAGGACTACGACTCGCTCCTCTTCGGTTCCCCAATCCTGGTGCGGAACCTCACGGTCAGCGGGAGGCGGAAGTCCCGGGGACGAACGATCACGGTGAACCCTGAGAGGATCGTCCTCGCCTCCCTCCTCGACCGTCTCGGTGTCACCCGCGAGCAGCTCGTCGAGATCGGTATCCTTGTGGGCACGGACTTCAACCCGGGCGTCCGGGGCGTCGGGGGCAAAACAGCCCTGAAGATCGTGAAGAACGGCGAGTTTGAGTCTGTCATCGCCGATAAGCAGCCCGATTTTGACCCTGCTCCGGTCCGCGAGTTCTTCCTCGATCCGCCGGTCACCGACGACTACACCCTCGAGTGGAGGCCGCCGGACGTGGAAGGGGTCGTCTCCATGCTCTGCGGGCGTTACGACTTCTCCGAAGACCGGGTCAGGAGCGCTCTTGCCCGGGCCCCGGTGAAGGGAACGCAGAAGACGCTCGACGCCTGGTTCTGACGCGCCGCCGGAGAGGTCGTTTCCCGGTAAAATCCCGGGCGCCAGGCATCATTCGGGGTGAGGGCCCCGGAAAAGCCTCGGTTTCCGTGTTTGTCAACGACGCAATAGATATATGGTAGCGGAGCGCAGTATGCCATTGGAAAACCAGTACCAGGATTCTGGTGTGAGATGCAGGGTACGGGAACCAGCAACCGCGTCAGCGAGGTGTCCCGGCGATCCCCGGACACTCCTGACCCTTCCCCACACCGTTCTCCCGGCGGTGCCGACCTGTCCCGTTGGACACCGCCGTTACTTCCGTACCTCTCTCACCACTTGCGCTGCCAGACCCGGTGCGCTCAGGATAGGGCCACCGCAGGGATCGCTTTATGAACACCTGGACTCTAGCAGGAGAC
Source organism: Methanoculleus sp. 10 (assembly GCF_913757945.1). Lineage (NCBI taxonomy): Archaea > Methanobacteriati > Methanobacteriota > Methanomicrobia > Methanomicrobiales > Methanomicrobiaceae > Methanoculleus > Methanoculleus sp. 10. The sequence continues at coordinate 6,397 of NZ_CAJYDP010000004.1, read as the reverse complement.
TGTATCAGAAGGTGATTGATATGAAAGAGCTCTACGAGAAGATGATAAACGAGGCCATGGCCGCCCAGCGAGCGGACGTGGATACCGTGAAGGCGAAACGCGGCCAGAAATTCGTCATAGCAGACGCAAAACCCTATGTCGATGTGGCCCGGAAGATGACGGCGATCGGCGACCAGAGCCAGGCGGTCATCGACCTCCACAAAAACTCGGTGATATCGCACCACGAGATCTTGAAGGGCCTCACAAAGACCGTCCGCCCCGAAGACGACCCCTTCGTCGAGCACTACCAGACGCCGGTTGTGCTTGAGATCCTCAAAAACCAGGATGAGGCGTTCGCAAAAAGTGTCGATGCCTTCGTTCAGGCAATCGCTGATGCAGAAGCACGAATTGGCCTTGAGGCGGTGCGGCATTACGGCGGGTTCTACGGGCCCACCTGCGTCGTCGACTTTGCGCTGATGCCGGGGAGCACGAGCAACGTGGTGAACCGCGTGCTGACGAAGACCGATATTCCGGTCGAGCACAAGCGGGCCATCCTCGCTGCCAAATCGTGGGGTATGAACACCTCCTACGGCTTCGGCGACGCCTTCGCCCACGCCCTTGAGGCAGGGGCCACCCCCGCCGAGGCGACGGCAAAAGAGATCGCGACGATGCAGAAGATCTACCGCGAACCGGTCGAGGCCCAGGCGGAACTGATGGACGAGGCCGGGATGACGTCATTTGATGCCCGGAAGTACATGAGCGAGTACGGGCGGCGGATGGAGGCGACCGTCAAGGCGGCCATCGATGACGGCGTCCACTACGGCAACATCCTGACCGTACCGGCCTACAGCGTCGGCGACGTCTCGCACCACATTGCGCAGTCGACCTTCAACATGTGCAAGGACGACGTCATCATGGCGGTGATCGAGGCGGTCACTGACGTGATGGAGTCCACGCTCCGAAAGTCGCTCGACTCGTACAAGAGTTACTGGGACGTCCTCTCGCTTGCGACCGGCGCTTCTGCGGCCGCGACCGAGTACATCCTCGAACTCGACGGATTCAACGCTCCCATGATCGTCGACCTGCTCACAAAGAGGTTCCACAATTACGTCCAGGTCTACCCGGCCAGGGGAGCGGCGGCAGAACTCCACAACTGCGACTTCATGGACACGATCTACCGCGGATGGAAGATCCTCGATAAGGCAGAGCGGGGCCGGAACGGGTCCGGTGAGGAACTGGTCCCCATGGTCGGCAAGTACCCGATCGACCTCTCGCCCATCCATGCAAACGAGGTGCTGATGAACCCGCAGTGGTATGCCTATGCGGCCTGCGCCATATCGGTCCGGTTCTCCGCCCTGATGCGGCTTGCCGACTACCCGTGCCTCCTCACAAGCGAGCCCGTGACCGCGACGATGATGACGAATATCATCGCCCTCGAGAAGGAGACGGCGGCAGCTCCGGTGCGGGCCTGCAAGAACTGTGCAGCGGCCTGCCTGGTCGACCTGCGGCACCCGTACTGCCAGTGGAAAGAGGCGGTCTGAAGGGAGGGGAGCCGGCATGAAGTGCTACTACTGCGCCCTTGAGGGGGGAGAGAGCGAGGCGGTGGCGATCTGCATCGTCTGCGGTATGGGGCTCTGCATGGAACACGCCATCAGAAAGGATGTCGACGTCTGGGAAGGCGGCTACCCGTTCCCGAGCAGGCGCGTGAAGGCGCCGCTGCCGCGGATCCTCTGCCCCGAGTGCTACGCGGCCCTGTACGGGAAGTGAGGCACTCCCCCGGACCATTTTAACAGAATCCTTATTCCGAAAAGGTGATGAGGAAATCAGGTGAAACCATGACTGTATCTCTTGGAAAGCGGTTCGTCGCCGAGGCCGTCGGGACGTTCATCCTGGTCTTCTTCGGGGCGGGTGCCGCGGCCGTCACGCTGATGCTCGCCGCGGGGACCACCCCGGCGACACCGTTCAACATCGGGATCGGGGCACTCGGGGGCCTTGGCGACTGGCTCGCTATAGGGCTCGCCTTCGGCATCGCGATTGCCGGGTCCATCTACGCCCTCGGAAGGGTATCGGGCTGCCACATCAACCCGGCGGTGACGATAGCCCTCTTTGCGACCGGGCGGTTCCCGGGCCGCGACGTGGGCCCGTACATCGTTGCGCAGCTCCTCGGTGCGGCGGCCGCAAGCCTCCTCTTTGCCTGGGCTGTCGGCCCGGACGCCGTCGCGATCGGGGGCCTCGGGGCAACGGCGCCCTTCCACGGTATCGGCTACGTGCAGGCGATCGTCATCGAGGCCGTCGGGACGTTCCTCCTCATGCTCGTCATCATGGGCGCCGCCGTCGACGAACGGGCCACGCCGGGCTTTGCCGGCCTCGCGGTCGGTCTCGCGGTCGCCGGGATCATCACGACGACCGGGAACCTGACCGGCGCGTCGCTGAATCCCGCGCGTACGTTCGGGCCGTACCTCGGGGATTGGCTGCTCGCGGGACAGAACCTCTGGGAGTTCTTCCCGATCTACATCATCGGGCCAATCGTCGGCGCGGTCCTCGCGGCGTTCCTCTACGACTACCTCACCGGCGATTAAGCCGGTCCCGCTCCTTTTTTCACCGGAAACCGCTCCGGGTCGGTCTCGACGTCGACGACGACGGGTTTGTTCATCTTCAGGGCCTCTTCGACCGCACGGGGGAGATCCTGCGGCTGGGTCACGCGGATCCCGGCGCCTCCCGAGGCCCGGGCAAACGCCGCGAAGTCGGGGTTCGTGAGGTCGACCCCATAGGGCGGGTAGCCCGCCTCCCGCTGCTCCTCCCGGATCATGGCAAGCTCGTGGTTGTTGAGGACCACCACGACGATGGGAAGATCGTACTTGACCGCCGTGGCGAAGTCGGCCATGACCATCGCAAAGCCGCCGTCCCCGGTGATGCAGGCGACGGTCGCATCAGGGTAGGCGAGTTTTGCCGCAATCGCCCCCGGGAGCCCGAACCCCATCGTCCCGAGGTAGCCGGACATCGCGAACCGCTGCCGTTTCATCCGGAAGTTCCGCCCGAACCACCACTGGTTGTCCCCGACGTCGAGGGAGATGACCGCATCCTCCGGCAGGAGGTCGGAGAGGACCTTCATGATGTAGGGCGGGCGGACCGGCACGGCCTCCGGGTCGGCCTCCCGGTCCAGCCGGTCGAACCACTCCCGTTTCTTGTCCGCGAGCCACCGCCTCTCGCCCCGGTCCTCCCGCGCCTGGACCTGCCCGGCGATCCGGGGGAGAGCAATGGCGCAGTCACCAAAGACTCCTGCCGCGAGCGGGTGTTTTCCGAGCTGGAGCGGGTCGATGTCGATCTGGACGGCCCGCTTACCCTGCGGTATCCCGGTGAGGTCGGAGAAACTCGCGCCGCAGGCGATCACGAGGTCAGACTTCAGGACAAGCGTCAGGGCGTGGGGCGTCCCGAGCTCGCCATGCACCCCGGCGACCCACTCGTTGTCGTCGGGGAGGATACCCTTTGCGCGGAAGGTGGTGACGATCGGCGCCTGGATCTTCGTTGCGAGGTCGAGGACCGCCCCGGCCGCATGCATGGCTCCGAACCCGGCGAGGATGACCGGGCGGGAGGCAGCATCGATCACTTCTGCCGCCGCCCGGACGGCCTCGTCGGTCGGCGCGGCGCTGACCGACGGAAGGCAGGTCTCGCGCTCGCAGTAGGCGGACTCGAGCGGTGCGGCCTGGATGTCGTTCGGGAGCGAGAGCTGGGCGACGCCGCGGGCGACGATGGCGTAGCGCAGCGCCCGGGTGAGGAGTTTGACCGCCGTCACCGGGTCGGCGACGGTGTTGTTGAAGACCGTGATGGGCCGGAAGAATGCGTCCTGGTCGATCTCCTGGATGCCGCCGGGACCGGCGTACTGCGTCTTCACCTGCCCGTTGAGCGAGAGCACGCTTGCCCGGTCCTCCTTTGCGTCGTAGAGCCCGGTGGCGAGGTTCGTCGCTCCCGGCCCGGCGATGGTCAGGCAGACCGCTATCCTCCCTGTGAACTTGTTGTAGGCGGACGCGGCCATCGCCGCGGTCTGCTCGTGCCGGACGACGATGTACCGGGCGTTCTGGTTCTTCCGGACCGCGTCCACGAGGGGGAGCGACGATGCGCCGGGGATGCCGAAGAAGAGGTCGATCCCCCATGCCGCGAGTTCCGCGACCAGGACGTCGGCCACGGTCGTTTCCGGCCCTTCAGAGGTTGTCTTCTTCATTCCTCTCCACCTCTTCCTCTTCATCGACCCGCACAAACGCTTCCTTCCCGACCCTGCAGCCGGGGCATCGCCATCCGGCGGGGAGGTCTTCAAATCGCGTTCCCGGAGGTATGCCGGCGGCGGGGTCCCCCGCCTCCTCGTTGTACTCGTAATCACAGACACTGCACGCCCATCGCGCCATACTGTTCACGTCCCGGAGGTGACACTCCGGGCCGTACCCGATCTTCACGTATAAAAATGCCTCGCCACCCCCGGTGATGGGGCCGGGCCACGGTCGGGCGACGCCGTCAGGAGGGCCCGGGTTCCGGCGCCGCGGGCGGATGGGGTTTTTCGTCACCGGCCGTGGCTCCCCGGCCGCCCCCATTACCCTCTATCGTGCTCTTCGCGAGCGCCGAGAGGCCGAGGGTGGTCCCGAGGTTCATCGTGTCGAGGACCGATGCCGGGACGAGGACGAGCGTCGCCTTCTCTTTGAGGCCTTCATAGAGCATATTCATCGCGCGGAGGTGGAGGGCGGTCGGGTTGTCCTGGTAGGTCTTCGCCGCCTCCTCGAACTTCTTTGCGACCTGCAGTTCGGAGTCGCCGAGGATCACCCGCGCCTGCCGCTCCCGCTCCGCCTGGGCCTGCATGGACATCGCGTCCTGCAGTTCGCGGGGGATCAGGATATCCCGGATCTCGACGGAACTGACATGGATCCCCCACTGTTCGGTTCGGACGTCGATGATCCGCTGGAGCTCCGCATCAAGCCTCTCCCGCCCCTCGAGCATATCCGCGAGGTTGGACTTCCCGATGACCTCCCGGAGCGCCGTCTGCGCCGCCCAGCTGATGGCGGAACGGTAGTCCTCAACCTCCAGCGCCGCTTTCTCCGGGTTCCTTACTCGCCAGAAGAGGACCGCCTCGACGTCGACGGGGACCGTATCCCGGGTGAGGGTTTTTTCCGCCCTAAACGACGTCGTGATCGTCCGGAGATCGATCCAGTAGGCCACCGTGTCGACGAGCGGAACGATGGCAAAGACGCCCGGGCCGCGGAGGCCCGAGAACCGGCCCAGGCGGAGCACGACGGCTTTCTCCCACTGGTCGGCGATCTGCATCGCGGCGGCGGCGAGCACCCCTGCGAGGACGACGACAGCGGCGACTCCTATGAAGAGCGAGAGGCCGGGTGTCGTGAAGGCGGCGTACGCGATCAGCGCTCCGGGGAGCGCTATCAGGAAGGCAATAGCATATCGAAGCGGGTTCTGCCTGCTCATAGGTTTCTGCCCGCGGTATGCTGTACATCCAAAGTATATAATAATGGTTATATAATAATCTTTGAACCCTCACCTGCCGCCGTGCGGCGGGAGCAGCCATGGAGATCCGAGAGACGCACCTGTTCAACCTGACGCCAGGCGAGGCCGCCCGCCTCCAGGAGGCGCTCCGGGCCAGGGTCCGCCTCTCCGGCGATATGGGGGAGGTTTCCCTCCTGGCCGGCGCCGACGCCTCCTACACGAAGGGCTCCGACGAGATCTACGCGGTTGCGGTCGCCCTCCGCTACCCCGACCTCACCGTCGTCGAACGGGTTTCTGCCTCCGCGAAGACGTCGTTTCCCTATATCCCTGGCCTCCTGACCTTCCGGGAAGGCCCCGCCCTCCTTGAGGCGTTCCGGAGGCTGCGGTCGGAACCTGACGTCATATTCTTTGACGGGCAGGGGATCGCCCACCCGAGGGGGCTCGGGATCGCAAGCCATATGGGCGTCCTCCTCGACCGGCCCGCGGTCGGGGTCGCAAAGAGCCTCCTTGTCGGCACGGCGGCGGAACCCGGGGCCGGCAGGGGGTCGGCGAGCCCCATACGCCACCACGGCGAGACGATCGGGATGGCGGTGCGGACAAAAGAGAGGACGAAACCGGTCTACGTCTCCGTGGGCCACCGGATCGCTCTTTCGCAGGCAGTCGACCTCGTCCTCGCGACCGCCCGGGGATACCGGCTCCCGGAGCCGACCCGGCAGGCTCACCTCTTTGCAAACGCCGCAAGGAGGGCGGGGAGCGGGGAGGACCGGCAGACCGACCTCCTCCCCCCGGATGCCCCGGGGGAGGAGTAGCACGTCGACTCCGGCGTCCATCCCCGGCGGGGTGCCGGGCCGGGAAACTCCATCCTACCCAGAGCGATACCCAGAACCTCTTCTCTCCGTCCCCCCACCCCGCCCGGGCTTCACAGAGGTGGAATACC